>JANPAS010000160.1:0-4278 GCA_031430035.1 Comamonadaceae bacterium | reverse complement strand
CCCTTGTAGACCTTATCTGGTAAGGCTGCGCCAAGAGCAGCCAAATCGATTGAGGCGACGATAGGGTACTCGCTGGCGGCTGCTTTGGCAAAGACAGCTGGCGGCGTGGGGTCAGGCAATGCCCTAGCTTCAATCGTCACCATGCCTGTTGGCGTTTCAATTAGTGCAAGTTTTTTTCTGTCCATAAAGTCACGAGGAATCCAACCGCGCAGGGCCAGTACGTAGTCGGTGTTAGACGTGATAAGCGGCGTGACTACAAAAAAGCCTTGCTTGGCATTCATTTGGCGGTTGTCCACATAGAGCGTCTGGGGTGCCGCCCACTGGCCACTAAGCTTTATCGGCTGGACATTTTGTCGCACTGAACTTAATTTTTCTTTTTGCGAGGCCCGATCTAGCTGCCACAATCCCAACGAAAAAGTCAGCCCAACCATCAGCAGTGCGGATAATGTGACTATCCAAAATCGAAGGTCGTCACTTAATCTATTCGGGGAGCTAGTTGACATGGGTTATTTCATCGCTTTATTTCTATTGCTGATTATCGCAAGCCTAGCATCGGCAGGCTTTTTTATGCTGCGCAGGCCGTCTGAGCATGCCAGCGATAGCGATCAGGGCTCTGCCAAGCAGCGTGGCATGGTTCGTGCGCTGACCGTGCGCATTGGTCTTTCCGTGACACTGTTTATCTGCGTGCTGCTGTCGTGGCAAATGGGTTGGATTCAGCCCACAGGCTTGCCTTTAAAGTAAAAAGTATGACTCCAATGACTGCCTCCATTCTTCAGCAATTTACCTACCGTCTCAGTTACAACACTTATAGGAAAAGTAAGCTCAAACTCAGCGCCTATAAAAAATTAACCAAGCAAGCACTACCGCTATTTTTTAGAGGTGGCGATATTATTTCTTTTGCACCACTCGCCAATGGCGTGTACGAGCCTGAAATCAAGGCCTTAATTGATTATTTGGCTAGCAATGGGCATGCCGATTTCTTAATTGATATTGGCGCCAACATTGGACTGTCATCATGCCAGTCTGGCGCAGGGTTTCAAGAAATTCACATGTTCGAGCCCAACCCAAACTGCCTCAGCATTTTGAAAGTCAATGCGAAGATTGCGCTGCGCCAACGCAACTACACGATTCATGAATATGGACTGGGGCATCAGCAAGAGACCTTACAGCTCTATGTGCCTTACGACAATTGGGGCGGCGCTTTTGTTAAGTCGAGCAGCAACGAATACGACGAAGCCTTGTTATCGTCCAAAGACGGACACGGTAAGTTTGATTTAAAAAACTACGACGTACTCGATGTCGCGATTGAACCTGCCGCCGAACGACTCGCGCAATTATTTACATCGCTCGCCGCAAAAAAGATGACGCAAGGCGTGATCAAAATCGATGTCGAGGGCTTTGAGAAGCTAGTCATTGATGCCCTCCTCACCACATGCCCAGCCGATTTTCATGCCTTTGTGATTTTCGAGAATTGGAAAGAAGGAGGCAGCTTGCAGCAACTACATGACGCGCACCCGCGCATCCATATCTACAAGCTCACTGAACACAAAACCACCTGGGCTGGCGCTCCGCGCTGGTTGAACTCTTGCATCAACTTCTTTAAAGGAAGTCTCAGCACAACGCTAGAGCCGATTCAAGAAACCCTAACGGCAGGGTCATTTGTGATGGAAATCAAGCCCGTATAAATGCGGCTCATAAAAAAACCCGCTCGTAGCGGGCTTTTTTATGCCTGTGCTGATTACAGCCAGTACACCAAGATATAAAGCCCGAGCCACACCACGTCCACGAAGTGCCAGTACCAAGCGGCTCCTTCAAAACCGAAATGCTTATCGGCACTGAAGTGACCTTTTTGCAGGCGCAAGGTGATGAACAAAAGCATCAGCATGCCGATAAACACGTGGAAGCCGTGAAAACCCGTCAACATAAAGAAAGTCGAACCGTAAGCGCCTGATGCCAAGGTCAAGTTCATTTCGTGATAGGCGTGGTAGTACTCGTAGCCTTGCACGAAGAGGAACAGTAAACCAAGCGCGACCGTGATCCACATGAACTTAATTGTTTTCATGCGGTCACCCACAATGAGGGCGTGATGAGCAATGGTCAGCGTCACGCCTGAAGTCAACAACAGCGCGGTATTAACGGTTGGCAATGAATGCGTGATATAGCCCCACAGAGCTGCAAAAATATTGGTAGCTTTCGGGTCTGCACCCACGGGTTTCATGGTTTCAAACGCTTCGATGATGCCGCCCGGTGATGCGGTAGCGCCGTGTTGCAAACTTGGCCAAACACCTTTAAAACCATCCCACAAAAGCGCGTGCTCAGCGTTAGCTAGCATAGGCACCGAGTGCACACGCATCCACCATAGAGCCGAGAAGAACGCGCCAAAAAACATGACTTCGGAAAAGATAAACCAGCTCATACTCCAGCGGAAAGATAGGTCAATTTTGTAGCCGTATTTGCCACCAACGCTCTCGCGAATCGCATCGCCAAACCACTGAAACAGCACAATGAAGAGCCCGAGCAATCCTGCGAAGAGTGACCATTTACCCCACGTTACGCCGTTAATCCACTGACCTGCGCCAAGGATGACCCAAAACAAGGCAAACGCAGCCATAAAAGGATGGCGCGATGGTTCGGGCACAAAGTAGTAGGGGGTTGCCGCTACGGCATGGCTATCGTGACTTGCTGCACTCATAATTTTCTCCGCTTATCAATCTATCAAAAAATACAATTAAATTTTGACCATGTATTGCACCAGCAATATCAGGCTAAACACAAATAAAAAACACAAGGTAATGCCCACACCAATCAAGTGGAGCGGGGTAATCGCCGCAATGTCGTCTTGAAATCCTGCGCCCTTGCGAATACCCAAAAACGACCAGAGCACAGCCCTGATCGTTCGTAAGAATTTAATCACTGCGCTCATATCTTGTCCGCGCGCGCGCTAGTGCTCGCCGCCATACTCTTGCCTGGCACTTCAAAAAAAGTATACGACAAGGTGATCGTTGTCACATCTTTTGACAGCTTTGGATCAATCACAAACGCCACAGGCCAAGACTTTTTCTCGCCTGCATCGAGCGTGTACTGCTGAAAGCAAAAGCACTCGACCTTGTTGAAATACGGCATCGCTTGCTGCGGGGCATAGCTAGGAATCGCCTGCGCAGCCATGCGGCGATTTTGCGTGTTTTGGAACTCGTACGTGACAGTGGTCAATTCGCCAGGATGTACTTGCATCGAGCGAACGGCTGGTTTGAAATCCCAAATGCCGCCTTGTGTACCTAGTCCGCCCGTTTTGTTATTACTGCCTGTGCCGCGGGTGTTGGCATCAAACTCAACTGTAATGAGGCGCGTTTTATCAATTTGCGTGTTGCTTGGCACTTTGGCTTTTTGACCTGGCACTTCTAGCTCGGACAGCGCCAAAATATTGATTCCTGTTGCTTCGCAAATAGCGTAATACAGTGGCACGAGCGCGTAGCCAAAACCAAACATGCCCACCACGATCACGCACAGCTTGGTGTGAAGCTTCATGGAGGGGAACTTCATTTGCCAAGTACCGCCATTTTGAACACAAACCCAAGCGCGAACACTACCGCCACTGATACAAGAATCAGTGCCAGCCGAATGTTCTTTTTGGATTGCTCGGGCGTTGTCATTTTGAAGAGCCGATTAGCCAATCACTTTGGTCGCGGTAGCGTCCAATTTTGGCGGCGTTTCAAACGTATGGAACGGCGCTGGAGATGGAACTTCCCACTCAAGGCCTTCAGCTGACTCCCATGGGCGCTGGGGCGCTTTCTCGCCTTTGCCTCGCATCATTGGCAGCACGACGAAAAAGAAGAAGTAAACCTGCGCCAGACCGAAACCAAACGCACCAATGGTCGCAATTTGGTTGAAGTCGGTAAACTGCGCAGGGTAGTCCGCGTAGCGACGCGGCATGCCCGCCAAGCCCAAGAAGTGCATGGGGAAGAACGTCAAGTTAAAGAAGAATAATGAGAGCCAAAAGTGCATCTTGCCGCGAAACTCGTTGTACATCACGCCCGTCCATTTAGGCGACCAGTAGTAGAAGCCTGCAAACATGCCGTAGAGTGAACCAGCCACTAGCACGTAGTGAAAATGCGCCACCACGTAGTAGGTGTCTTGCATTTGCAAGTCAATTGGGGCGAGCGACAAAATCAAACCTGTGAAACCGCCAATGGTGAACACGAAGATGAAACCCACCGCAAACAGCATGGGGGTTTCAAACGTCATCGAGCCCTTCCACATCGTGGCGACCCAGTTAAACAC
>JANPAS010000159.1:0-27182 GCA_031430035.1 Comamonadaceae bacterium | reverse complement strand
TAAACCACTCATCCCTGCAATCTGCTCACGCGTAAAGACACCGGCTCCTCCGCCGCCTGCCAACATTTGCGCTTTAACAATCTCTGCTTCTGCGATCCACTCTTCTGTGCTTGCCATATCATCATTCCTTTAAAACTGATTGAGGCCATCATTTTGACACGTGCCATTCAAAAAATTGCAAGCCGCTATCCAGCAGAGCTCCCTTGCCTGCCAAGCGGAACGCCTACCCAATCTCTGCTGCAGATTGCCCTAAAAGCCTTGCTGGATATGGGCTACAGCGATACGGGTAGTCGTCTACGCGTACTGCGCCTGATCGTTTTGCACAGAATTTATACGCTTGATTGCGAACAAGGCGCGCCGCTTGGAGTCGTGATGCAAGGCATGACCGATTTAGCCGAAGTCTGCTTATCAGTAGCAGCACAAACCGCACATGCCGAACTGGTTACCAAATACGGAGAGCCCATGGCGGGCGGGCAACCCAGCACACTTTGGACGGTGGGGATGGGCAAGCTAGGCGCACGCGAGCTCAACGTCTCCAGCGACATTGATCTGATTTATGTCTACGACAAAAGCGGTGAAACAATAGCCACCTTACCCACGCAGGTCAGCATCTCCAATCATGAATTTTTTGCCAAGCAAGTGCGGCGCATCCAAAGCTTGCTAGCGGATGTCACGGAGCACGGCTTTGTCTTTCGCGTCGATTTAGCACTGCGTCCGTATGGCCGCGAAGGCGCACTGGCTGTGTCGCTAGCCACATTAGCGCAGTATTTTCAGCGCTCGGGGCGCGAATGGGAGCGCTTTGCTTGGCTGAAATCTCGCGTCATTCAAACGCAAACTACCGCGCAAGATGTATTGCCCTTGCGTGCTGTGGTGCGCTCTTTTGTCTTTCGCCGTTTTCTCGACTTCAAAGTCTTCACTGCGCTGCAAGGCTTGCACCAGCTGATCCGTAAACACGCCGACTCCAGTTCTGGCGCACGTGATGTCAAGCTTGGCAGAGGCGGCATTCGCGAGATCGAATTTGCCGCGCAAGTGCTGCAAATTGTGCGCGGTGGCAGGCAGCCCGAACTGCTAGCACGCCCCACGCTAACAGCACTGGAACGGCTAACGGCGGCAGGACTGATGGATTTGCAGACAGCAGAGTCACTTCGCGAGGCTTATGTCTTTTTGCGCAAGCTTGAGCACCGCATTCAATACTTGGATGATGCCCAAACCCATACCGTGCCTGCCTTGGCGAGCGATCTGACCTGGATCGCCCAGCAAATGGGCTTTGCCAGCACGGAGGCCTTTGAGCAGCGACTCACAGCACACCGGGAAGCCGTCGCTCTTATTTTTGAACAGTGGCTAGAGCAAGGTATTGGCAAAGGTTCTGACACCCCAACCGTGACGACGGAACTATTGCAGCGCAAAGCCGCGTGGACGGTTCACTATTTGCGCAAGCACCCCGATGCGGCGGATGAACTCAAACGTCCTGACGTTTTGAACACGCGCTTTGATGCCGAGACGTTTCAAAAAAAAGTACGTTTGCAATATCAAGCCCTACAAGCCACAGGACTCTGCGACGAGGAAACGCTGCTCGATTTACTGCGCCGCGCGCATCACATCGAAGTATTTCGCATTTTGGTCCGCGATATACAAGGCCTACTCTCCGTGCGCGATGTGGGAGACGAACTATCCAGCCTCGCTGACAGCATTCTCGCGTTGGCATTACCGTGGTGCTGGGAACACATCAGCGCTCGCTTGCAAGGCACCTTGCTGGCAGCTGAGGCGTTAGATCGCTTTGCCGTCATTGCGTACGGCAAATTAGGCGGCAAAGAACTCGGCTATGGCAGCGATTTAGATATTGTCTTTTTGTACGATGACGCGAGCGATCTCGCTGTTGAGCGTTACACCGCCTTGGTACGCAAACTGATTGCGTGGCTCACCGCTAAAACCAGCGAAGGCGATTTGTATGAAATCGATACGGCGCTGCGCCCCAACGGCAACTCTGGCTTGCTCGTCACCGGGATTCAATCGTATGAAAAATACCAACTCCAGCGCGGCAGCAATACGGCATGGACATGGGAGCTGCAAGCCATGACGCGGGCACGCTGCGTCTTTGGCTCGCTGCAGTTACGCACACAATTTGATGGCGTTCGGGCTGAAGTACTCAGCAGTCCTCGCGATGCTGAACTCTTGAGTGCTGAGGTCGTCGCCATGCGGGAAAAGCTCTATGCGGCCTATCCCGCACCAGCAGAGCAATTCGACATCAAGCACAGCCAAGGCGGCATGATGGATGCAGAGTTTGCTGTGCAGTACCTCATCCTCGCGCACGCCAAGGACCACCCTGCGCTTTTGGGTAACGTCGGCACGATTGAGCTCTTGCGCATCGCCGATGTACAGCAACTGCTGCCCACAGGCGTAGGGGCGCGTGCGGCCGATGCCTATCAGTTACTGCGCGACAAGCAGCATGCAGCAAGGTTGCAGGAACAAAAAGCATGCTTGCCTGATGGCGCGCTCAAGGCTGAGCGAGCAGCGATCATCGCCCTATGGCAAGCTGCGTTTAATCACCGCTAACACCTCTTCGCCATAGGCTTCTAGTTTTTTTGCGCCAATGCCGCTCACGCTGGACAACTGATCCGTTGTCGTCGGATTTAAAAGCGCAATCGACCTGAGCGTGCTGTCATGAAAAATCACAAACGCAGGCAAATTGTGATGTCCCGCCACCTCAAACCGCCAAGCTTTGAGTGCAGCAAGCCGTGCTTGGGAAGCCATATCCATTGGGCTTTGCGAGGCATCATCCTTTGCAGACCTTGCTCCACTTGGCTTACGGGCTTGAACCCGTTTTAAAGACTGGCGCAGCAGCACAGGCACTTCGCCCTTCAAAACCGCGCGCGATCCTTCGGTGAGATGCAGCGTGTTGAAGCTCTCGGCATCTACGCAGAGCGCATCCGTCGCAATCAATTGCCGCAAAACCGCCCGCAGCTGTAGCTCGGTGTTGTCCGCGCACAGGCCAAACGTGCTGATGCGCTCGTGCCCATACTGCGCCGTTCTATCGGTCGTTTTGCCGCGCACAATGTCCATCAAATGCCCTGCGCCAAAGTGCAAACCGCTTTGCTGCTCGACGCGGTAAATAGTGGATAAAAGCTTACGCGCCACCTGGGTGCCATCCCAAATATCGGGCGGACTCGCGCAGTTGTCGCACGAGCCGCAAGTCAGCCGGATCTGTCCATCTGATTTGTACGTCTCATCAAAGTACGCCAAGAGCCGCACACGACGGCAGTCGGTTGCTTCGGCAAGACCTAGGAGTGCGTCCAGCTTGCCGCGCATCACTTGCTTGAATTCGTCTGCGGCAGGACTCTCATCAATCATGCGGCGTTGATTCACCACGTCTTGCAGGCCGTATGCCATCCACGCATTCGAAGGAAGGCCGTCACGCCCCGCACGTCCTGTTTCTTGGTAATAGCCTTCAATGTTTTTAGGCATATCAAGGTGCGCCACAAAGCGCACATCGGGCTTATCAATTCCCATGCCAAATGCGATGGTGGCCACCATGACCCAACCCTCAGACCGCAGAAACTTATCTTGATTGGCAAGGCGTACATCAGCGGGTAGCCCTGCGTGATAGGGCATAGCGCTCACGCCTTCCTTGTTTAATCGCTCCGCGACTTCCTCTACACGTTTGCGTGATTGGCAATAAACAATCCCACACTCACCCTCGTGGTTGTCCGCGATAAACCGTAGCAACTGGGAAACCGCTTCTTGTTTTTCAACAATCTTGTAATGAATGTTGGGCCTATCAAAACTACTGACAAACTGCGCGGCGTTCTCTAATTGCAAGCCCTGCACGATGTCGGCGCGAGTGAGGCTATCTGCCGTCGCGGTGAGCGCCATGCGCGGCACAGAGGGATAGCGCTCGTGCAGCACAGACAAGAGCTGGTACTCAGGCCGAAAATCGTGTCCCCACTGACTCACGCAATGTGCTTCGTCAATCGCAAAAAGACTCAGTTTGCCACGGCTATACAGCGAGTCCATCAGCGCCAAAAAGCGCGGCGACGTGACGCGCTCGGGGGCGGCGTAGAGCAGCGTGATGTCATCCTTGAAGAGTCGCTGTTCAATCGCTGCCGCCTCTTCAAACGATTGGCTGGAGTTTAAAAATTCGGCTGCCACGCCAGCTTCGTGTAAGGCCCCCACTTGGTCGTGCATGAGTGCAATCAGCGGCGAGACAACGACCGCTACACCATGTCCCGCTTGGTTTCGGGCGATGGCAGGAATTTGAAAGCAGAGCGATTTCCCGCCGCCCGTAGGCATCAGTACCAGCGCATCACCACCAGCGACGACGTGGTCAACGATAGCGCCCTGCTCGCCCCTAAAGCTCTCATAGCCGAAGGTTTTTTGAAGGATCGAAAGTGGAGACGAAGAATCTAGCATCGCTGGCATTAAACCAGCAAGCCTTAAACCAGCGGATTTTCTAGTACACCAATGCCATCAATTTCGATGCGAACCACATCGCCCGCCTTTAGGTATTTAGGCGGCTTAAAGCCTAGCCCCACACCAACGGGCGTGCCCGTGGCAATCAAGTCACCTGGATAGAGCGTAATGCCTTGGCTGATGTCGCTAATCAATTTAGGAATGTTGAAGATGAGGCTTTTCGTTCCCACGTTTTGACGTAGTTCGCCGTTGACCCAGAGCTTCATTTGCGTGTCCTCGCCATTGCATTCGTCTACGCCCATACCGCCAGAGACTGCAATCGGACCCATGGGGCAGAAGGTATCGAAGCTCTTGCCAAGATGCCACTGCTTATGGCGCTGCTGCCAGTCGCGTGCCGTCACGTCGTTGACGATCGTGTAACCCCACACGTGATTCATCGCGTCTGCTTCTGTGATGCCTTTGCCGCCCTTGCCAATAACAACGGTGAGTTCAGCTTCGTAGTCAATTGCCTCCGATACGCCATAAGGAATTTTGATCGCTTCGTTGTGTGCAATCACGCTCTCGGGCACTTTGGTAAAGATGATGGGGTCTTTCGGGATTTCGTCACCCGCTTTGCCCGTGCTGGAATCAAAGCCGCTGGTGCCAAACTCGATGGCGTGTTCAAAGTAGTTTTTACCGACGCAAAAGATGTTGCGACGCGGGAATGGAACAGGAGCACGGAGCGTCACTTGCGACATTGGCACGGCTGCAAGCCTTGCTGGTAATGGCTTCCCAGCCTGCTGACAGTCAATCACAGCAAGCAATCCGCGATCGGCCTGCTCGGGGGCAAAGGCATAGGCCTCGACAGATTGACCGCCCGCAGAGACGAGTCCAACGAGGTTTTGGTTTTGATAGGTGTAGGCAGCGATTTTCATGCGGCTAGTGTATGACTCGTGACAGTTCGGGCGCGCCTTGAGGTCGCAATCATGACAATGTGCTGTATGAAAACTATTTATTCTTTTTTTACGCTCTTGTGTTTGCTGTCACAAGTGACATTTGCACAGACAGATTGGCCTAACAAACCCATCACCATGGTCGTGCCATTTCCGCCTGGCGGCGTGGCGGACACCGTAGGACGTCCCGTGGCAGAAGCGCTAGGTCGCGCACTCAATCAAAGCGTCGTTGTTGAAAACCGTGCGGGTGCAGGCGGTGGCATAGGCATGACTCACGTTGCCAAGGCTAATGCTGACGGCTACACGGTTTTGATGTCCCTATCCAGCCTCTCCATCATCCCTGAGGCCGACAAGCTGTTTGGCCGTGCACCTAGCTTTACGCTCGATCAATTCAAACCCATTGCTCGCTTTACCGCCGACCCGACCGTACTGGTGGTGCGGGCTGACGCACCTTGGAAAAACTTTGCAGAATTTTTAGCTGACATCCGCAAAAAACCTGCTGCGTATAGCTTTGGCTCATCGGGCAATTACGGCACCATGCACGTGCCGATGGAGATGCTTAAAAATCAAGCCAAATTTCACATGCTGCACGTGCCCTACACAGGCGCGGGGCCTGCGGTGGTGGCGCTCTTGGGCGGTCAGATTGATGCGCTCTCCACAGGGCCTGCGTCGGTGGTGCAACAAATTAAAGCGGGCAAGCTCAAAGCGCTGGCGCATTGGGGCGATGGCAGACTTGCCAGTCTGCCCGATGTGCCTAGTCTTAAAGAGCTTGGACAGCCTGTTGAATTTGCGCAGTGGGCGGGGTTGTTTGTTCCAGCCAATACGCCGCCCGCCGTCATTGCTAAACTTCGCGAAGCCGCAAAAACAGCTGCAAACGATGCCCGCGTGCGTCAAACCATTGGCGGTTCTGGCAGTCCGATTCAATATCTGGATGCGCCCGAGTTTCAAAAATATTGGGACGCAGATGCAGCCAAAATGACTCAAGTTGTAACAATTATTGGAAAGGTAAATTGATATGAACTTTGATCGAAAGCCAATTGGGGTCAGACCCCTTTGGACTGTTTTTGGCAGCTTGCTTAGCTTGGCTCTCTTTTGGGGTCAGACCCCAATTGTTTTAGCTCAAACTTACCCAAATAAGCCCGTCAAACTCATCGTTCCGTTTGCCACGGGTGGCCCTGCCGACATTTATGGGCGATTTATTGCGCAAAAGTTGACCGAGGCAATGGGGCAATCGTTTGTCGTAGACAACAAGCCGGGTGCGGGCTCGGTGATTGGGACTGACCTTGCTGCCAAATCGCCAGCCGATGGCTATACGCTGCTCTTGATGTCCAACGCGCAAACGGTCAATGAGTCCTTAATTCCGAATAAGCCGTACCAATTGCTGCGCGACTTTGTACCGATTGCACCGATCAATTACTCCGATCTCGTACTTGTCGCTCACCCGTCCGTTACGGCTAACAACGTCAAAGATTTAGTCGCACAGGCCAAAGCCAAGCCTGGCCGCTTTAACTACGCATCGTCTGGCCCGGGAACGCCGTACCACATGGCGGGCGAGCTCTTTAAAGCGCAGTCGGGCACTTTCATTGTGCATGTGCCCTACCGTGGTAGCTCGGGCGCGCGCACGGACATCATTGGCGGACAGGTCGATGTGATGTTTGATGCCATGACCACGATGACTGAGCAAATCAAAGCAGGCAAGGTCAAAGCGCTGGCGACTTCTGGCCGTACCCGCTCTACAGTTTTGCCTGATGTACCCACCGTTGCAGAGTCGGGCGTTGCAGGGCTGGCTGGCTTTGAAGCCACGATTTGGCTTGGCATCATGGCTCCGAAAGCGACGCCATTAGCTATCGTCAACAAGCTGAATGCTGAGATCAGCAAAATCACCTCCAGCCCAGAAGCCAAAGCCGCTTGGGGCAGGCAAGGCGCCACGCCATTAGTCATGTCAGCAGAGAACTTTGCCAAGTACGCCAGCGATGATGTCGTCAAGTGGGCACATATCGTCAAAATTTCTGGCGCTAAGGCGGATAATTAAGCTAAAAATTAACCAATTAGTCCATAAAATAAAATTATGCAACCACATTTACACATCATCAGCGCAGGCGCGGCAATGGGTTTAACCAAAACCTTGCTGGGCAATCAAGTCAGCATTAACGTCGGACTCAATTTTGGCGCGGTGCGCACCATGTACGACCTGTATGTGTCTGGCGTACCTTGCGACTTATTGCTATTGACTCGTGCACAAATTGACGAGCTAGATGCTGCGGGTTGTTTAGTCGAGGGCAGCATCGTGGACGTAGGGCATGTCAAAACAGGTATCGCCGTTCGTGCGGATACCAAAGCGAATCCCGACATTCACGACTCAGCATCACTCAAAGCCACGCTAGCTGGTGCTTCCAGCATTTACTGTCCTGACATGAAGCAATCCACCGCAGGCCTGCACGTGCTCGGGATGCTCAAGCAACTGGGCATTTGGGAAGAAATGAAGGGCCGCATCTCTGAGCACCCTAATGGCGCAACCGCCATGCGCATGATGGATACCAGTAACGATGCAGAGTCGATTGGCTGTACGCAGGTCACCGAAATTTTGTACACACCAAGCGTCCGCTTGGTTGGCCTCTTACCTAAAGAGTTTGAGCTCTCCACCGTGTACAGCATCGCCGTACCTAAACGTAGTACCGAACCTCTGGCTGCCAAAACCGCGATTGCCAAGCTATGCGGCGATACAAATCTAAGCGTGCGCGTAGCCGCAGGATTTGATGCGGCTTAAAAACCTAGGATTAGCCAACTACCAACCCACGGTAGAGGCGATGCAAGTGTTCACACAAACGCGAACATCAGAAACACCTGACGAGTTGTGGCTTTGCGAGCATCCTCCTACTTTTACGCAAGGCTTGGCGGGTAAGTCGGAACATGTTTTAGTTGCTGGAGATATCCCCGTTGTGCAAACCAATCGCGGCGGACAAGTCACCTACCACGGCCCTGGGCAAATCGTGGCGTATCCGCTCATCGACCTCAAACGCGCGGGTTACTTCGTCAAAGAATACGTCTACAAATTAGAAGAGTCCGTGATCCGAACGCTGCTGCATTTCGGCATCACAGGTCACCGCGTGCGCACAGCGCCAGGCATCTACGTGAGAATCAATGACCCGCAAAGCCATACCCCGCTTGCCCTAGCGGGCATTACCGATTCTGCTGAAGCTGTTTTTGCACGCGAACATTTGGGCAAAGTCGCCGCGCTAGGCATCAAAGTCAGTCGTCATTTCACCTATCACGGCGTAGCGCTCAATGTGGCGATGGATGTAGAACCGTTTAGCCGCATCAATCCTTGTGGGTACTCGGGGCTACAAACGGTGGATATGGTCAGCCTTGGCGTACGAGCCAGCACACTTGAAGTCAGCCAGCTCTTTGCCAAGCAGCTGGGTACGTGGCTTGCCAAGTAAAATCGGGCATGACTACACTGACAACATCACTCATCCACTGGCAAGAAAAAGATAAAGACTGCTCCGCCATTTGGCGCTCCGAGCGCGGCGCACCACCTCCGAAGCGCGTGGTGATTGCCGACGACACCTTGTCGGCTGACTCCGCCTATCGCTTGGCCTGCGCAGGCACGGGCTTACTGTGGCGCGGCGATTTTCAAAACGCGAAGCTCTTGCTGGCCGCCATGGCGCGGCGCATCGACAAGACGCCTGATCGCAAAAAACGCAAAGCGCCCAAAGAAGAAATCGTGGACGCTAACGAAGCTGCAGCAAAGGGCTTCCACCTGCATCGCCAAGCGCAAGCCCAGCGAGCACGGGTTTTGAGCTGCGTCTTAATTCCGTTTGATGCTGACTACGGCATCCCCCTGCGCCGTGCACCAGATGTCAAGCTGGCTTGCGCTGAAGCCTGGGGCGAGGCCGAAGCATCGGGTGCATTAAATGCAGCAGCTTTGACTTCGGTTGCCACTCTGCGCGAACTGATGGGTGTAACCAGCTCACACGAGTGGCGCAAAAAAGGCATCGAGATTGGCGCGCTGGGCAAAGTCGGCAGCACGGCGAACAACCGCATCCATCCGCACTACGGCGTTTTTTCGCCTGTGCGCGGCGAGTACATCACGCTCGTCAATCGCGCCGAGTTTCCACCCACGTTTTTTGAGCGCGTCAAGTTTGTCGCCTTTGATATTGGCACAGGCACAGGCGTGCTGTCTGCCGTGCTGGCGCGGCGCGAAGTCACGCATGTGGTGGCCACCGATAGCGACCCACGCGCCATCGCCTGCGCCCGCGAGAACCTGACCAAATTGGGCGTGATCGAACACGTGAAGCTAGTGCAAACCGATCTCTTCCCCGAAGGCAAGGCGTCGCTCATCGTGTGCAACCCGCCGTGGCTGCCCGCGCGCCCTAGCTCGCCGATTGAACGCGCCGTGTACGACGAAGGCGGCCAGATGCTGAAAGGTTTTTTAGCGGGCTTGGCCTCGCACCTTGCACCGAACGGCGAAGGCTGGCTACTCCTGTCCGACATCGCCGAGCACCTTGGGCTACGCACCCGCGAAGAATTGCTGGAGATGATTAAAGATGGCGGCCTCAAAGTTTTGAATCGCACGGATGTGCGGCCTGAGCATCCAAAGGCTGAAGACAGCACCGACCCCCTCTACTCGGCGCGAAGCAAAGAAGTCACGTCGTTGTGGCGATTGGTCGCGGTTTAGCGCCATTGGACGGTTAAAAATATATTTTCAACCCACATCATAAATGAGAATGATTCTCATTTATGATGTGGGACATGAATACAGTCATCCAACTTCTTGAACCTGCCAAGCAGTCCATTGCGCTTCCTGCAATCTGTGTGTATACGCCTGACTTAAAGGCGGCTCTCGCCTTTTACGTCCATCAACTCGGATTTATCGTACAGCGGAAAGTTCCGCATGTTGTCGCGCTCATCAGCTTGGGATCTTTTACGCTCATGCTGCAAGAAGTCGGCGCAAAGCCTGCACGTTTTGAACGTGCGCAGCGCTCCATCGATAGTCAGTCTTTTCAGCCAAAACGCTACGTCGTTTATGCCGAAGATTTAGCGGTGATTGCCCAGCAATTGCTACCCAAACTCAAACGTATAACTCCCGAATCCTCCAGCTTGCTTTGGCAGGAATCACAAGTTTGGGAACTATCTTTTCAAGATAACGATCACAACACGCTTTGCTTCTCAGAGCGTGTTGGCTCGAAACACTCGATGTTTTTTTAACCCTCTAGGAACTTTTATGTCACTCATTAATACCAAAATCAAACCGTTTTCGGCAACGGCGTTTCACAACCAAGAATTCATTGAGATCACTCAGGACACATTGCTTGGAAAGTGGTCTGTCGTCTTTTTCTACCCTGCCGATTTCACCTTTGTGTGCCCCACCGAGCTGGGCGATCTAGCCGATAACTACGAGGCTTTTAAAGCTATCGGAGTTGAAATTTACGGCGTGTCTACCGATTCACATTTCACACATAAAGCGTGGTATGACACCTCGGACACCATTGCCAAAATCAAGTACCCCTTAATTGGCGATCCAACAGGCGCACTCACTCGCAACTTCGACGTGATGATTGAAGCTGAAGGCATGGCGCTTCGTGGCACTTTTGTTATTAATCCTGAGGGGGAAATCAAACTGTGCGAAATTCATGACAACGGCATCGGACGTGATGCGAGCGAATTACTGCGCAAAGTACAAGCTGCTCAATATGTTGCAACAAATCCAGGCGAAGTTTGCCCTGCACGCTGGACACCTGGCGCTAAAACCTTAACGCCTTCGCTGGCGCTTGTTGGAAAAATCTAAAGGAGTTGTCATGCGCGTCTACGTCCCCGACCAACCTGTTTTTACAGGTCTTTTAAAACCATTCACAACAACCCAAGAAACGCTGGTTGCGCAGCAACCATCTGGCTCGCGCAGAAGCAAGCTCTGGGAATTGCCGCATCACGCGTTGTGCCCGCTCATTGGTGTTTGTTTGCCGCTCAATGTCATCAGGCGGATTTACAGTAAATATGACGAAAACATTAACGACGCGCACGACTACGACCTGCACAGCAGGGTCGTTGGCGAATCCAAACGTCGCAGCAAGTTATCTGAAGCGATTCACGATGATCTTGACTCAAGGTACGCAGCCGTTTTGTTAACATTTAAAGCGGCAAAAAATTTAGATGCCCTAGCGGACCTATGGATTTCTGCCGTCAATCTAGGTGATATTGCCGGCGCATTTTGGGCAACACTAACGCATCCACGCTGTACGCAAAGCTTTTTAGATCAAGTCTGCCAAGATGTTCACATGATTCAGCATCAAGCAGGTGCGATGGTTCGCACGGACATCACAAAATTTAATGCCATGCTGCATGAAAACGGAGTCATGACGCGTGAACTAGGGAAACTGCAAGAACGCAGTACAAAATTGCTGCTTGACAAAAACGCTGAGATTGAACGACTAACAGGCCAAATCACCCATTTGAGATCTGAGAACTTGCAAAAGGAAGTACGTATTGCGTCCTTGGAAAAAGATCTTGCAGATATGAAACTTGCGATCATGAGCCTCACAGATGCCATGCAGCTACAAAAGAAAGTGACGCAACTAAGCAATCGTCTTGTCGCACTTGAGGAAAAAAATACGGATTTAAAACAAGAGTTACTAAGCACTCAGATGCAATTAGTGGTGTATGAGTCAAAGTCACAAATTGAATCAAATGCAATCATTGAGAAAGCGCAGAAGCAGACAATTCATCCGATCATCTTTCAAATGAAGGAGAAATCCATTCTCTGCGTCGGTGGCCGTACTAGAGCTATTCCAAGTTATCGCCAACTCGTGGAACGCGAAGGTGCCAAATTTGTCCATCACGATGGCGGCATAGAAGAAAACGCAAATCTCTTAACGGCTAGTCTTGCCGCAGCCGACTTGGTCATCTGCCAAACAGGCTGCATCAGTCATAACGCCTATTGGCGGGTCAAAGATTTTTGCAAACGCACAGGAAAGCAATGTGTATTTGTTGAAAACCCGAGCGTTTCTTCGTTTGACCGTGTCATTAAATTGATGTCGCAGACTGAGCAAGCGCCCAATCAATATGCTCTTTCACAAGAGGACTAGCCCGCAAGCCACGCTGAGCAAGGGCTGCAACAATAGATGCCCTATCAGCCTTATCCGATGTGGCTTGCAGGGCATTGCCTAGTTGATTACCCAGAGCCACCGCCAAATTCCGCTGCCAACGCTCGTAACCAATTCTGCGGATGGCGCTGCCCTCTGTTCGCTTTAAAAACTCGGCTTCGCTCCAAGCAAAGAGTTCAAGCAAGGTCACGCCCTCCATCCCATCCCGCACATCGAAATCAGCAATCACCGCTCGCTTGGCGTACTTGTTCCATGGACAGACCGTTTGGCAATCGTCGCAACCGTAGATGCGGTTGCCCATCGCTTGCCTAAATTCCACAGGAATCGCGCCTTTGTTTTCAATCGTCAAATACGAAATGCAGCGCCTTGCATCGACCTGATATGGAGCAACGATGGCGGCGGTCGGGCAGATGTCGATGCACGCGCTGCAACTACCGCAGTGCGATTCTTGGATAGGTGTTTGCGGCAAGGCAAAGTTAACAAAAATCTCACCTAAAAAGAACATCGACCCCGCTTCGCGATTTAAAAGGAGTGTGTGTTTACCGCGCCAACCTAAGCCCGACTGACTGGCCAGCACCACTTCTTGCACAGGCGCGGAGTCAACAAAGACGCGGCTTGCCAGCTCTCTTAATGGATCAATGCTTTGCAATTCAAACGCAATTTTTTCACTCAAAGTTTGTAGTCTTGCACGCATCACCTTGTGATAGTCACGCCCTCTGGCATAGACGGAGATGACCGCCTCGGTCGGCTTGGTGAGACGCTCTTCTTCCACCTCACGCCAATCGTTTGGTGCACTTGCAGGCAAATAATCCATTCGCGCCGTAATCACGCTCACCGTGCCAGCGACCAGTTCTGCAGGCCTTGTACGCTTGGTGCCATGCGCCGCCATATAGTGCATATCGCCATGAAAGCCCTTATCCAGCCATGCTTGCAACTCGGCCTCGGCCTCGCTTAAATCGACACTTGCCAAATCGGCCACGGCAATTTGCGAGAATCCAAGTTCTCGTCCCCATTGCTGTATTTTTTCTAAGAGCGCATATTGATCCATACCCCCATTTTCTGGCAAACGACGTGGCATAGCGAAAGCGACACCGAAGCGTTTGCAAAAGCGTTTGTGGCTCAGCACGATTTGTCGAACGTCATGATTGAGCTACGTGGTGACTTAGGTGCAGGCAAAACGACGCTGACACGCTATCTGTTGCAAGCGCTAGGCGTGACGGGGCGCATCAAAAGTCCCACCTATGCCATCGTTGAAACTTACGAAGCTGCGTTCCCCGACAATTCATTCCCTATTTCGCACTTTGATTTTTACCGCTTTAACGATCCCGAGGAATGGGAGGAAGCGGGCTTTCGCGACATCTTTGCAGCAACAGGATTAAAGATTGTGGAGTGGGCAGAGAAGGCGCATCCGCGCTTGCCACCCGCGGACTTTGTGATTTCGATTGAGATGCTGGCGGATGAGTCCAGAAAAGTTTCTGTCATCACCCCCTCCCCCCTATGAATCGCCGCCAAGCCATACTGGGTGTGCCTTACACGGCACTCCTACTCTGCGGGGCAGACCTAGCAAGGGCTGCAGGCATTTTGGCGGTGCGCGTGTGGCCAGCAGCGGATTACACACGCGTCACCATTGAGTCCGATGTGCCTCTCACCACCAAGCAAGTGTTTGTCACCGATCCGCCGCGTTTGGCGCTGGATATCGTGGGCATTGATTTGAACCCCGAGCTCAAAGAGTTGGTGGCCAAAGTGAAGTCGGATGATCCGTTCATCCAAGGCGTGCGCGTTGGGCAAAACGCACCAGGCATCGTGCGACTTGTGTTCGATTTAAAGCAAGCCGCCAAGCCACAAGTCTTTTCGCTAACCCCCGTCGCCACCTACCACCATCGATTGGTCGTGGATTTGTACCCGACCGTTGCCGTTGATCCTCTGGACGCGTTGATTGCGGGAATGAAAAAATCACCCACGCTTGCCGCCGACCCGCTGGGTGATTTGATTGCAGAAAAAACAAAGAAGCCTCCGCAAGTTATCGCCAATATACCGCCCACCCTCAATCGACAAGCAGCAGATCGCCTAATCATCATCGCTATTGATGCGGGTCATGGCGGCGAAGACCCTGGCGCGATTGGTCCTGCTGGAACTAAAGAAAAAGATGTGGTGCTACAAATGGCGCTGCTTTTGCAAAATAAAATCAATAGCCAAATGGTTGCAGGCCATACGATGCGAGCCTTCTTAACGCGAGACGGCGACTATTTTGTGCCGCTACACCAACGCGTACAAAAGGCGCAGCGCGTCAAAGCCGATTTGTTTTTGAGCATCCATGCCGATGCGTTCTTTACACCCACAGCACGAGGTGCTAGCGTGTTTGCCCTCAGCGACAAAGGCGCCTCCAGCAGTGCGGCACGCTGGATAGCCGACAAAGAAAACAAAGCCGATAGCGTGGGCGGCCTCAACATCAAAGTGAAAGATGTTGAAGTGAAAAAAGCTTTATTAGATATGAGCACCACCGCGCAAATTAAGGATAGCTTGACGTTAGGTGGTGGCGTGATGGCAGAAATTGGAAGTATGGCCAAACTGCACAAGGGCAAGGTCGAGCAAGCCAGTTTTGCCGTACTCAAAGCGCCCGATATCCCCAGCATCTTGATCGAAACTGCGTTTATTAGCCACCCTGAAGAAGAGCAAAAACTGCGTGACCCCGATTACCAAGATCAACTCACAAGCGCCGTACTGCGTGGCCTACAGCGGTATTTTGCCAAACACCCACCGCTCGCTCGCAGTCGCAGCACCTAGCTCGAAACTCGATATTTAGCGCCTAAATTTGCCGTCGCGGCCAATGATGGACAAGTCCGCAAAATCAAGGCCCGTGTGGTCGCCAGCGCCATAGCCCACAACTAAACCACCCAGATCAAATCGGTTCATGCCATTAAGAGCCGTTATCAAACGCTCACTAGTCGGATTTTTTCCTGCACGGCGCAACCCTTCAACCAAAACCTTAGCACCTGCAAAACCTTCCAACATGGCTGGTGAAAGGTTTTGCTTGGCAACTTTGGCCAGACCTTGCGCTTCGCGCACCATGGCGTAATTAAGCGCTCGCTCAGCAGGAAACACCTGCGTCACGATCACGCCTTCACCTTGTGCGCCTAAAGATTTAATAAATCCCTCGGATGCATTGTTAGACAGCGTTGCCACGGCAGAGGTCGAGCCTGCTGCCCTTAAAGCTTTAACCCCCTCACTGACCGCAGTTCCCGAAGCCACCCAAAGAATGGTTTGCGGATTGGCCTTGATGAGCGCGGGCACAATCGTCGCGAAATCGGGTTTATTGCGATCAGCTTTTAAAACGGCCACGGGCGTGATCTTATTTTTAGCAAAGGCCGCTTCAGCGCCTGCCAAGGCATCTTCGCCAAACGTATCGTCCACATGCACCAGCGCAATGCGATCCGTCTTGACCGTATGCAAATGATCGATGAGCTTTTCTACTTCACGCTGATAACTGGTGCGCACATTAAAAATAAGACGATTAACAGGCTTGTGCAGCAGGGTTGCACCTGTAGACGGCGCAACCAAAGGGATGCTGTATTTGGCAAGCAGCGGCATGATGGCCTGCGTGTGCGGTGTCCCGCGATTTAAAAAAAGTGCAATCACTTTTTTATCTTCAATCAAAATGCGTGCGTTTTCAGCCGCCTGCTTCACATCAAATTGATCGTCTAGGGTGATGAGATCAATACGCTCGCCCAGCACGCCGCCTTTGGCATTGACTGAGTCGATGTACAACTTAGCACCCGCTACGGCTTCTTTGACCGTACCTGAAACCAGCCCAGTCATGCCGACCGTCTGACCAATTTTGATTTCAGCCCACGCACGACTGAACGGCAGGATGATTAAAAAACCGAGGCATAGTTTCCAAAAAAAACTCATATCGTTCTCCTTTAATTTCTACTGCTCACTATAGAGACAACTCATCATAAAGCACTGAGGTAACTACGTAGAATGTTTGGCTCTACTTTGAAAGACCATCTCTATGACGCAGATCAAGATCCGAGGCGCACGCCAGCACAACCTGAAGAACCTCAATCTTGACATCAAAACGGGCGAGCTAACAGTGGTCACGGGTGTCAGTGGCTCGGGCAAATCTTCCTTGGTGTTTGACACGCTGTTTGCCGAAGGCCAGCGCCGCTACGTCGAAACTTTTAGCGCCTACGCCCGGCAGTTTTTGGACCGTATGGACAAGCCTGCTGTAGACAAGATTGAAGGCGTGCCGCCCGCCATCGCCATTGATCAAAGCAACCCAGTGCGTAGCTCGCGCTCCACTGTGGGCACGATGACGGAGCTGAACGATCACCTGAAGTTATTGTTTGCACGAAGCGCCCAGTTATTTGACAAACAAACAGGGCTCGCTGTCAGGCATGACGATACCGAATCGATCTATGCAGAAATAGTCGCACGAGCAAACAAAAACGATCCAAGGTTACAAATCACCTTCCCCGTCACGTTACCCGCCAACACCACCCCAGAAGAACTCCAGCAATGGCTATCTGCCAGCGGCTTTACCCGCATTCATACGTTTGAAAAAAAGCTCTATGTCGTCGCCGACCGATTCCGTGCCAGCTCAGCCCCCAAAGCGCGGGCGATTGAAGCCATTGAAACCTCGCTCAAACACGGCAGTGGCAAGTTCACGGTCTTTGCGGATACCGATACTGAGTCACAAGAATGGCGCTTCTCTACAGGCCTGCACTGCCCTGAAAGCGGTATCCAGTATGGCCTGCCGACGCCTTCGCTGTTCTCATTTAACTCCGCGCACGGTGCCTGCGAGACCTGCCGAGGATTTGGCCGCGTCATCGGTGTAGATTACGGACTCGTCATCCCTAACGACAAACTCACGCTGCGCATGGGTGCGATCAAAGTCATGCAAACGCCTGCATGGAAGGAAGCGCAAGACGACCTAATGCGCCATGCGGAAACCGCAGGCATTCCACGCGATACGCCGTGGAACAAGCTCACACACGATCAGCAGCAATGGGTGATTAACGGCTCGCCCAACTGGAACGGCAAGTGGAATCAGCACTGGTTTGGCATCAAGCGCTTCTTTGAGTATTTGGAGAGCAAAGCCTACAAAATGCACATCCGCGTGTTGCTATCCAAGTACCGCAGCTACACCACATGCCCTACTTGCGATGGCGCACGGTTGAAGCTGGAATCCTTGCTGTGGCGCGTCGGCAACAAAGCCCAAGCGGATGCTGTGCTGCAGGCCACATCCAGATTCGCTCCCAAGGGCATTGGCTTTGCAAGCCATACACTGCATGGCCTAGCGGGCTTGTGCTTGCATGATGTGATGAAATTGCCGATTGAGAAATTGCGTACCTTTTTTGCATCACTTGCAACCCCTTTGTCCACTCACGTGGACATTTCCCCTACTTCGCAGGGGCAAACTAATACCAGCTCCTTGGTTCTCCCCTATGCACTTTCCGCCCAAGCAAAAGCGCAAAAACTTATCTTGGAAGAAATCAACACCCGCTTGCAATACCTGTGCGACGTAGGCATTGGCTATCTGACCCTCGACCGCCAAAGCCGCACACTTTCGGGCGGCGAGGTGCAGCGCATTAACCTGACAACCGCGCTGGGCACATCGCTGGTCAACACGCTTTTTGTTTTGGATGAGCCCAGCATTGGCCTGCATCCACGCGATATGGATCGCATCACCCGCGCCATGCTGCGCCTCCGAGATGCAGGCAACACGCTTGTTGTCGTCGAGCATGACCCTGCCGTGATGCTTGCCGCCGACCGCGTGATCGACATGGGTCCAGGCCCTGGAGTGACTGGCGGGCAGATGGTGTTTGATGGCACGCCTGAATTGCTACGCAGCGCCGACACGCTCACGGGCGCTTACCTTGCAGGCCGCAAAACGATTGGATTGGGCTTTAAAAAGTTAGTGACAGAATCCACACCACGTCTGATTCTGGAGGGCGCGCGCGAGCACAACCTCAAAAACATCAACGTCGATATTCCACTCAAATGTTTAGTCACGATTACGGGTGTTAGCGGCTCAGGAAAATCGACGCTGGTGCAGGATATTCTTGCGCCCGCGCTACTGCGTCACTTTGGCAAAGCTACCGACACGCCTGGGCTACACGATCGCTTAATGGGCGCTGATCATTTAGAAGAAGTCGTCTTTGTCGATCAATCCCCGATTGGCAAAACCGCACGATCTAACCCCGCCAGCTATGTGGGCGCGTGGGACGCCATCCGCGAGCTATTCGCGCAAGTCCCACTCGCTAAACAGCGTGGCTACACCGCGTCTAAGTTTTCGTTTAATGGCGGCGATGGCCGCTGCCCGCTGTGCGGCGGCTCAGGTTTTGAACATGTGGAAATGCAGTTTTTATCGGACGTGTATTTGCGCTGCCAAGATTGCCAAGGCGCGCGTTACAGGCCTGAGATTTTAGAGATCAAGTGGAATGGTTTAAACGTAGCCGATGTGCTGGAACTCACTGTTCATGAGGCTTGCCAGCAATTCGCGGGGGAGCGTGAAGTGCTGCGCGTCTTGCAACCCATCGTTGATGTGGGACTCGATTACGTCAAGCTTGGGCAGCCTGTGCCCACGCTCTCTGGCGGCGAAGCACAGCGCTTGAAGCTCGCAGGATTTCTCGCAGAGACACAACAAAAGAAATCTGCCAGCAAGCAAGCTTTGGCAACCAAGGGCAAGCTCTTTATGTTTGACGAGCCAACCACGGGCCTTCACTTTGACGACATCGCCAAGCTGATGCGGGCACTACGCAAGCTCTTGGATGCAGGACACTCGCTCATCATCATCGAGCACAACTTAGATGTGATTCGCGCCTCCGATTGGCTGATCGACTTAGGCCCCGAAGGGGGAGATGCAGGCGGTTGCATTGTGGCGGTTGGCACACCTGATGATTTGAAACAACACGCTACAAGCCATACGGGACGGGCTTTGCGCGAGTATGAGGGGGCTGTTGGAATTAGTGAAAAAATACAGACCCCTTTGTCGCTTCGCGACATTTCCCCTACTACCGCAGGGGCAATCAAAATTCAGCAGGGGCAATCTAATGCCAAAGCCACTGGCCTTGATCTCCCCTATGCAATAGGGGAGATGTCCGCGCGAGCGGACAGAGGGGCTCTCCCAAATGCCATCCAAATCAAAGGCGCACGCGAAAACAATCTTAAAAACTTAAGCGTCAACATCCCCCACGGGCAGTTCAACGTCATCACAGGTGTCAGCGGTTCGGGCAAGTCCACCCTCGCGTTTGACATCTTGTTTAACGAAGGCCAACGCCGTTATTTGGAATCGCTCAACGCCTACGCGCGCTCCATCGTGCAGCCCGCAGGTCGCCCCGAAGTCGATGCGGTATATGGCATTCCGCCTACCGTAGCGATTGAGCAGCGCCTCTCGCGCGGTGGGCGAAAAAGCACCGTGGGCACGGCCACCGAGGTATGGCACTTCTTGCGCCTTTTGTACGTCAAGCTCGGTGTGCAGCACTGTGTGCATGACGGCACGCCCGTTGCGCCGCAAACGCCAGACAGTATTGCCGCGCACATCCTGCGTGATTTCAAAGGTCAGCATATCGGCTTACTTGCGCCGCTAGTCATCAACCGCAAGGGCGTGTACACCGAACTCGCCGATTGGGCGCGGCCACGTGGTTATACGCACCTGCGCATTGATGGCGAGTTTTTACCCACGACCAATTTCCCACGCATTGACCGCTTTAAAGAGCACACGGTGGAGCTACCTGTTGCGGATATCCATGTCAGCGCCGCCAATGAAAAATCCCTGCGAACCGCGCTGGCTGTGGCTTTGGAACATGGCAAAGGGGTCGTGCATGTTCTAGCACCGCTGGATGGATTGCGTGCTGCCATGTTGGAAGGCACACCATTCAATGCACGAACCAATGTCTTCTCCACCCTGCGTGCCTGCCCCGTTTGCAGCACCTCCTACAACGAGCTTGACCCGCGCCTCTTTAGCTACAACAGCAAGCACGGCTGGTGCAAAGACTGCGTGGGTACGGGCGTGGCGCTATCCAAAGAACAGCGCAAATTGCTAGACGACTCCGTGCGAGACGACGACAACAAGGGGCGTGAACAAAGCTTTGAAGAAGCCGCTGTTGAGGACGTGAGTGACCAAGCATGCAGTGCCTGCTCGGGCACTCGGCTTAATTTGCTGGCACGTGCCGTTCGTTTTGAGGGCACTCCCATCACCGATGTCGCGGCGCTGTCGATTGCCGATGTCCGCGCCTGGATCAAAAATTTGCAACTCAAAGGACGCGATGCCGACATCGCCAGAGACTTAATTCCTGAGATTGAAGGTCGTCTCGCCTTCTTAGAACAAGTGGGCTTGAGTTACCTCACGCTAGACCGAGGCGCACCCACGCTATCGGGCGGCGAAGCCCAGCGGATAAGGCTTGCAGCGCAATTGGGCAGCAATCTGCAAGGCGTGTGCTACGTGCTGGACGAGCCCACCATTGGCCTGCATGCTCGCGACAACGCCATCCTCTTGGCGGCACTCAAAGACCTCAGTAGCAAAGGTAACACGCTAGTCGTCGTCGAGCACGACGCGGACACCATCCGCGCTGCCGATCACATCATCGACATTGGCCCTTCCGCTGGAAAGCGTGGTGGGCGGTTGGTCGCTGAAGGCTCGGTAGCCGATGTGCAAGCCGTTGCCGAATCACAGACGGGGCAATATTTAGGGACGGCGCTGAAGCATCCGTTTCAAGCAAGGCGAACAACGGTGGTGACCCCTTTGTCAGCTCGCGCTGACATTTCCCCTACTTCGCAGGGGCAATCAAATTCGATTCACATCCGCAATGCCAAGTTGCACAATCTACAAAACGTCAGCGTCGATATTCCACTAGGCAAGCTGGTCGCTATCACGGGCGTCTCAGGCTCGGGCAAATCGACCTTGGCACGCGAGGTGTTATTTCCGCAAGTCAAAGGCAATCTAGCCGCCAGCGGCCTTGAACGCATTTTGGAAGTAGACCAAACCCCCATTGGCAAAACGCCGCGCTCTTGCCCCGCGACGTATGTCGGCTTTTGGGATTTGATTCGCAAGCTATTTGCCGACACGCTAGAGGCCAAGGCGCGTGGATACCTTGCTGCCAGATTTAGTTTCAACACAGGGCCAGGACGCTGCGATGGTTGCGAAGGTCAAGGCATGAAAACCATTGCCATGAGCTTTCTGCCCGATGTCAAAGTGCTGTGCGAAGTCTGCCGTGGCGCACGCTTCAATCCCGAGACACTGGCCGTGCATTGGAAGGGCAAATCGATTGGCGACGTGCTGCAAATGGAAGTGGACGAGGCGGTAGAGTTCTTCGCCGCGATGCCGTCCGTGGCGCATCCGCTGCAGCTCCTCAAAGATGTGGGACTTGGCTACCTCACGCTGGGTCAGCCATCCCCAACGCTCTCGGGCGGCGAAGCCCAGCGCTTGAAGCTAGTAACAGAGCTCTCCAAAGTACGCGACGACGTCGCCAAGCGCGGACAAAAAACACCGCTCACGCTCTACGTGCTGGACGAGCCTACGGTCGGTCTGCACATGGCCGACGTGGAAAAACTGATTCGCGTGCTGCACAGGCTAGTCAACGCAGGCCACAGCGTTGTGGTGATTGAGCACGACCTAGATGTGATTGCCGAAGCCGATTGGGTGATTGATATGGGACCCGAAGGCGGCAAAGAGGGAGGCAAGGTCGTGTGCGCGGGTACGCCAGAGGCTGTGGTGAAGAGTGGCTCGCATACGGGGCGGGCTTTGAAAGTGTTGTTGCAAAAATAAGTACCATATAAGGTACAATAAATTATGGCAACGATGATTCCACTCGCAGTTAGTTTCTATGCCTCAAATGCTGGCAACGAACCTGTGCGCGAATGGTTAAAGGGTTTGAGCAAGGCCGACAAGCAAGCGATTGGTGACGATATTGCTTACGTGCAATACAAATGGCCAATTGGTAAGCCGCGTGTTGATCATCTGCGGGGCAGCATTTGGGAAGTCCGCACAAAACTGGACAACCGTATTGCGAGAGTCTTATTTGCTGTTGAAAATGGGCGTCTATTTTTGCTTCACGGATTTATCAAAAAGACTCAGCGCACCGATCCAGCTGACATTGAACTAGCGACTAGACGATGGAAGGATATTCAATATGAACAAAGTTAATAAACATATCGGCAGCAGCTTCGACTCTTTCTTAAAAGAAGAAGGAATTCTCGAAGAGACACATGCGCGCGCGCTCAAACGTGCTTTGGCAGAACAACTTCAAGATAGCATGGCGACCAGTAAGCTGACGAAAGTCAGCATGGCCGAGCGCATGGCGACAAGCCGTTCTCAGCTTGATCGCGTACTTGATCCTGCCAATCTATCAATTCAGCTTGATACTTTGATGAAGGCAGCATCAGCCGTTGGGAAGACAGTAGAAATAAGGCTGCGCCGTATGCGGACGCAATCGCAAACCGTGTTGGCTTGAATAGTTACGCCGTCAACCACTTCTCCGTCAATTTCACCCAATAACTCACACCCAGCGGAATGACTTCGTCGTTGAAGTCATAGCTTGGGTTGTGCAGCATGCATGGACCTGCGCCGTGCCCCATCGCTCGGTGATCGCCTTCGCCATTGGCGATAAAGACATACGCGCCAGGCTTGGCCTGCAACATGTAGGAGAAGTCTTCTGCGCCCATGGTGGGTTCTTGCGGCAGCACCGCCTCTGCGCCCACCATCTCTTCCATGACAGCACGGCAAAAATCGGCCTCGAGTTGCGAATTGATTGTGGGTGGATAGTTGCGGTCAAATTGAAACTCGCATGTTGCGCCATAAGCCGCCGCTGTGCTGTCCGCAACTTCTTTCATGCGGCGCTCAATCATGTCCAGCACCTCCATGGTGAAGGTACGCACTGTGCCTTGCAGCTCGCAACTATCGGGGATGACGTTGGTGGCGCTGCCTGCATGAATCATGGTAACGCTAATCACACCTGGATCAATCGGTTTTTTGTTGCGTGAGATGATGGTTTGAAACGCCGTTACCATTGCCACCGCCGCAGGTATGGGGTCGATGCTCTCGTAGGGCAATGCCGCGTGCGAGCCTTTGCCTTTGACGGTGATTTTGAATTCGCTGGATGACGCCATCACGGGGCCTGGGCTCACCGCAAACGTGCCAACTTTGCCGCCTGGCCAGTTATGCATACCAAAGACAGCTTCAACTGGAAACTTGGTGAAGAGGCCGTCATTGATCATTTCGCGTGCGCCGCCGCCGCCTTCTTCGGCGGGTTGAAAGATGACGTAAACCGTGCCGTCAAAGTCGCGTGTCTTAGCAAGATGCTGCGCAGCACCGAGCAGCATGGCGGTGTGACCATCGTGGCCACAAGCATGCATCTTGCCTGCATTTTTGGATGCGTGTGCAAAGGTGTTGAACTCTTGCATCGGTAGCGCATCCATGTCGGCGCGTAGGCCAATGGCTTTGCCGCTTGTATTGGTTTTGCCAACAATCGTGCCAACCACACCCGTAGTGCCCATACCTCGGTGGATGGGGATGCCCCATTCAGTGAGCTTTGCAGCGACTAAATCGGCGGTGCGGTTTTCTTGAAAACACAGCTCGGGGTTGGCGTGGATGTCACGGCGGATAGCGGCAATTTCGGCTGCGCCGCCAGATGAAATAACTAGGGGTGTAAAGAGCTTCATGTCAACATTTTCCTTCAATCAGCGTTGTATGTGTTCACAAGGAGCATTATGAACAATTCCATGACACTAAAAGCTGCAATTGCCTGCATAGTCAGTGCCGTCCTTCTATCGGGCTGCGCAACAAAGCCTGCAGACCCCACACCAGCTGACGTTGTGGGCGGCATGAAAAGTGAGGATGCCAAATCGGCTGAATGCGTGACGGCATCCATCGTAGGCGGGCTCATTGGCGGCATGATGGCTGAAGGCTCAAACACCCTCAAAGGCACTGCCGCTGGCGCGGGTATTGGCATGCTAGGTTGCGTGGCTGTCAAATCCAATACGCGTCACAACCAAATCCCAGCGCCTGCACCTGCCAGCACAGCTTCATCGGCCAAGTAAACGCCGCAGTCTAGACAGAGCGCTGCACCATGGGCGTCTCGGGTACGGGATAGCCCGCCGCTTCGAAGGTGCTCTGAATGACTTTGTGTGTATCGAAATACACCTGCCAATAGTCGGCATTCGGGGCGTAGGGGCGCACGCATAAAAGCGGGCCCTCAGGCGTGAATTGCAAGATCTCTATCTCAGGCGTAGGGTCTGCCGCGACATTTTTAACGCAGGCAAGCGCAGTTCTCAAGCGAGCAATTGCATCAATAGCATCCACGGCATTGGCAATTTTGGCGGTGCAATCAACTCGTCTTAAGGGTAGAGCGCTGTAGTTTTTTATGGTGTCGCTAAATACTTTGTTATTGCCCATGATGGTCAAAACGTTGTCGCCTGTAATCAGCGTGGTGCCAAAAAGTCCAAGTTCTTTCACCGTGCCCGTGATCCCTCCAACAGACACCACATCACCAACTTTATAGGGGCGCAGAACTTGCATAAAAACGCCAGCTGCAAAATGCGTCAAAAGCCCGCCCCATGCGGTCCCGATGGCTAAGCCAGCGCCGGCTAAAAGGGCTGCAAACGAGGTGGTATTGACGCCAAAAAAATCCAAAATAAACAATACGAGCACGAGGTTCAGTGCAAAGTTAATAATGGACTGCAGATAGTTAGCAAGCGTCGCATCCACCCGCTCACCGCGCGCCATGGCTTTGCCAAATAACTTGACCAACCAGCCGATCAACCAGCGTCCAATGATCCATGCCGCTAAGGTCGCCACGACTTTTAAAGCGAACGCAGGCGCTTGCGTACTGATAAGTTGCCAGATTTCTTGGGTATGGAGTGCATCGGTGTTCATGGCTACATCATAAAATCAAATCTATGAGCACATCACCACACCCCGCACTTTCTTTTCAATCAGTCAGCAAAAGCTACGGCACAGATTCCAAAATTACCAAGGCTCTCGATAGTGTCAATTTTGATATTGCCGAGGGTGAGTTTTTTGGTTTGCTAGGTCCAAATGGCGCTGGTAAAACGACGCTGATTTCAGTACTCGCAGGTCTAGTGAAAGCCACGTCTGGCAAGGTCTTGGTACATGGACATGATGTTCGTGCCGACTTCGCCATCGCGCGCCGCATGATTGGCGTGGTGCCGCAAGAACTGGTATTCGATCCCTTCTTCACCGTGCGCGAAGCTTTGATGATTCAATCGGGTTACTTCGGCATTAAAAAGAATGATGCATGGGTTGATGAATTGTTAGAGAACCTCGGGCTCACCGACAAAGCCAACGCTAATATGCGCCAGCTCTCGGGCGGTATGAAACGCCGCGTGCTGGTGGGCCAAGCCCTCGTCCACAAGCCGCCCGTCATCGTGCTGGACGAACCCACGGCTGGCGTCGATGTGGAGCTGCGCCAAACGCTGTGGGCGTTTATTAGCAAGCTCAACAAGCAAGGTCACACCGTCTTGCTGACCACTCATTATTTAGAAGAAGCCGAGGCGCTCTGTGGCCGCATCGCCATGCTGCAACAGGGGCGCGTGGTGGCACTCAATAGCACGAGCGAACTCTTAAAAGCTGCCGCATCCAACGTGCTGCGCTTCAAGTTAGATGGCATGCTGCCGCCAGCGCTTGCTGCCAAAGCACGGGTGGTTGGGCGCATCGTGCAACTGCCTGCCAACACGGCCGCAGAAGTGGAAACCCATCTCGCCGCTGTGCGCGAAGCAGGCTTAGTAGCCGAAGACGTTGAAGTGCGCAAAGCCGATTTAGAAGATGTCTTTTTAGACGTGATGAACAAAGCAAGAAACATAAACGAAGGAGCCGTATGAACACCACCATGAGCCATACAGCAAACGGCTGGCAAAGCCTGTTCTACAAAGAGATCTGGCGCTTTTGGAAAGTGTTTGGCCAAACGGTGACAGCGCCCGTGCTGACCTCGGCCATGTATTTGCTGATCTTTAACCATGTGCTGGCCGATCACGTGAAGGTGTACGACACGGTGAGCTACACCGCTTTTTTAGTCCCAGGCTTAGTCATGATGAGCGTGCTGCAAAACGCATTTGCCAATAGCTCGTCGTCTCTTGTGCAAAGCAAGATGATGGGCAACTTGGTCTTCTTGCTGGTGACGCCACTCTCACATTGGGATTGGTTTTTTGCCTATGTTGGCGCGTCCATCGTGCGCGGTCTGTGCGTGGGCAGTGGCGTGTTCATCGTGACGATTTGGTTTGCCGAGCTCCACTTTGCTGCGCCGCAGTGGATTGTGCTTTTCGCCTTGATGGGCGCGGCTTTGCTGGGTTGCCTCGGTTTAATTGCGGGGCTGTGGGCAGATAAGTTTGATCAAATGTCGGTGTTCCAAAACTTCATCATCATGCCGCTAACGTTTTTATCGGGTGTGTTTTACTCCATCCATTCATTACCGCCATTTTGGCAAAACCTCTCCCGCTTCAATCCGTTTTTCTACATGATTGACGGCTTCAGATACGGATTTTTTGGCAAGAGCGATATCGATCCTTGGATTAGCTTTGGCGTTGTAGCAACCGCACTCGCCATCGTTAGCACCATCGCCGTTCACTTGCTACGCATCGGTTACAAAATTAGGCACTAAATCAAAATATGAATGCACAAGATATTGAACAACTTATCGCCAGCGGCCTAGCTTGCGAGCACCTTGAAGTGACTGGTGATGGCAGGCACTGGAATGCGGTCATCATCTCGGAAGCCTTTGCTGGCAAG
>JANPAS010000158.1:0-5103 GCA_031430035.1 Comamonadaceae bacterium | reverse complement strand
CCCGTTCCCGTTTCAGCCACACCCACATCAATCACCACGGTGCACGGCGCTTCAAATTTAATAATTTGCCAGCGGTCCACCTTGCCCGCGTAGTCCAACCCTTGTTTGATTTGTCCAGCCCAAAACGGCGGTGCATCGATGTTTTCCATCCAGCGCGTCACGGTCGCCGTGCGCTCACCGTGGGTGGCAACAAACGGCGCTTCGGCCACCGCTTGCTGACCAATGGATGAGCCATGCACAAAGGTTTCGTGCGTCAAGTCCATCAAGTTATCAATCACCAATCGGTAGTCGCACTTGACCGTGATGAGGCGGCCATCTGCCGCCCATGCGGGGTCGTGATTCCAGTGCAAATCAGGGATAAGCGATTCGTCCGCTAGCGCAGGATCGCCTGGCCAAATCCAAACGAAGCGATGTTTCTCGGCTACGGGGTAGCTGCGCACGCAGGCCGAGGGGTTAAGCGTCTCTTGACTGGGCATGTGGGTGCAGCGGCCACTTGAATTGTATACAAGTCCGTGATAGCCGCAAACGACTTCATCACCGTCGAGCCGCCCCATTGAGAGCGGCAGCAGACGATGCCAGCAAGCATCTTCTAAGGCGGCGACATTGCCATTTTCTATTCTATAAATGACAATTTTTTGATTGCAAATCGTGCGCGCTAAAAGCTCGCGCTTCACCTCAACATCGTAGGCGATGGCGTACCATGCATTTAAAGGGAAAGTGATTTTTTTTGATTTCATGGATACTCATTGTATACATCAAATCAAGCCGTCAATGCCTACATGTCGCTAATGCGCTAATCCCACATAATTTTCAGTAATAGATTGAAGCGCAGCTTCCGAGTGCACGAGGTAATCCAGCTCCGCTTCTTGAATCTTCTGCCCAAAGCCTTCGGTATCGGGAAACTTGTGCATGAGTGACGTAAACCACCACGAAAAGCGCTCGGCATTCCACACGCGGCGCAGGCAGCGAGCGGAATAGTGGTCAATGCCTGCTTTTGATTGCTCTTGAAAATACTCAATGATGGCTTGTGACAAAACATTCACATCGCCTGCCGCCAGATTCAAACCTTTCGCGCCTGTGGGCGGCACGATGTGCGCCGCATCGCCCGCCAAGAACATGGAGCCAAAGCGCATCGGCTCGGTCACAAAACTCCGCAGCGGCGCAATACTTTTTTCGATAGATGGCCCGCAGACCAAGCGGGATGCGGCCTCTGGGTCGATACGCAGCTTAAATTCCGCCCAAAACCGATCGTCACTCCAGTTCTCTACTTTCTCGTCGATGCCGCATTGGATGTAGTAGCGGCTACGCGTCATCGAGCGAAGCGACGACAGCGCAAAGCCGCGTTCGGTATTTGAGTAAGTCACCTCGTGGTACACGGGCGGCGTATCAGCCAAGATCCCCAGCCAACCAAATGGATAGACTTTTTCAAACGTTTGGATACTACTAGCTGGCACGCTGGCGCGGCACACGCCGTGGTAGCCATCGCAGCCCGCAATAAAACGCGCCTTGATCTCGACTTCCTCACCGTTTTTGGTGAAGGTGACACGCGGATGCTCTGTATCAAATTCGTGAACAGCAACCGTATCACCCGCTTCATAAATCGTCTGCAAACCTAGCCCAGCGCGGTGATCCATCAAATCCTTGGTCACTTCAGTTTGACCGTACACCGTCATGTGCTTGCCACCTTGGCGATCCGAGATATTGATGCGGTGAAATGCGCCTTTGAAGATCAAAGCAAATGCGTCGTGACGCAGCCCCTCTTTGTGCAACCGCTTGCCCACACCCACGTAGTCCAGCAAATCAGCCGTGCCCTGCTCCAGCACACCAGCGCGGATGCGCTCTTGCACATACTGGGCGCTTTGCCGCTCGATGATGATGTGGTCGATGCCCGCTTTGTGCAACAGTGCACCGAGCAATAAACCAGATGGGCCTGCGCCAACAATGACGACTTGGGTAGAGATTGTTTTCATGCTTTTGATTGTGTACAGAACGCGTCACCATGCTTTGACGAATCAAACCAAACATAGGACAATTCCAGCAAAATGAAAACATCAAGCATCAAACATTATGAGCTCTATGGCGAATCAAGCGCTTCTGCACGAGCAGCGACTTGGACAAATTCGTTTCATTTTGAACGCATTCCTGATCGCTCCAGTCACTTTAATTGGGAGATCGAACCGCATGTGCACGACTCGTTTTTGCAAATCTTTTGGCTGACGGATGGCAGTGGCGAAATCACCCTCAATGGCGTCACGTCAACACTCACAAGCCCTGTACTCATCGTCATCCCCGCACAAAACGTGCACAGCTTTCGTTTTGCTCAAAACACCGATGGCCCTGTCATCACGGCGGCACAGCAGCCATTAGCGTCACTTGCGCAAAGCGTGATGCCTGAGCTTGCCAAGGTGCTCGCTAGGCCACATCTGGTAAGGCTTGGACAAGACCCAAGTGCCGACGCAGCGCTGCACAATTTACTAACTGCTATTGAGCACGAATGGCGCACTCACAGCGCTGGGCACGCCGCAGCCGGGCTGTGTTTGCTTGCCACCTTACTCATTCACGCACAGCGAAACGCCTCAAGTGATCGCCCTGCAGGCCATATCCAGCATGGCCTGCAGGCCAATCCTCGCACACGAGCTTATGCTCTAGTGGATAAATTTAAGCGCTTGGTGAACGAGCAATTTAGGTCATCCCAGTCTGTCACCAACTACGCCAATCGAATCGGCGTCAGCGCGGGACAGCTCACACGTCTGACCAAGCAAGTGCTAGGGCTGACCGCACTAGAGGTGATCAACGCACGGCTCGTGTTTGAAGCTGAGCGCGAACTGACCTACACGGCCGACAGCATCAAACAAATTGCCGCCAAACTAGGGTTTGAGGACGAAGCCTATTTCAGTCGCTTCTTTAAGAAAGAGACGGGGCAATCGCCTAAAGCGTTTAGGGCATCAAGAAATGTCCCTTAAGCCTTAAAACGGGTAGTGACGCGGTGTCGTTTGAATCGTCAACCAGCGCAATTCGGTAAATTCTGCAACGCCAGCCTTGCCGCCAAAACGACCGATCCCGCTGCCTTTAACTCCGCCAAAAGGCATTTGCGCTTCGTCATGAACGGTTGGGCCATTGATGTGGCAAATACCTGAATCAATACGCCGCGCCACTTGCATGGCACGCGCTAAATCTTTTCCAAAAACAGCTGCCGACAAGCCGTATTCGTTGTCATTAGCGCAGGCAATTGCCTCTTCGGTACTCTTGACTCGCACAATACATTTAACGGGGCCAAAGGTTTCTTCGTGGTAGATCCGCATAGCGGGCGTCACATGGTCGAGCACCGTTGCAGGCATAAGTGTGCTCTCTACTTTGCCGCCGCAAACCATTTTTGCGCCTTTAGCAATCGCGTCATCAATCAAAGCATTGCAATGTGTCACCGTACCCATGCCAATCACGCTGCCAAGCACCACAGGTTCTGGTTTGCGTGGATCACCCAAGGGTAGATTTTTAGCTTTATCACCAAATTTTTTGACGAATTCGTCTGCAATTTTTTGATCCACAATGATGCGTTCGGTGCTCATGCAAATCTGCCCACTATTGGCAAAAGCGCCAAATGCAGCGCCATTAACGGCATCTTCAATATCCGCATCGTCCAGTACCACCAATGGCGCTTTGCCGCCCAGCTCTAGCACGACGGGTTTGAGGTATTTGGCGCAGGTCATAGCGATGATTTTTCCGACCTTGGTTGAACCCGTAAAGTTAACGCGACGTACAGCTGGATGCGCCACCATTGCCTCGACCACAGCACCTGCATCGGCTGGCGCGTTGGTGATGTAGTTCACCACGCCAGCGGGAAAGCCTGCCTCGTGAAACGCCTCGGCAATGAGCTGATGAGTTCGGGGGCAGTTTTCGCTACCCTTCAAAATGACCGTATTACCGCAGGCTAATGGCACGCAAATAGCTCTCACACCCAAAATGATAGGGGCATTCCAAGGCGCAATACCCAGCACAACACCCGCAGGCTGACGAATACCCATGGCAAGGCTGCCTGGTATGTCAGACGGGATCACTTCGCCTGCAATTTGCGTGGTGAGCGATGCTGCCTCACGAATCATGCCTGCGGCCAAAAATACGTTAAAGCCACCCCACATACCTGTTGCACCCGTCTCGCTAGACACAGCTTGCACAAATTCAGGCGTTTTAGCCTCTAGTTTGTCAGCCGCTTTCAAAAGCAAAGCTCGGCGCTCGTTAGGCCCCGTTTCGGACCACGTTTTAAAAGCTTCGGCGGCGGCTTCGACAGCCATCACGGCATCCGCTGGCGAGGCAGCAGGCGCACGCGTTGCAATGGTGCCATCCAGCGGGTTACGCCGCTCAAAGGTGGCGTTGTTCTCCGCTGTTACTTTTAAGCCATTGATCAACATAGACAAATCAGCCATGGTTCACTCCTTCATTTAAAACTTTGGTTCGACTTGCGGCATCTGCCGCAGAGTAAGAATGTGTGTCCTGTGCGCCCAAATAGGCCTCTTGCACCACGCTTGAACGCGATAACAATTTGGCAGGCCCGCTGGCAACAATCGCGCCGCGCTCCAGTACATAGCCGCGGTCTGCAACCGCTAGCGCTTTTTTGACGTTTTGCTCAACCATCAACACCGTCGTACCCGCGTCGGCGATACGCCTTGCAATAGACAAGACTTCGGCGACCATTTTGGGCGCAAGTCCTAGTGAGGGTTCATCGAGCATCAAGAGCCTTGGACGAGACACCATAGCGCGTGCAATAGCCACCATTTGCTGCTCGCCACCACTCATCGTGCCAGCCATTTGACCCACGCGTTCGCGCAATTTGGGGAAGTCTGTCATGACCTGCTCGACACGCTGGGCTCGCTCTATTTTGGGTAATAACCAGCCACCCAACTCCAAGTTTTCCAGCACGGTCATTTGCGGAAACAATTGCCGCCCCTCCGCGACCAGCGCAATTCCTGCACTGACGATTTCATGCGTTTTTTCTGGTAGATCTTCGCCGTTGTACAGCACTTCACCTGCAAACGGAATCAAACCGTTAAGCGCTCGAAGCAGCGTTGTTTTGCCAGCGCCATTAGGTCCCAAAATGACGGTGAGGCC
>JANPAS010000157.1:0-16618 GCA_031430035.1 Comamonadaceae bacterium | reverse complement strand
GAGCGTCAATTCCGTCGTTACTTTGAAGAGGCAGATCGCCGTAAAGGCAATTCAGGCTCTAACTTGTTGGGTCTACTCGAGTCACGCTTAGACAATGTGGTTTATCGCATGGGCTTTGCTTCTACTCGTGCAGAAGCCCGTCAATTGGTATCTCACAAAGCGATTTTGATTAATGGTCAATCTAACAACATTCCTTCAGCTGTAGTGAAAGTTGGTGATTTGATTTCCGTTCGTGAAAAATCAAAGAAACAATTACGCATTGCTGAAGCGCTACAGCTGGCTACGCAAATTGGTTTGCCTGCTTGGGTTGAAGTCAGCGTTGATAAAGTTGAAGGCGTGTTCAAAAAATCACCTGATCGCGATGAATTCGGTGCTGACATTAACGAATCGCTCATTGTTGAGTTGTACTCACGTTAAAATTAAAAGTTGGCCGATTTTTACGGCTAACGATAGCTTGACTGCTTATTTATAAGCACCTAAAGAACAATTTACAAAGGTAATCCCATGCAAAATAACTTGCTCAAGCCAAAAAATATTCAAGTCACGCAACTGGGTCATAACCGCGCAGAGGTCACATTAGAGCCATTTGAACGTGGTTTTGGTCACACGATGGGTAATGCTATCCGCCGTGTGTTGCTTTCCTCAATGCAAGGTTTTGCGCCAACCGAAGTCACTATTTCTGGCGTCTTGCATGAATATGCATCGATCGATGGTGTGCAAGAAGATGTTGTCAGCTTGCTGCTTAATTTGAAGGGTGTTGTTTTCAAATTGCATAATCGTGATGAAGTCACTTTGAGCTTGCGTAAAGAAGGTATGGGCGTTGTAACTGCAGCCGATATCCAAACACCTCACGATGTTGAAATTCTGAATCCAGACCATGTCATTGCCCACTTTTCCCAAGGTGGAAAGCTGGACATGCAAATCAAGGTTGAAGCGGGTCGTGGTTACGTTCCAGGAAACATTCGTCGTTACGGTGAAGACCCAGTACAGTCAATCGGACGTATTACGATGGATGCGTCTTACTCGCCAGTGAAGCGCGTGAGCTACAAAGTTGAAAGCGCTCGTGTAGAGCAGCGTACTGACTTGGATAAGCTAGTGCTGGAAATTGAAACAAACGGAATTTTGACTGCTGAAGAAGCGGTGCGTGCTTCTGCCAAAATCTTGGTGGAACAGCTGGTTGTCTTTGCACAGCTTGAAGGCTCAGAGCTCAGCGCATTTGATGCCCCAGCTGGTGGTGCGGCAGCTCGCATGGTTGCGCAAAACTATGATCCAGTTCTGTTGCGTCCAGTCGATGAGCTCGAATTGACTGTTCGCTCTGCGAATTGTCTCAAAGCAGAAAACATTTTCTACATTGGTGATTTGGTGATGCGTTCTGAAAATGAACTCTTGAAGACGCCGAATCTTGGTCGTAAATCCCTCAATGAGATCAAAGAAGTTTTGGCTTCACGCGGCTTGACGCTTGGTATGAAAATCGATAACTGGCCACCAGCTGGTTTGGGTGACAAGTAAATAACCCGAAACTGTGCAGTACCTGATACGGCTGTGCTTTTAATAAAAAACTTTTTAAAGGAAAAATAATGCGCCACGGACTTGGACTACGTAAACTTAATCGCACCAGCTCACATCGTTTAGCTATGTTGCAAAACATGATGAATTCGTTGCTTAAGCATGAAGCCATCAAAACAACTCTACCTAAAGCGAAAGAACTTCGCCGCGTGGTGGAGCCTATGATCACATTGGCTAAAACGCCAACTTTGGCTAACAAGCGTTTGGCGTTTGATCGCTTGCGTGACCGCGATATGGTTGTGAAATTGTTCGCTGAACTCGGCCCACGTTATCAAACACGTCCGGGTGGCTACACCCGTATCTTGAAGATGGGTTTTCGTCAAGGCGATAACGCACCGATGGCCTACGTTGAGTTGGTTGATCGTCCGAATGCAGATGTTGCACCAGCATCCGCAGAATAAACATTGACAATTTGAGTGTGCTGATTGATAATCAGCCTCTTACCAAATCTGACGCGCGATGGAGCAGCCTGGTAGCTCGTTGGGCTCATAACCCAAAGGTCGCAGGTTCAAATCCTGCTCGCGCAACCAACAAAAAGGACGTTTACTAGAATTTAGTAAGCGTCCTTTTTCTTTGTGGAAACTAAGAGAGACTGTTGATGCAAATCCAAGAAAAGCCAAAGCACAATTCCGTTTTCGAGTGGATCGGCGGCGAAGCCAATATCAAAGCCATGGTCGAGCGCTTTTATGATTTGATGGATATCGAGCCGCTATATAAAGAATTGCGTGCGGCGCATGGCGCTGATCTGTCGAAGGGTCGCGAGCGTTTGTTTTGGTTTTTATGCGGTTGGATGGGCGGTCCACAGCACTACACCGAGCGTTTTGGCCACCCCATGCTACGTGCACGCCATATGCCATTTTCCATTGGGATTGCAGAGCGCGACCAATGGCTCGCGTGCATGAATCAAGCGATGCTAGAGACGGGCGTAGATGCTGAATTACAAAAACGACTGGGCGAGAGTTTCTTTCAAACCGCAGATTGGATGCGTAACAAAGGCGTGCCAAACTAAGGTCGAAGGGGCTACTCGTGCACCACTCTGGCACGCAGGGTCTTTTTCTCACCATTGAGACTCTTCACGTTCAAACGCGCCCGCTGCGAAGCCTTGCTGGGCTTGGTCTTGCGGCGCACTTTGGGTGCAAATTCGACGCTATTGACGAGCTCGTGCAACCGCAGCAACGCGTCCATCTTGTTCATTTCCTGCGTACGGTGCGCCTGCGCCTTCATCACGACAACGCCGTCTTTTGTAATACGGCTATCTGAGAGCGCTAAAAGCCTCTCTTTCACGTCATCTACCAGCGTTGAGGCATTGACGTCAAAGCGCAAATGAATCGCGCTAGAGACCTTATTGACGTTTTGACCGCCCGCGCCTTGCGCCCGCATAGCGGTGAGAGTGATCTCGGTGTCTGGAATCGTAATCATGAGGGGGGTGGAGGTGCGACCCAGAGTCGAACTGGGCTAACTGGATTTGCAATCCAGGGCATAACCGCTTTGCTATCGCACCATCAAATTCATTAGATGAAAAAGGGAAGACATCATTTTGATGACTTCCCTTGATCTTTAGATTTGGAGCGGGAAAAGAGTCTCGAACTCTCGACCTCAACCTTGGCAAGGTTGCGCTCTACCAACTGAGCTACTCCCGCGAGTGTCTCGAATTATAGCGAGATTCATCGCGCAGCGCAAGTGGTTGTTTTCTTCAAGCACTTTTTAAGCGGCAGGTTCTGATTTCAAGCCTTTTGGCAGAGGAAATTTAACCGTCTCTTGCACGCCATCCATTTTGCGCACCTTGGTGACCGACAACGCACCTAGCGATTTGATGCGCGTAATCACCGCTTGCACCAGCACATCAGGAGCCGACGCGCCCGCCGTTACGCCAACGCGCTCTACGCCGCTAAGCCATGCTGGCTGGACTTCCTCGGCACTATCGACCATGTAACTGGCAACGCCCAGCTTTCTTGCCAGTTCAGCCAAGCGGTTGCTGTTCGAGCTAGTAGGGCTACCGACAACGATCATCAAATCGACTTGTGGCGAGAGCACTTTCACCGCATCTTGGCGATTTTGCGTGGCGTAGCAAATATCTTGCATTTTGGGTAGCCGCACAGTGGGAAACCGAGCCAGCACAGCCTGTGAAATCTCCGCAGCGTCATCGACACTCAGCGTGGTTTGTGTCACGAGTGCCAGCTTTGCCGTCTGCGCAGGCGCAACATTCGCCACATCCGCCACATCTTCCACCAAGTGGATGCCGCCATCCAGTTGCCCCATCGTGCCTTCCACTTCAGGATGTCCCTTGTGGCCAATCATGATGAACTCATAGCCCTCTTTGGCGAGTTTTGCCACCTCAACATGCACTTTAGTCACCAGCGGGCAAGTCGCATCAAATACCGAAAACCCCCGCGCAGCAGCTTCTAACTGAATGGCTTTGCTGACGCCATGCGCGGAAAACACCAAGGTCGCGCCCGCAGGCACATCGTCCAACTCTTCAATGAAGATCGCGCCTCGGCTTTTGAGGTCGTTCACCACGTAAGTGTTGTGCACAATCTCGTGCCGCACATAAATGGGCGCGCCGAATTTGTCTAATGCCCGATCCACGATCTCGATAGCACGATCCACGCCAGCGCAGAATCCGCGTGGCTCAGCGAGGATGATCTCCTGCAACTCAGTATTCATAGCGGCGTTCATAAGATGCCCAAAATCTGCACTTCAAACCGCACTGCTTGCCCAGCCAGCGGATGATTGAAGTCAAAGCGCACTGAGTCATCGTTCGATTCCTGCACAGCACCCGCGTAGGTCGCTTGCCCGTCTGGCGTAGGGAACTGCACCACATCGCCCACGGCATACGTCTCGTCTTTATCACCTAATTTTTTCAATAAATCGCGAGCAACCCATTGAATCATGTCAGCACTGCGTTCGCCAAAAGCGGCCGAGCTTGCTGGCACTTCAAACGTCTCGTGCGCACCTGCAACAAGCCCCAGTAGATGTGTCTCCAGCGCTGGCGAGAGCTGTCCCGTGCCCAGCGTGAGCGTGGCGGGCTTGCCCCCAAACGTGTTGATGATGTCTACGCCTGCAAGACTAGAGAGGCGGTAGTGCAGCGTCAGGAATGATTGTTCTGTAATTAGCATGTGGTCAATTGTCATAATCATCCAATTATCCCTGCTCAATCACCCTCGCCACTTGAATCTCCATGCTGCTTACCGACCTCCCACCTGACGCCCGCCCACGAGAAAAACTGCTAAGCCGTGGTGCAGGCGCTTTGGCCGATAGCGAACTCTTGGCGCTCCTGCTACGCACGGTTATGCAAGGCAAGAATGTGCTTCTGCTCGCGCAAGAACTGCTGGATAAGTTCGGCGGCATCACAGGACTTTTAAATACACCGCCCGAAGCGCTCAAAGAAATCAAAGGCATTGGCCCAGCTAAACGCGCCGAACTGCTCGCCGTGCTAGAGCTAGCAAGGCGTGCGCTCATGGAACGCCTTGCCGATAAGCCCGTCTTCGAGTCGATTAGCGCTATGCAGGATTACTTGCGCCTGCGCATTGGCAGCCTGCCCTACGAGAGCTTTGCCGTCGCCTTTTTGGACAGTCAACAGCGCCTGATTGCTTGCGATGAGCTCTTTCGCGGCACGCTATCTGCCTCAAGTGTCTATCCGCGCGAAGTCGTCGTGCGCACGCTGCATCACGGCGCGGCAGCCGTGGTTTTGGCGCACAACCACCCCAGCGGCGACGTGCAACCGTCCGAGGCGGATAAGGCACTGACCAAGAATCTACGCGCAGCCCTTGCGCTGATTGATGTGCGGGTGCTGGATCACATCATCGTGGGCAAAGGCCAAGCGCTGTCGATGTTGGAAGCTGGACATTTTTGAGAGGTATATTTTGAAGCTGTCCGACCTTAAAAACATTCAAGCAGAGCTAAAAGAGCGACTGGCCCAGGAGGCAGAGCAGGCAAGGCTTGCCAAGGCATCTGCCCTGCAGGCCAAGCGGGATATGGCCTCCAGCCATGATCTATTTATGCGAGCCATTGGCAAGGTCACGCTGCTAGAGAAATCTCCTGCGCTTAAAACAAACCACCGTTTGAGCGACGATTTTGAGGTGGCGCATCTCCTGGAAGACGGGAGTTACCGCCGAGCAGGGGTTGGCGCTGACGTGATTAAGCGATTGCACCGCGGCGATTGGCGCATCGAAAGCGCGTGCGATCTGCATCATCTGACCAGCGACGAAGCTAGAAACATGCTCGCAGCCCATATCCAGCAAGGGCTACAGCAAGGGCGGCGCTGTATTCGTGTGATTCACGGACAGGGTTACGGGTCAAAAGGCGGCGCGCCTGTATTGAAGGCGAAAGTGCAAAGCTGGCTGGTGCAGCTCGATGCGGTGACCGCGTTTGTGCAGGCCAAGCCCGAGCAGGGCGGTGCTGGGGCGCTGGTTGTACTCTTGGGATAGCACCTTGAGGTCGCAAATTGCGACCTCAAAGAGCGACAATCTCTCTCTTCCATGCAGCTCGGCCAATACCTCCTCCCCAATAACGTCTTCGCTGCCCCTATGGCGGGCGTGACAGACCGGCCTTTTCGCAAGCTGTGCAAGCGGCTGGGGGCTGGCTACGCGGTGTCGGAGATGGTGACTTCGCGCAAGGATTTGTGGAATAGCCTCAAGACCTCGCGCCGTGCCGATCACACGGGTGAAGTCGCCCCCATTAGCGTTCAAATTGCCGGCACAGACGCGCAAATGATGGCGGATGCGGCGCGGTACAACATCGACCGAGGCGCGCAAATCATCGACATCAACATGGGCTGCCCTGCCAAAAAGGTGTGCAACAAGTGGGCGGGCTCGGCGTTGATGCAAGATGAGCGTTTGGCGCTGGAGATTGTTGCCGCCGTTGTGAGTGCTTGCTCACCTGCTAACGTTCCTGTAACGCTCAAGATGCGCACGGGCTGGAGCGTGGATAACAAAAATGCCGTGTCGATTGCGCGGGCTGCCGAGTCCGCTGGTGTGCAGATGTTGACCATCCACGGCCGCACCCGCGAGCAGGGCTACAAAGGCTATGCCGAGTACGACACCATTGCGGCCGTCAAAGCCGCCGTGCGTGTGCCCGTAGTGGCGAACGGCGACATTACTACGCCGCAAAAAGCGAAAGAAGTGCTGGCGGCAACAGGCGCAGACGCGGTGATGATTGGCCGTGCTGCGCAGGGTAGGCCGTGGATTTTTCGGGAAATCGTGCATTTTTTAGCCAATGGCACCGATTTGGCTGCGCCAAGCACGGACGAGATTAGAGGCTTGCTCGTTGCGCATTTACTCGAACATTATGAGCTGTATGGTGCACAGACGGGGCTTTATACTGCTCGAAAGCATATTGGCTGGTACGTGCAAGGCATGGTGGGTGGCGAAGCGTTTCGTCAGCAGATGAACCAACTCCAGACCTGCGAGCAGCAATTGCAAGCCGTTAATGAGTTTTTTAGTCCAGAATTTTTTGGAAATTAGTGACCCCCGAGTAAAGAAAAATGAGTAAAGAAAAAATAGACGCCTGCATTCGTGAGAGTTTGGCGGCGTATTTCAAAGATTTAGACGGCGTTGCGCCGCACAATTTGTACGACATGATGCTCACTTGCTTCGAGCGTCCGCTTTTGGCAACCGTGATGGAAAAAGCCTCAGACAATCAATCCAAAGCCGCGCAGTGGCTCGGCCTCAACCGCAACACGCTCCACAAAAAATTAGCCGAACACGGTTTGCTTAAAGATTAAATCCAGATATTCCATGACTAAAACTGCACTCATCTCCGTCTCCGACAAAACGGGCATCGTCGAATTTGCGCAATCGCTGCACGGGCTTGGCATCAAACTTTTATCTACTGGCGGCACGGCCAAACTGCTAGCTGACGCTGGCTTGCCAGTGACTGAAGTGGCGGACATGACGGGTTTCCCCGAGATGCTAGATGGCCGCGTCAAAACACTGCACCCCAATGTCCATGGAGGTTTGCTGGCTCGCCGCGATTTACCCGAGCACATGGCAGCCCTTGCTGCACATGGCATCAATACCATCGATATCTTGGTGGTGAACCTCTATCCGTTTGAAGCGACGGTCGCCAAAGCAGGCTGCACGTTAGAAGACGCAATCGAAAACATCGATATTGGCGGCCCTGCCATGGTGCGCTCGGCCGCCAAAAATTGGCGTGATGTGGCGGTGCTGACCGACGCGGCGCAGTATGCGGATGTACTTGAACAATTGAAGTCGGTGGGTGAAGTGAGCAGTACGACTAAATTTGCACTTTCAGTTGCCGCATTCAACCGCATCAGCAATTACGATGGCGCGATTAGCGACTATTTGTCTTCTATCAATACTGACGGAAGCCACGCCCGCTATGGCTCGCAGAGCAATGGTCGTTTCGTCAAAGTGCAAGATTTGCGCTATGGCGAAAACCCACAACAAGATGCGGCGTTTTATCGCGACCTCTATCCCGCGCCAGGCTCCATCGTCACGGCAGTGCAATTGCAGGGCAAAGAACTCAGCTACAACAATATCGCCGATGCCGATGCGGCGTGGGAGTGCGTGAAGAGCTTTTACAGTTGCGCCTGCGTCATCGTCAAGCACGCCAACCCATGCGGCGTGGCAACAGGTGATAGCCCGCAGACCGCATACAGCAAGGCCTTGCAGACCGATCCCACATCGGCGTTTGGTGGTATTGTGGCGTTCAATCGTCCTGTCGATGCAGCCACGATGGAAGCCGTGACCAAGCTGTTTGTCGAAGTGCTGATTGCGCCCGATTTTTCGCCCGAAGCTTTGGAGTTGCTCAAAAAGAAAGTCAATGTTCGCGCTCTCAAGATCGCGTTGCCAAAAGGTGGATCGACAGCTTGGGAAAACGGCCGCAACGCCCGTGACGTCAAGCGCGTGGGCTCGGGGCTACTCATGCAAAGCGCGGATAACCACGAACTCACCTTGGCTGACCTCAAAGTCGTCACAACCAAGCAACCCACACCCCAGCAATTGCAAGATTTATTGTTCGCGTGGAGCGTTGCCAAATACGTCAAGTCCAACGCCATCGTTTATTGCAAAGACGGCATGACGCTAGGCGTAGGCGCAGGGCAAATGTCCCGCATCGACTCAGCAAAAATTGCCAGCATCAAGGCCGAAAACGCGGGTCTGGTGCTCTTGGATTCCGTGGTAGCCAGCGATGCCTTCTTCCCCTTCCGTGACGGCCTAGACGTGGTGGTGGACGCAGGCGCAAGCTGCGTGATTCAACCCGGCGGCAGCGTCCGCGACGATGAAGTGATTGCAGCAGCCAACGAGCGCGGTGTGGCAATGGTGTTTACGGGTGTTAGGCACTTTAGGCATTGAGATAAAAAAATGAAATATGACAACCCCGCAGCACGCCTCCTCTCAATAATTGAAAGAGGTAAACAAATTGCTCCGAATGAAGTATGCCGCAACGCTTGGCAACAAATCTTATCTGTAAGTAATAACAACCCGTTGCTAATGTCTCGACTTGGAAAGGCAATGGAGCTTCCAGAACTGACCATTGCCGCTTTGCAGGAAATGTGTCCAGATGAAGGAAACACTTGGTCGCACTGGGAGTCTCAAGTCAACCATGCGTTTATGTCCCAAAATTTGAATGCTGGATGGGATTCATTCATCAACGCCATTGATCAACATAGTGTCACCAATCTTCGACTTGCTGCGGGCTTGTTGCAAGCCAAGTCAAATACCAAGATATTGGCTGATTCCGACATGGAGAATGTAAAGAGTCAATTGACTGCACTTTACGAGGAAATAATTAATAGCGCATTTGATGAAGACGTAAAAAAATACATCGCACGCTATGTCAGAAAGATAATTATTGCAATTGATGAGTACAAAATAACAGGAGCCTTACCTCTCCTAGAGGCTATTGAAACAGCTATTGGTCATGCAGCTCTGCATCCTGAGTACAAAAATTTTCTTACTGATGAAGATTTGGGAAAACGCCTACTTGATACCCTAGCGGCAATGGCAAATGTTGTTACTGTTGCTATAGGCTCACTACAGCTTAGTCAAGCTATTGTGCCTCTGCTCAGTAGATAACAACATCTAGTCGTATGCCAATATTCGAACAATCAACTCATACCCACACTGCTGCGCTATCTAATACGCAAGCGCAGTCACGGCAAATTCGAGAGGTGCAAGATGCAATACGAGAGGCGGTTCACGGTGATTTCGCGACCGACGACCAAGTGAGCGCTGTCTTTGAAAAATATGGAGTTTCAGTTGGAGATAGTGGTGAAAGCAAACTTGACCAAATTCTTTTCAATTTGAAAAGTGACCAGTTCCAGAAATTTACTCAAATTCTTGGTGCGCCTGTTGCCGTTAATCAAGGTTTATCGCGTTTGATGGCTATACAAGCGCCTTGGGCAGTTGCTGCTTCGCAAGTGGCAGCTACTCAGGTGTTAAATGGATTCCCGCCTTCGCGGGAATGACGAAAAAGTTAAGCCAACGCCGCCTTAATCGCCGCCGACACTTGCCCCATATCCGCCTTACCTGCCAACTTGGCTTTGGCTGCGCCCATGACTTTGCCCATTTCCGATTGAACGGGTTTGTGGCCTAGCTCTGCGGTTAATGCCGCGACGATGGCAGCGACTTCAGCCGCCACTTCGTCAGCAGACAAACGCGCTGGCAAATAGCCTTGCAGCACGGTTAGCTCGGCTTTTTCGATATCGGCTAAATCTTGGCGCGCGGCGGACTCAAACGCGGTGATGGAGTCTTTGCGCTGCTTGACCAGCTTGTCCACGATGGCGATGACCATTACGTCGTCCAGCACTACGCGCTCGTCCACTTCTTTTTGCTTGCATGCGGCTAGCAGCAGGCGGATTGTGCCTAGGCGCTGCGTGTCTTTGGCGCGCATGGCGTCTTTCATGTCGTTGGTGATTTGGTCTTTGAGTGCGCTCATGTGTGGCTCCTAAAAATACGATAGTAATTGTGTAGTTTGAAAATTAAAAAAGCTCGCAAGGTCTTACCCAGCGAGCTTTTTGCGACTTAAGCAGCGAGTGCTTAGAACAGCTTCTTAGGCAATTGCATCGCGCGGATACGCTTGTAGTTGCGCTTGACAGCAGCAGACTTCTTGCGCTTGCGCTCTGTCGTTGGCTTCTCATAAAACTCGCGTGCGCGCAGGTCGTTCAGCAGGCCGAGCTTTTCAATCGTGCGCTTGAAGCGGCGCAGTGCAACGTCGAACGGTTCGTTATCTTTAAGGCGAATAGTGGTCATGTGAAAAATCTAAAAATAAAATCAAAAACGGGGGTGAAATTTTTTGGATTGGTGCGCGGGATACTAGCGCGGCACAGCAATCGATTCAATTAATTCAAGGTCAGCCAAGCATTATAGCCCACCGCGAGCGTCCGCCCACGCCGTGCAACCGGCAAGCAAAGCATCTGGCTGATCGACATGCGGCGAGTGCCCGCAATTGGCTAGCTTTAAAAGCTGTGTTTGTGGCGCTCGCTGCGCGATTTCGTTAATTTGCGCCATCGTGCCGTAGGCGTCTTGCTCGCCTTGCACCGCCAGCACGGGGCAGATGATGCGCGGCAAGAGCGCCCGAATGTCAAAGCTTTGGAAGGCGCTTGACAGCCACACATCGCACCAGCCGTAAAAGGCGGAATCCACGTCCGAGTGATAGCGAGAGAGTTTTGCCTTGAGCTGCGTGCTGGACGTTTCGTAGGCAAGTTTGCCTTGGCGGATCGCCTCAATCGTGACGCTTTCAATCATGATGTGCGGCGCAAGCGCCATCACGCTGCGAACGCGGTCAGGATAAGTCGCCGCGTAAATCAGTGCAATCGTTGCGCCGTCGCTGTGGCCAAAAAGAATGGGAGGGTCACGCTCGGCATCAATGCCCATCGATTCAAAAAATGCAGGTAAAAAATCAATGGCTTGCTGGTGCATAAAGTCCGCAGGCCAATGTTCATATGGCTTGCGAGGCGTTGATTGCCCGTAGCCCTTGCGGGAAAAGACGAGCCCACGCACATTCAATTCATCGCAAAATCGCTTGGGGAAATCGCGCCACAGGGCGACTGAGCCCAGTCCTTCGTGCAGAAACACGACGAGCGGGCGATTTGCTCGCTCTGGGTGAATCCAAACGTGCTCGATACCGTCCATTTATGCTGGAAAGACGCCTGTCGATAAGTACCGATCACCTCGGTCACACACCACAAACACAATCGTCGCGTTCTCTACCTTGGCCGCAATTTGCTGCGCCACCCAGCAAGCGCCCGCAGCCGAAATACCTGCAAAAATGCCTTCCTCGCGTGCCATGCGGCGGCACATATCTTCGGCATCTGCCTGCGTCACATAGACGAGTTCGTCCACGTTGGTAGGGTCGTAAATTTTTGGCAGATATTCCGTCGGCCACTTGCGAATACCCGGAATTTTGGAGCCTTCTGTGGGCTGCGCACCAATGATGCGGATATTGGGATTTTTCGATTTCAAAAATTGCGACACACCCGTAATCGTGCCCGTCGTGCCCATGGCGCTCACAAAGTGCGTAATACGTCCGCCCGTTTGCTCCCAAATCTCGGGGCCTGTCGTTTCAAAATGGATGCGCGGGTTGTCCTTGTTGGCGAATTGGTCGAGTACCACGCCTTTGCCTTCTAGCGCCATCTTGTCTGCTAAGTCGCGCGCACCCTCCATGCCCACGGCTTTTGGGGTCAAGATGACTTCGGAGCCAAACGCCTTCATGGTTTGCACACGCTCCACGCTTGCGTCCTCGGGCATGATGAGCACCATGCGGTAGCCCTTAATAGCCGCGGCCATGGCAAGTGCAATGCCGGTGTTGCCAGAGGTCGCTTCAATCAGCACGTCGCCGACCTTGATATCGCCACGTTCTTCGGCGCGTGCAATCATCGACAGTGCAGGGCGATCTTTGACCGAACCCGCAGGATTGTTGCCTTCCATTTTTCCAAGGATGACATTTCCGCGAGCCTTATTTTGCGTGGCCTGCAGGCGTTGTAGTGCAACAATCGGCGTGTTGCCAATGGTGTCGGCGATGGTGGGATATTTGTGGCTTTGAAGTGGCATATTCATAGAGCAATAGTGTAGTCAGATATAATTGAGAGCTCGCGTGCCTCGGTGGTGGAATTGGTAGACGCGCCGGACTCAAAATCCGGTACCGAAAGGTGTGACGGTTCGATTCCGTCCCGAGGCACCATTCATATTCAAAGGCTCCGTCATGGCAACCCCAAACTATTCGTTTATCAAACGCCAAAAAGACCTTGCCAAAAAAGCAAAAAAAGAAGAAAAAAAGCAGGCCAAACTGCGCGGAGAAGTTGTTAGCGATGATGCTGATGACGAAGCGGGCGAAGCCACGCAAAGCGGCGAAGTTACTGCGCCGACAGAGACGCCAGCTCCTCTGTAGTCAACCACCGCCAGCTTCCCGCTGGCAAATCACTAGGCAATTCAAACCCGCCCATTTGCGAGCGGTGCAAACCTTCCACGCGATTACCCACGGCGGCAATCATCCGCTTGACTTGGTGATATTTTCCCTCGGTCAGCGTAAGACGCAGATGCGTGGTCACGCCGAGTTCCCCCACCGCTTCGCAAGCCGCAGCCAGCACGGGCTTGGGGGAGTCATCTAGCACTACACCCGCTAGTAATCGCTCGACTTGCTTGGTATCAATAGGATGCTTAGTCGTCACCTCGTACACCTTAGGCGCGTGATGCTTGGGTGAGCTTAAGCGGTGAATCAATGCACCGTCATCTGTGAGAATCAGCAAACCCGTCGTGTCTTGGTCTAAGCGGCCAATCGCCTGCACGCCTTGAATCGCGGATTTTTGTGGACGCAGCCGAAGGGGGCTGGGTAACAAGCTATAAATCGTCGGCCAATGCGAGGCTTTGTGCGAGCACTCGTGCCCTGTGGGTTTGTTGAAGACGATGTAGGCGCGGGCTGCGTACGGCCAGATGAGATCTGGCAAGCCAGGCACGCCGCTCACGCGAAATTGCAATCCCTCGGGGGCAAGTTCCAAATCGGAATCAGTTACTAGGCTGAAAGCCCCATCAATCGGTGCTTGCGAAGGCTTGATGCTCACTAGCCCTTTTTGGATAAGGCCTGCACACACACGGCGCGTGCCAAAACCTTGGTTAAATAGTATTTCGTGTAATTGCATCGTACGGTTCATAGTTAAGATTCTATGGATATGCCGCAGCGACCTAGCTAACGCTGGCACAATGACTCATCTTTTTTAAAGAAGGAAATCCATATATGTTTAATCGTTCATTCGTAAAAAATGCGCTGCTGATCATCATTATTTTTGCAGCTCTCGCCGCCTTTTCTTTTGTCAATGCGCAAACCGTGCTGCGCGTCTCTACTCCTGCTGTGCCAGACGATTGGCACGCCAAGATGTGGACGGTGATGAAGGACGAATTGAATAAGACATCGCCTAAGCAATTTGATGTGCAAATCAATTTGAATGCGTCACTTTTTAAACAAGGCGCTGAAGGGGCGGCAATGGCGCGTGGCAACTTAGAACTAGCTACGATTTCCGCACAAGATATTGCCAAAATCGTGCCTGAGTACTCCATCTTTACGGCGGGCTACATTATTCGCGATCCTTCGCATTTAAACAAAGTCCACAGCGGCCCCATTGGTGCTGAGATGGCGAAATTGGTGAGCGACAAGATGGACATCACCATCCTTGCGCCGCTCTATTTGGGTACGCGCCAGGTCAATTTGCGCGAAGTCAAAAGCGTGCGCACACCCGCCGATTTAAAGGGCGTGAAGCTGCGTATGCCTGGCTCGAAAGAGTGGCTTTTCTTAGGTGAGTCTTTGGGCGCAACGCCCACTCCGCTTGCCTTTGGTGAGGTTTACCTCGGACTTAAAACAGGCACGATTGATGGCCAAGACAATCCGCTGCCAACGGTTAAATCTGCTAAGTTTTACGAAGTCACTAAGCAGATCGTGATGACCAGTCATTTGGTTGACGGCATCTTCATCTCGATCTCTAACAAGGCATGGAACGCGATGAGCAAAGCGAATCAGGCCAAGGTTAAAGCTGCTGCCATGAGCGCTGCCAAATACAACGACGAAAACCGCATCAAAGACGAAGCGCAAATGGTGGAATTCTTCAAATCGCAAGGCTTGGTGGTGATTACACCAGATGTTCCCGCGTTCCGCACGGCAGTGCAAGCCGCGTACAAAAAATCCGATATTTCACAGACATGGCCTAAGGGGTTGCTTGAGCGCATCAACGCGGTGAAGTGAGCAGCATGTTGCGACTCGCCAGTCTTGCCAACGCGATAGGCGTGGCGCTCTTCAGCGCGCTTTTCATTACCTTCATCATCCAAATCATTGCGCGGTTTGTCTTCAATCACCCGATGGCATGGACGGACGAGCTGGCCGTGGTGCTCTATATCTGGACCGTGCTGTGGTGCGCCGCGTTTGTGTGCCGTGATACTGAGCACGTGAGGTTTGATTTGGCGTACAACGCAGTGTCTCCATTGGCACAGCGCATCATGCGTTTGGTGGGTAGCCTCACTCTGGTAGGCCTTGTGGGATATGGCTTAGCGGGCAACTGGGATTACATCTGGTTTATGCGGCGCGAACGCACCCCCGTGTTGGACATTTCGTTTCTTTGGGTGTTTGTGCCGTTTATGTTTTTGCTGGTGAGTTTGGTGGTGAGAAATGTGTGGGTGGTTTTTTGTGATCTGACAACCCCCTCACCCCAGCCCTCTCCCACGAGGGGAGAGGGAGTATGAGTAACGCACTACTTTTAATGTTCGCCATTCTTGCAGGCGGCATGGCGATTCGTGTGCCGATTGCTTTTTCTATGCTTGCGGGTGGCATCGCGTATCTCATCTTTAAAGGCCAAGACCTTGGCCTTGCTGCCGAACAAATTTTGAATGGCCTCTACAACGGCTATGTACTCTTGGCCGTGCCGCTATTTATTTTTGCCGCCAACGTGATGAACGCGGGGACGATCTCCACACGCTTGTTTGACTTTGCCAAAGTGCTGGTAGGCCGTATGCGTGGGGGCTTGGCGCAGGTTGATATTTTGGTGAGCGTGATTTTTTCGGGCATGAGCGGCAGCGCGATTGCGGATGCGGCGGGCCCTGGACTCGTCACGATTAAAGAGATGCTCAAAAAGCCGGAGTACACACCTGGCTTTGCGGGCGCGGTGGTTGTGGCTTCGGCCACCATTGGCCCCATCATCCCGCCGTCGATCCCCATGGTGATTTATGCGCTGGTTTCGGGCACATCGGTGGGCGCGTTGTTTTTAGGCGGCGTGATTCCTGGGCTCTTGATGGCGGTGTTCATGATGATGGGCGTGCACTGGGTCGCGGTCAAACGCAACATGCCGCGCGATACGTCGGTCAAGTGGAAGGATGTGCCGTCTATCGTGATGCGCGGATTGCTGCCGCTCTCACTGCCCGTCGTGCTGCTGACGGGTATTTACACGGGGGCCTTCACGCCAACCGAAGCTGCTGCCGTCGCGGCGCTGCACGCGCTAGTGCTTGCGGGCATTGTGTACCGAGCGCTCGATTGGAAGGGTTTATTTGCCGTCACGCTAGAGTCCGCAAGGGCTAGCACTGTGGTCACGCTCATCATTGCATCTAGCTATTTGATGAATTACGTTTTTACCGCCGAAGGCGTGCCGCAAGCAATGGCACTCTGGGTGGACGGCATGGGTCTCACGCAGTGGCAGTTCTTGCTCTTGGTAAACGTGATGATGCTGGTACTGGGCTGCTTTTTGGATGTATCAGTCATCCTGCTCGTCTTCGTTCCCATGCTGATTCCTGCGGCCAAAATGCTAGGCGTGGACCTTGTTCACTTTGGCGTGGTCGCAGTTGTCAACATGATGATTGGCATGATTCATCCGCCCTTTGGCATGCTCTTGTTTGTGACGAATGCACTCACGGGCATTCCACTTAAAGACATGATCCGCGAAGGCTGGCTCTTCGTTGGCATCTTGATTGCGGCGCTAATGCTGTTTACCTTTGTGCCGCAAATCGTGCTGTGGCTACCCCAGTCGATGGGCTACAAGACTATTTAAGCCCCAATAACCGCATCGCATTCCCTTTCAAAATCCCAGGCATCACCTCGGGTTTGAAGCCTGCTTCGGCAA
>JANPAS010000156.1:0-2391 GCA_031430035.1 Comamonadaceae bacterium | reverse complement strand
CGATGGCGCACCGCACGAAAACTTCGTTCGCAAAATCGACACCAACCTCTACGCTGCGGGCATGATCTTGCCGTTTAAAGCGATTGCTGCTGGCCAAACGCAAAAGCTGGATGCCAAGCTGTATGTCGGCCCACAAGAAGAGAAGGCTTTGGAGGCTTTGGCGCCAGGATTGGAACTTGTTAAAGACTACGGCTACTTCACGATTTTGTCCAAGCCTTTGTTTTGGGTGATTGACCAATTGCACAAAGCCATTGGTAACTGGGGTTGGGCGATTGTGGCGGTTGTGGTGTTGCTCAAAATCGTGTTCTATTGGTTCAACGCCAAGGCTTACAGCAGCATGGGCAAGATGAAAGCCGTCAACCCCAGAATCATGGAAATGCGTGAACGCCTGAAAGACAATCCGCAGCAAATCCAGGCTGAGATGATGCGGATTTACAAAGAAGAAAAAGTAAATCCTATGGGCGGCTGCTTACCCATCATCATTCAGATTCCCGTTTTTATTGCGCTGTACTGGGTGCTGCTCTCTAGCGTCGAGTTCCGCGGTGCGCCTTGGATTTTGTGGATTAAAGACCTCTCAGCTCCCGATCCGTGGTTCATCTTGCCGATTTTGATGACGCTGTCATCCTTGTTGCAAACGTGGCTCAACCCCACCCCGCCAGACCCAATGCAAGCCAAGATGATGTGGATCATGCCCCTGATGTTCAGCTTCATGTTCTTCTTCTTCCCAGCAGGACTCGTGCTGTACTGGCTGGTCAACAACATCTTGTCGATCGCTCAGCAGTGGGTGATTAACAAGCGATTGGGTGTCAACTAATCCGATAGCCGCCATCGCCACCGCTCCTGGGCGTGGCGCGGTGGGCATTGTGCGAGTGAGCGGAATCGGTATAGCGACTATCGTCGAAAGCCTTTGTGGACGTGGCTTGCAGCCGCGCGAGGCAACTTATTTGCCGTTCCAAGATGCCGACGGCAACGCCATTGATTCAGGGCTTGCGCTGTTCTTTCCCGCTCCGCATTCCTACACAGGCGAAGACGTTTTAGAGCTGCAAGCGCACGGCGGCGCGGTTGTGATGCAGCTGCTGCTGGCGCGTTGTTTAGAAGCGGGCAAAGACCTTGGTATTCGCATTGCGAGAGCAGGGGAGTTCACTGAACGCGCGTTCCTCAATGACAAGCTAGACCTCGCGCAAGCCGAAGCGGTTGCAGATTTGATTGACGCCAGCACCGAAGCCGCAGCACGCTCGGCTAGCCGCTCGCTGTCGGGCGAGTTCTCGCAAACGATTCATGTGCTGCGGGACGCACTCATCCACTTGCGGATGCTCGTTGAAGCCACACTAGATTTCCCCGAAGAAGATATCGACTTTTTGCAACAAGCCGATGCGCGTGGGCAGTTGCAAAAACTGCAAACGCAATTAGCCGCCGTGATGCAGCGCACAACGCAAGGCGCACTCCTGCGCGAAGGCATCAAGCTAGTGATTGCAGGTCAGCCCAACGCGGGTAAAAGCTCACTCTTGAATGCCCTCGCAGGCGCAGAACTCGCCATCGTCACGCCGATTGCAGGCACAACTCGCGACGTGGTGCAGCAGACCATTCAAATTGAAGGCGTGCCCGTGCATGTGCTCGATACCGCAGGCTTGCGCGATACGAACTTGGATGCTGTGGATGAAGTCGAAAAAATCGGCATCGAACGCGCATGGCAGCACATCGAATCAGCCGATGTCATTTTGTTTTTGCATGACCTCACCAAACAGGGCGATGCCGCGCATGCCAAGCGGGATGTGGCTTTGCGCGATAGATTGCCAAAAAATACGAGTGGTCTAGGCCGCACGGTGATTGACGTGTGGAATAAGGCGGATGTGAGCCCTCACGCAACGGATACTCCGCCAAGCCAATTGGGGTCAGGTGACCGACCCCAATTGTTTGGCTCTGCGCACACAGCAGTGAAACTCTCCGCAAAAACAGGCGTAGGCTTAAATGAATTACGCCTCGCGATTTTGCAAGCCGTCGGCTGGCAAGCTGCACCGGAAGGCCTCTTCATTGCGCGCCAGCGCCACGTTCACGCACTGCAAGGCGTGGGCGATCACTTAGAACTTGCCCGTGAGCATTTGATGAGCAAAGCCCCCGCGCTAGAAGTCATTGCCGAAGAGTTGCGGCTGGCTTTAAACGATCTCTCCAGCATCACAGGCGAATTCACGCCCGACGATTTGCTGGGCGAGATTTTTTCTAAGTTTTGTATTGGGAAGTAAGGCTGTAAATTTAAACAGCTATGATGGGTGATCTAGGAGTTCACCATGCTGCCACTCACCACACCATTTGAAAAGCACAACATCCGCCGCGTCTATGACGAGGATTCGGAGATATGGTGGTTTTCGGTTGTTGATATTGTTCAAGTTTTAA
>JANPAS010000155.1:0-25098 GCA_031430035.1 Comamonadaceae bacterium | reverse complement strand
AGCGTCCCCGCAGGTCTTTGGGCTTGTTGATCACTAGGAGTTATGAATTCGAAGCGATCTCGCTGTTGGCCGATATCCGGGCTGACAAAAATCTAGTAGCTAGCTTCTTGCTTACCGTTGCGGGGGCAGCGCAGGTTAGGTGAGTGTTGAATCCCCCCCCCTGCTTCCCGTTTAACTGCGCTGATTGTGAGGTCTGCGCGAGCACCAACGGAGTGATTTTACTTCTTCTCTTTATCCGCAAAGGGGTTGTCGGAAGTTTTAATCTGAACCCGCAGCGGAGTGCCGATCAGGTCGAACTTTTGGCGGAAGCGACCTTCTAGATATCGCTTGTATGAATCCGTCACATGATCGAGCGAGTTGCCGTGGATCACGATGATTGGTGGATTCATGCCACCCTGATGCGCATAACGTAATTTGGGGCGGAACATGCCCGCACGCTGCGGTGGCTGGAACTGCACGGCTTCCAGCAAAATTTTGGTGAGCTGCGGTGTTGGCATTTTGCGGTTAGCGGCTTTGTGCGCGCCCGTAATTGAACCCCAGAGTGGCCCCAGACCTTGCCGTTTTTTTGCGGAAATCAAATGCAAATTGGCGAACTTTAAAAAGCCAAGCCTTGTCTCGATGGCACGCTGGAGCATGTCGCGCTCGTATTTGTCAATGGCATCCCATTTATTGACAGCAACTACTAAAGCGCGGCCACTCTCCAGGATAAAGCCCGCAATATGTGCATCTTGATCGGAAATGCCTTGCGACGCGTCAAGCAGCAACAAAACCACATTTGCTGATTCAACGGCTTGCAGTGTTTTAACAACCGAGAATTTTTCAATCGCTTCAAAGACTTTGCCTTTGCGCCGCAGTCCTGCCGTGTCGATGAGTGAAAACATTTGTCCTTCGCGCTCAAACGGAACGGAGATGGCATCACGCGTTGTGCCTGGCATGTCAAAAGCAATGAGGCGCTCTTCACCCAGCCATGTATTGATGAGCGTAGATTTGCCCACGTTTGGACGGCCACAAACCGCAAGTTTGATCACACCGTCGTCAACGGTCTCTTCGCTCTCGGGCAATGCAGGCGGCAACAAGCTTTCAGCCAAGTCAACCAAACTGCGAATACCTTGTCCGTGTGCGGCAGAAATAGGATGTACTTCGCCTAATCCCAGTTCAAAGAACTCAATCAGCTTTTGATCGCCCTCTTTCATACCTTCCGATTTATTGGCGGTGAGCACCACTTTTTTACCTAAGCGGCGCAGGTATTTGGCAATATCATGATCGTGTGCATTCAAGCCCGCACGCGTATCGACCATAAAGATAACGACATCGGCTTCGGCAATCGCTTGCTGCGTTTGCTTAGCCATCTCTTTGTACATATCGTCCACGGCATCGGGTTCAAAACCGCCTGTGTCGATCACGATGTACTCAAATTTGCCTTGCTTACCTGTGCCGTAGTGGCGATCACGCGTCAATCCTGCAAAGTCGGCCACAATCGCATCACGCGATTGGGTCATACGATTGAAGAGAGTCGATTTCCCGACGTTGGCGCGCCCGACTAGGGCTAGGACTGGTTTCATATTTATTTAGGGCTGTAGGCGTAAATGCCGCCTTTGGCTGTGACGACCACTACAGTATTGCCAAGCACAACTGGCGCTGCCACAATCGCGCCGCCATCTGTTTTAAAGCGCGCGGTAAAAGCACCCGTTAGCTTATTCATCACGTGGACATAGCCCTCCGCATCGCCCACGACGATAGAGTTACCCACTAGTAGCGGCGCAGACAATCCTCGGTACACCAGCTTGTCGCTCGTCCAGAGCAAATCACCTGTCGCGCGACTCCAAGCTTTCACGCGACCATCCGATTCGGTAGATACCATGCTGGCAGCATCACCTGACACGCCAGTCGACCCTTGGGAGGGTTTACTCCAGATCACCACATTTTTAGCCAAATCAACGCAAGCCACACTGGTTTGAAAAGAACGCAGACACACGCTATCGCCTACGCGGTTAGGCACACCCACTAAATCAATCAGCCGTTCAATATCATTAGTGGCACGGCTAGTTGCAACAGATAACTCCCACTGCACTTGCCCCGTATCGGGATTGATACCGAGCAATCGCCCAGAATGCCCCACAAGCAAAGTGTTTTGATAAACCCCCAGCGTACCCGCTTGACTCAAAATCAATGGATCGGAGGCGCGCTGGAAACTCCAAAGTTTGGCGCCTGTTACGGCGTCAAAAGCTTGTACGGTACGATCTCCTGCCAGCACAAAGACCCGGCCACCAGCAACCACTGGAGCCGTATAGACGCGGGCTTGCAGCATTTTTCGCCATGGGATAACTGGTTGATTTTTACTACCAAGCGTGAAGGCAACGAGTTCGTTATCAATCGTGGTCACGGCGGCTGTCTTTCCATCAAAACCCACCCCCGAAGAAAGCTCTGCATCAATCCGTGCACGCCATAGGTCTGCGCCCGTCGTCGCATTTACAACCGCCACTGTGCCACGTGATGTAGCCACAGCCAACGTTTGGTTGGCCACTCCCGTTTGCATGGGAAATTCAATACGATTTCCTACCGAATTTTGCCAAGCTTGACCAAGACTCAACGAGTCGGCAACGGGCAGTAAAGGCGCAGGATCGTGGCGTGGCGCACTACCACAGGCCATTAAACCAAGCAGCACGGCCAAAACTGTTGTTGTACGCGCAAGCGCGGTGCCAAAGCTCATGGAGCATCCTTGGCTGTAACGCCCATGCGCGCCAACTTCACGTCAATCATCTTGCGATATTCATCACTAGCTGGCAAAGCAGCATAAGCTTTTAAATATTGCGCTTTGGCTTCTTCATTTTTATTTTGTAGGCTATAGGCATCGCCTATCCGGTCAGCGGCCAAAGCAGCAAATGGCTTACTGATATTGCCAACTAACAATTTGATAGCTTCGTCATATTGCTTGGATTCAATCAACACACCACTTAGGCGCAAACGTGCTACATCTCGGTAAGCGGCTTCGGCACTGCTATCGACGAGCCACTGCAGAGCGGCTTTTGTGGCATCGACATTGCCTTTTTCATAATTCATACGTGCATCTAATAACGCGGCTTGTGCGGTATAGCTAGTTGCACCAAATTGTTCTTTCATATCTGCAAACACACGGTCAGTCTTAGGGATATCGCCCGATGCAACAGCACGGGACATTTCGTCAAAGCGTACCGCCGATTTTTGCTCCAAACCTGCCTGCCAAATGTTCCAAGCCGTCCAGCCCGCAAAGGACAATGCGAACACCGTCGTCACAACGGACACGATGCGTCCATATTTATCCCAAAAATGCTTGAGTGCGGCCAATTGTTCTTGATCGTCAAGGTTTAGATGCTGTGTCGCCATGATGTGTTTATTGATTAATTTTTAAGAAGAGAAATAAGCGCCTCAATATCGCTCAAATAAAAGGTCTTTTGGTCGCCGCCACGCAAGGGTTTGACCGAAACACTATTGTCCGCGAGTTCATCGTTACCAAAAACTAATGCGTAGCGAGCGCCACTACCATCCGCACGTTTAAATTGTGACTTAAAACTCGACATCGTTACTTCGCCTTCCGAGTCGATACTCGATGCATGCATTTGAATTGACACGCCTGCGCGGCGTAGGTGCTGCAAGACAGCCATGACTTTCGGCACATTTGCAAAATCAGGAATCACTGCATACGCGTCAGGTGCAGGATCGGCGGCTTGTAATTTTAGTTCCCTCAATAACTCCAGCACGCGCTCAACACCAAGCGCCCAACCCACGGCTGGCGAGGTTTTGCCTCCCATTTGCGCCATCAAATCATCATAGCGTCCACCTCCGCAAATCGTTCCTTGCGAGCCCAAATGAGGCGTCACAAACTCAAACACTGTGAGGTTGTAGTAATCCATACCGCGCACGAGGCGCGGATTAATGGTGTACGCGATACCGTGTGCTTCTAGGATAGTGGTCACAGCTTTGAAGTGCGTGAGCGACGCTTCGCCCAAGTAATTCATCAGCTTTGGTGCGTCGTCTACAAGCGCCTGCATTGCAGGATTTTTGGTATCTAAAATTCTCAGAGGATTCGTGTGCAATCGCCGCACAGCCTCAGCATCCAACTGCTCCACATGTTGCTCAAAATACGCAATTAGCGCGGCACGGTGTTCTTTGCGCTCTGCCGATTGTCCAAGGCTTCCGATCTCAAGTCGATAATCTGTACCTTGCTGAAGTCCAAGTTCGCACCAAAGCATATTGGCCAATAAAATTATTTCCGCATCAATCTCTGCGCCACCAAAACCCAGTGCTTCAGCCCCGATTTGATGGAACTGACGATAGCGCCCACGCTGCGGACGTTCATGCCGAAACATCGGCCCCATGTAATAGAGACGGCGCGGCGCATCGTACAGTAAATTGTGCTCAATCGCAGCGCGAACCACGCCAGCCGTGTTCTCAGGGCGAAGCGTGAGCGCATCGCCATTCATTTTGTCCTCAAACGAGTACATCTCTTTTTCAACGATATCGGTGACATCGCCAAGACCACGTACAAAAAGGTGTGTGGATTCAACGACAGGCGTACGGATATTGCGATACGCAAACTTTGCCATCACGCTACGCACCTTGTCCTCTAGCCACTCCCATTGCCCGCTGCCGATGAAGGTCGCACCCGCCATCGCTGGCAGAATGTCATTCATACCTTTAATCGCATTGATTTTTGCACTATTCATGCTATTGCCATGCTTTCATATTTTGAGCCGTAACGCTTAGCAATATAGTTCTCCACCACCACTTGAAATTCCTCTGCAATATGTTCGCCGCGCAGTGTCATGGCTTTCTCTCCATCAATAAAAACCGGAGCTGCAGGGGCTTCGCCTGTCCCTGGCAAGCTGATCCCGATGTCAGCATGCTTGCTCTCGCCTGGACCGTTCACGATACAGCCCATTACTGCCACCTTCATACTCTCGACACCTGCATACCTCTCACGCCAGATAGGCATTTGCGCGCGAAGGAAGTTGTCAATTTGCTGCGTAAGTTCTTGAAATGTCGTGCTGGTTGTGCGCCCACACCCTGGGCATGCCGTCACACTTGGTGAGAAATGCCTAAATCCAAGGCTTTGCAAAATTTCTGATGCCACAATCACCTCCTGGGTCCGCGATTCGCCCGGTGCTGGTGTGAGAGAAACCCGAATCGTGTCACCAATGCCTTGTTGCAAAAGTACCGCCAACGCGGCTGCCGATGCTACCGTGCCCTTCGTGCCCATCCCTGCTTCAGTGAGGCCAAGATGCAGCGGGTAATCACAGCGTTTGGCAAGCTCTTGATAAACACGCACCAAGTCTTGCACGCCGGAGACTTTGCAAGATAGCAAAATTTGAGCAGGATTCATACCTAAACGAACCGCCTCTGTTGCAGACCCTAGCGCTGACGCAATCAAGGCTTCAGTCATGACCTTCTTAGCATCCCAAGGGTCAGAGCGCCCCGCGTTTTCGTCCATCATGGCCGCGAGCAATTCCTGATCAAGCGAACCCCAATTCACGCCAATGCGTACTGGCTTATTCCAGCGAACAGCCGCCTCGATCATTTGTCCGAATTGCCGGTCTCGCTTTTCCCCTTTGCCGACATTGCCAGGATTGATACGGTACTTAGATAGTGCTTGAGCACAATCAGGATACTGGGTCAACAAGGTATGCCCGTTGTAATGAAAATCACCAATCAGCGGCACATCAATGCCCATGCGGTCTAGTTGCTCGCGAATGTACGGCACAGCCGCTGCAGCCTCGGGCGTATTAACCGTGATTCGAACCATCTCAGAACCTGCTACTGCCAACTCTTTAACTTGAATAGCCGTACCAATCGCATCTACGGTATCGGTATTGGTCATAGATTGAATGCGAACAGGCGCATCACCGCCCACCGTGACGATGCGCGAGCCCCAACTCACCTTGGCTTGCAGGGTACTAGCCACAATTATTTCACCTCAAATCGCGCGATATTCTCGCTTGAAACTGCCGCCAAATTGAATGCTTTGCCGCGCACCATCACCGATTCGATCTCATTCACGCGTCCAAGCACCACCGCTAAAGGAGGAATGCCTGAGACGTTCACAATTTCTTTTGGCTGTAAATTACGTTGAACTAAAACAATGCCTTTGCTGTCTTTCACCTGAACCCATACCTCGCCTTTTGCGGTTAATCGCAGAATTGATACGCCTGCTGGCAGCAGCACTGCTGGAGCTGATGCTACGGGTGCAGGTATTGACACGGGAGCTGTAGGCACCGGCGCCGAAGCCATCATGTCGACAGCTGCTGCTACAGGTTCAGGTGTCGCCATGATCTCTATTTTTTCAATAATTTCAATTTTTTTACTCCCTTGTTGTTTGACGAAATCGGGTAAAAAAATCAACAGTAAAGCTGCAAACAGCAGCGACATTGCACCTACCAGCATCGGCATTGATACAGCTGGCAGATGTTTGTAAGAAAATTTAGCATCGCCTGGAGAGCGAAACGGCTGATTGAGTCCCCCCCTGTCCTTATCATCCAAAATCTTAGTACTCGTGTTTTGCGGCAACGCCGCCAAGATAGGCATGCTATCTGTCTTGATTTGCCTACACACACTTGTTGCCAAAGCGCGCACAAACACAGCATCCGACAACTGCGTCCAGTCATCAGCCTCCAACGCCTCTAATTTTTTAACAGGCACCTTAAGTGCAAGCGATAAAGTCCCGATATGCATGCCAGAGGCGAGGCGCGCCTCACGCAGCATTTTCCCAGCGGAGACTTTAGGCTCAACCTCAGCATTAGGTGCCAGCACCTCTGCTACAGCTTCCGATGTATGGATTTCCGCAGGCGGTATGCCTGATGCATCATTGGTCTCACTCATTTGTTTCTTTCATCATGATGACTCTGCGGTCTTGCATACGTGCTGCCGCATCCGTACGATCTTGAACCTCACCAGCCAATTGCCCGCAAGCCGCGTCAATATCATCGCCGCGTGTTTTGCGAATGGTCGTGATGTAGCCCGCGCCCGTGAGTAACTGGGCAAACTTCTTCACCACATCAGGCGCTGATCGCTTAAGTCCTGAAGCAGGGAATGGGTTAAACGGAATCAAATTGATTTTGCAAGGTAAAGCGTTCAGCATTTGTGCCAGCGCACGCGCATGCTCAGGCTGATCGTTCACGCCATCCAACATGCAGTACTCGATAGTCAAGAAGTCACGCGGAGCGTGCGGCAAATACGCTTGGCATGCAGCAATCAGTTCTTTGAGCGGATATTTTTGATTAATCGGCACAAGGCTCGTTCGTAGTTTGTCATTTGCGGCATGAATAGAAACTGCCAGCGACACGGGGCAATCCTGTGCAAGGCGTTCAATCATGGGCACTACGCCCGAGGTGGATACCGTGACGCGGCGACGTGACAAACCGTACGCATGGTCAGACAGCATCGTTTTGAGCGCTGGAATCAAGTTGGCGTAATTTTGCAATGGCTCGCCCATGCCCATCATCACCACATTGGAGATGACGCGCACATTTGATTTGTCATCCGCCGCTTTGGGGTCATCGCCATGCAGTTCGGCACGAAGCAGATGCTCCACAAACCAAAGCTGCCCGATGATTTCAGCCGTCGTCAAATTGCGGCTAAAGCCTTGATGCCCTGTGGAACAAAAACGGCATCCTACGGCGCAGCCCGCTTGGCTAGAAATACACAGCGTCGCACGGTCATCTTCAGGGATGTAGACGGCTTCGATCGCATCGCCTGCACCCATATCGAACAACCACTTAATCGTGCCGTCAGCGGATGTGTGACGGCTTAAAACTTTGAGTCCCTCAATATGGGCACTCGTCTTTAACTTTTCGCGAAACGATTTCGCGATATCGGTCATGTCGTCAAAATTAGACACGCCGCGCTGGTGAATCCAGCGATACAGTTGTGTGGCACGGAAACGCTTTTCGCCTAATTTTTCACAAAAATCGGCCAAGCCATCGAGATCAAAATCCAGCAGGTTGGCCGAAGTCATATTCAATTACAGGTAATGCTGGAATTAACGTGCAAACACGTTCATGCCAGGGAAGAAGAATGCGATCTCGGCAGCGGCGGTTTCAGCTGCATCAGAACCGTGAACGGCATTAGCATCGATGCTGTCAGCGAAATCAGCGCGGATGGTGCCTTTGTCAGCCTTCTTAGGATCGGTAGCGCCCATGAGGTCACGGTTTTTTAAGATAGCGCCTTCGCCCTCTAACGCTTGAATCATCACAGGGCCAGAAATCATGAACGACACGAGGTCATTGAAGAAAGGACGTGCTTTGTGAACGCCGTAGAAAGCTTCAGCTTCCAAGCGAGAGAGGTGCGCCATACGAGCCGCCACAACTTTGAGGCCAGCGCCTTCAAAACGTGCGTAAATTTGACCGATCACGTTTTTTGCAACTGCGTCAGGTTTGATGATGGAGAGAGTGCGTTCGATAGCCATTTAAAAGTCCTAGAAAAATAAAAAATATTGCCTTAAAAAACAACCTACTGATTTTAACGTGTGCGGCCTCTGCCGCCCCCGCCGTTTGAGCTGTTGCCTGTTCCGCCGCGATTGCCGCCTCGTCCGCCGCCACCGCCTGGGTTAGGTGCAGCGCGTTGACGCTGCAAACTATCGCCGCCAATATAGCCAAACGAGGTGCGCATCGGATCTGGCTGACCGCCATTGCCGCCGCCATCCCGTGGGCCACTACCGCCGCCCCCGCCGCCAGAATTACCGCCGCGACCACGGCCTTGTCCCGCACCGCCGCCAAAGCCGCCGCCGCTACGTCCGCGACCCTGGCCGCCGCCGCCATTGCCACCGCCAAAAGCTTGGCGCTTGAAGTCCATCATCGTGCGTTCAGGATTGATGCCGCTTGGCAGGCGATCGTTATTAATGCCGTCACCGTCAAAAGAATTGCCACCATAGCTGCCGCGTCCACCACCCTCGCCTGGCGCAGTTGGGCGCGGGGTGTTGCGGTTATCTGGCCTTGGGGTATTGCCTTTGTAGCCGCCGCGGTCTGGGCTGCCACGTCCTCTGCCATCGCCACCCGCATTGCCAGCACCGGGGCCACGCAAGCCACCACGGCTGCGCTGTGCGCCGCGTTGATCGTTGCGTCCATTACCTGCACGGGAGCGCGGGGCAGCGCCCTCACCATCAACTCGTTTTGGTGCGCCGCCCGAGGCGTTTTGCAGTGCCCGAACATCGGCTTCGTCTAGCTCCATCCAAAAGCCGCGTTTCAAGCCTTTTGGCAACAGCATCGTGCCGTAGCGAATACGAATCAAGCGGCTCACCGCATGACCGAGCGACTCCACCATGCGGCGCACCTCGCGGTTACGGCCTTCAGAAATCGTCACGCGGTACCAGCAGTTCGCGCCTTCGCCGCCGCCGTCTTCGATCGAGCCAAACTGAGCCAAGCCGTCGTCCAACATCACGCCATCCAGCAGTTGTTGTTTTTCTTCGTTAGACAAAGCGCCCAAAACGCGAACGGCGTATTCACGCTCTAGACCAAAACGAGGATGCGTCAAGCGATTCGCTAACTCACCAGAGCTGGTAAACAAGAGCAGACCTTCGGTATTCAAATCAAGGCGTCCAACTGATTGCCATTTGCCTTGATACAGCTTGGGCAAGCGACGAAAAACGGTTGGGCGATTTTGCGGATCGTCATGCGTGACGACTTCGCCCGCAGGCTTGTGATACGCCAAGATACGCGCAGGCGGCGGATCAATCCGCACCTTGATGGGTTTGCCGTTCACTGTAATTTGATCGCCGTACTGAATCCGCATACCAATGTGCGCAGGCTCTTTATTGACCGTAATACGCCCTTCAACAATCATTTGCTCCATCTCTAAGCGCGAACCGAGACCCGCCTGCGCGAGGATTTTGTGCAATTTTGGTGACTCGACTTCAGGCGCTAACACGCGCTTGCCCGGGGCAGAAACTTCCTCTTCGTTTGCTTGCTCTTCGTCAAAACGTCCGCTGACGATGTCGTCTAACTCAAAGACTGGAACGGGCGTAGCAGCGACAGCAGGGGCTTGCGTAGCCTGATCTGGCGAGGCATCTGCTTCGGAAGCCATATCAGGTGTGGTTTCTGAGGCATCATGCTCGGGAAGCGCCATTGGGTTTGGCTCGTGGGATGGTTCGTTGTTCATAAAGTCTCAGGGTTCTCAGGTAAATCGGGTTGCTCTGGCAAGTGTTCAAGTAAATCTAAATTCGGCATCTCGTCGCCGTCTTCATTAATCGGTAGCTGAGCGAGCGAGGCCAAGCCAAGATCGTCCAAAAATTGCTTGGTCGTGGCAAACAGCGCAGGACGACCCACGGTTTCGCGGTGACCAATCACCTCGATCCAGCCGCGGTCTTCCAACTGCTTGATCGTCAAAGAGTTCACCGTCACACCGCGAATATCTTCAATGTCGCCGCGCGTCACAGGCTGGCGATACGCAATGATCGCCAGCGTCTCCAGACTTGCCCGCGAATAGCGCGGTGGGCGTTCAGGATTGAGGCGATCCAAATAATGTTTCAACTCAGGTTTGCTCTGAAAGCGCCAGCCGGTAGCCACACAGACTAAATCGAGTCCGCCCTGCGCCCAATCTAATTGCAGCTCGGCCAGAATCAATTTGATAGAGTCGGCAGAGAGATTGCCATCAAACAAAGGCTGCAAATTTGGCACCGTCATGGGTGCTTGCGCGCACAGCAGCGCAGCTTCCAAAATTCGTTTCGCTTCAGCAGTATTCATAAATCATTCAAAAGTCATCTTTTAAAGGTCGTCTTCTTAAAGGTCGCTATCTACAAACTCAAATTTTGCGGCCTCTAAGTCAGGCGGCAATGCGGATAAAAATTCCATCTCAGCACCCGTCATCGGATGCGTAAAAGCCAATCGCTTGGCGTGTAGTGCTTGACGGGTAAGTCCAAGCGCAGGTTTGCCGCCGTAAGTCGCGTCCGCCACCAGCGGATGCCCAATATGAGCCATGTGTACACGAATTTGATGCGTACGTCCCGTATGGAGTTTGCACTCCACCCATGTGAAATCATCGTTTTGCTGCAGGACATAAATGTCAGTGCGAGCAGGTTTTGCGTGGCCGCTTAGCGGGTCAAACGCTGCCATCTTGAGCCGATTCCGTTGATCGCGCCCAATGGACTGTGTCACGATTCTATCAGGTGCGTCTTCCTCAAAATCATTCCCATCATCTTGATGGCTTGAATTACGCCATGCACCATGGGCAATGGCAAAGTATTCACGAGCGACTTCGCGGCTTGAAATCAGTTTGACCAGCGCATCCATGCACAGGCGTGTTTTCGCCACAACCATGAGGCCACTCGTATCTTTGTCAAGCCTATGCACGATACCCGCTCGTGGCAAATGTTTGGCTTCTGGGTATTTATTCAGCAAACCATTTAGTAGCGTTCCGCGCCAATTGCCAGGAGCAGGATGCACGACGAGTCCCGCTGGTTTATTCACCACTAGTAAATAAGTATCTTCGTAGACGACTTCGACGGGAACGTCTTCTGGTACGTAAGCTTGGCTTTGCTCGGTGGGGCGCAGTTGAATCACCAGCTCATCGCCATCCCGCAGATGTTTGGACGATTTGGTGGCAATCGCACCGTTAAGCGTCACAAACGATTGCTCAATCAGCTGCTGCAAATAGCTGCGCGAAAACTCGGGTACTGCCAGCGCCACGATGCGGTCATACCGCATATCGCTTTGCTCGTAAGTGACAGTGTGTAGCCGCGTCTCTGTGGAATCAGCCGGATCGCCAGCCTCTAGCGACTCTTCATGCTCGCTGTCTATAATCAAATTGACATTTTTATCTGGAACAAACTGTGCGTTCATCTTTTCTTTCTATGGCTATTTTTTGGCGTGTGTGCTTGGCAAGCGCCGTGATACTTTTTCAAGGTTGCGGCAATCTGAACGACATTACCAAAGACTGGTCTTTGGAAAAACTCTATCAAGAGGCTAAAGATGAAGTTAACAATGGCGGCTACGACAAGGCAGTAGGTTACTTCGAAAAACTAGAAACCCGAGCCATTGGCACGCCACTTGGCCAGCAAGCTCAAGTGGAAAAAGCATACGCACAGTATAAAGGCGGATTGCATGCTGAGGCCTTAGTCACACTCGATCGTTTTGTGCGTCTGCATCCTGCCAGTCCACTTGTCGATTACGCACTTTACCTGCGTGGTCTAGTCAATTTTAATGGTGATCTTGGTTTTTTAAGCAGCTTTACAGGGCAACAATTAGATGACCGCGATCAAAAGGCATCCAAAGAAGCTTATGCAACATTCAAGCAACTGACCACGCGCTTTCCACAATCCAAATACACGCCTGATGCGCTCGCGCGTATGGCTTATATACTGAATACACTGGCTGCATACGAGCTCCATGTGGCACGGTACTACGCTAGCCGCGGTGCGCATTTAGCAGCCGCCAACCGTGCGCAAACGGCAATTGCTGACTATCCCAATACAGTTGTCATGGAAGAGGCGCTGACTGTTTTGATTCAAGCCTACGATGCGCTTGGCAGTACAGAATTGCGTGATGATGCCAAGCGAGTGATGGCAAAGAATTTTCCGAAAAATAGATTAGCCGTTGGCGTGCGCGTGGGTAGCACGCAAAAGCCCTAGCCATTGCTGCCAAGCTTCCGACGTGCGCAAAATCGGCATCGTGGGTAGGCTTGCAATCAGCCTTCGTCCATAGCCCATTTGCATCAAGCGCGGATCGCACACCACCAACACCCCCACATCATCTTCGCTGCGAATCAATCGCCCCGTGCCTTGCTTGAGCGCAATGGCCGCCTCAGGAATGGAGTAATCATTAAAACTGCTACGCCCTAGCGCCTCAAGACGCTTGGAGCGAGCCTCTACCAACGGATCGCCAGGCGGTGGGAATGGCAGCTTGTCGATGATGACGCATTGCAGCGCGTCTCCAGCAATGTCCACACCTTCCCAAAACGAAGCTGAAGCCACCAGCACCGACGCCTGATCTTTAGCGCGAAAGCGCTCAATCAACTCACGCTTGGATTGCTGACCTTGCACTAAAACCGAAATCTCATCTCCCGCCAAACTTTCGGCTAACGCCTCGCCAATTTGCCGCAAAGCCCGCAGCGTGGTGGTCAGCACCAAAGTGCGCCCGCCCAATCCCCGTGCGGCCTCTAAGGCAATATCTGAGACACGCGCCGTGTGATCAGCCTCATTAGGTTTAGGGAAATTAGAGGGTACGTAGAGCGCCGATTGAACTTCGTAATTAAAGGGACTACTCACGCGAAGTACCGCTAGCTGCCGCTCATTCAAGCCCTGCAAGCCGCAACCTTCCAAAAACCACGAGAGCCGATCGTCGCTGCCCAGCGTTGCTGAAGTAAATATCCAACTGCGCTGGGAAACGGTCTCACTTTCGCCCTCAGGGAACCATTGCTTCTTGACTACATCCGCAATATCTAACGGCGACTCGACCAGTTTGAGCTGGGCACCGACCTCCAGCCATCGCACCGAATCCACTGAAGCCTTACCCATAAAGGCCTGTACGAGGTCACCCAGCTCAAGGCCACGCTCTGCAAGGCGTGTGAACTCGGGATTGGATTCCATCACCATGCCAAGCGCCGCATCCACTTGCGCAAGCGCCGCCGTTAATTTTTGCAAACCACCGAGCCACATGTCCGCGTCAACGCCCTCTGGTGCAGCGCTAGGCCAGGCAAGCCTCGAGGCGTAATTTTGTTTGCCCATGGCTAAACGCAAATCGCGCGTCGCGTACTCTAGCGCTTGCACCACAGTAGACCAATCCACCAGCCCGCGCGCATGCTGCAACCCTGCGGCCAGTATGTCTTTGCCAAAATCTAACAGCTGCGGCGTGCTGAGTTGTTTAGCCAAAAAACCAACGCCAATTTCATTAATTTGGTGCGCCTCGTCAAAAATCACCACCTCCGCAGTTGGCAAAATTTGCGCTACGCCTGACTCACGCACCGCCATATCAGCAAAGAACAAATGGTGGTTCACCACCACAATATCCGCGCCCAGCGCTTCTTTGCGAGCCAGATTGACGTGACATTCCTTGGCTTTTGAGCATTCCGACCCGAGGCAATTCTCACGCGTGGACGTGACGAGCGGCAGCGCGGGCGAGCGCTCATCGAGTCCCGTCATTTCAGCCAAGTCACCCGTCAAAGTCGTTTTTGACCAACGAGCAATGGCCGACAAAGCCTTGCCCAGTATGCGTTCCGACGAACTATTGCTGTGCAATGCCACATCCATACGATGTAGACATAGATAACTGGATCGCCCTTTGAGCAATGCGCATCGCACAGGAATCCCCAGTGCCTCAGTCACTGCGGGCAAGTCTCGCGAAAAAAGTTGATCTTGAAGCGTTTTAGTTGCGGTAGAAACCACCACCCGCGAACCGCTTAAAACGGCGGGCACAAGGTACGCAAAGGTCTTGCCCACCCCAGTGCCCGCCTCTACGACCACGCTAGAGCGCAGCGCAATGGCTTCGGCAATCGCTGTGGCCATTTGCTGCTGGCCTTCGCGTGGTTGATAGTTTTGTTGGGAATTAGTCGCCGCGCGAGCCAAAGCGCCATCCGGCGCAAAAGCCTGCGCCGTTAGCACAGAGAGTTCAGTCATCAGTCGATTTTCGCACCTGACTCTTTAACCACCTTCGCCCACTTGATTGTTTCTGTTTGAATCAGTGCATCTAGCGCCTCTGGCGTTCCTGGCTGCATATCAAGACCGAGCTGAAAAAGCTTCTCTTTCACATCAGGCAAAGTCATCACCCGAATGACTTCTTGATTGATTTTGGCGAGCACATCCTTCGGCATCTTGGCAGGGCCAAGCACCGCAAACCACGAGGTGGCTTCAAACGCTGGCAAACCAGCCTCAGCCATGGTTGGGATATTCGGTGCGGCGGGCGATCGTTTGGCACTTGTCACCGCTAAACCACGCAACTCACCCGCCTTCACAAGCGGCAGGCTAGATGGCATGTTGTCAAACATCATGGTAATGTGACCACCCAGCAAATCAGGGATCGCCTGCGCACGGCCACGGTACGGCACATGGCGGGTTTTGACGCTAGCTTGAATGTTGAACATCTCTCCCGACATGTGATTAGATGTTCCGTTACCAGGCGAGCCATAACTGAGCGTATCAGGCTTGGCTTTGGCCAGATCAATCAGCTCTTTAACGCTTTTAGCGGGCACATTGTTATTGACCACCAATAAGTTGGGCGTGCTACCCAAAAACGAAATCGACGTGAAATCGGTAGCTGCGTTGTACGGCATCTTGCTATAGAGCGATGGATTAATCGTTTGCGAGCCCACAGTGCCCACCAAGAGCGTATAGCCATCAGGCGCGCTTTTTGCCACAAAATCCGCGCCAATATTGCCGCCCGCGCCAGGCTTGTTCTCCACCGTCACGGCTTGCCCAAGCGACGCCCACTTTTCAGCGAGCACCCGAGCCAAGATATCAGGCGCACCGCCTGTAGGAAAACCAATCACGATCTTGACCGGTTTGTTTGGCCAGACAGCTTGAGCCTGCGCCAAAGCGTGTGAGAAACACAGGGAAACAGCTGCAAGGAAGGTAGTTTTTTTCATCATATTTGCTATTTTTCAGTAAATATAGGATTTGGGCTATACATAGATACCCTATCATGATAAACTAATACTGTTAGCTTAATTTTTTAAATTAATTACTATTAATATATTTCTTATGTTTTATAAAAATTTAAATGATGGTGTAGGAAGTGATGTTTACATCATCGATATGGGGTTTGCTCGTCAGCCTACGGTTTCAATCGCACACACACAAAAGGCCTCTTGGATGCTTCACGCCAACGTTTTACTGCCAGCAGCCCAAGCAATTGATTTGACGATTGCCGAACACGAAAGCATGGTTCTAACGCTAGAGAACGCGATCCGGCAAGCCTATGGCTCAGGCGTATGGCCAGAGCACTTGGATGCAGATAAAGTCCGATCAACCCAGCTGAGTGGTTTGACGAAATTGCAACGAGGACCTGAAAAAAGATACGTGGAAGGCGATCCATCGTTTCCCATGCTGCTGAATATGCACGAGCGATTCGCCAATGCCGCAGCTGACGCCATCAGCTTGGCACGCGCAGACAAAGTGGAAGAAGCCTACGCGTTACTCACAGGGCAATATGCACGCGCAAGCCGTCAGGTTGTTTGGTTACTCAAAAATTTAAAACAGCGGATTCATACGCCCAAGGCGACCACGTCCATCACGCTAGCTACTTTGCCTTAAGCGGGAATGCCTTTGTTAGCAAGGCCATCCGCCCGCTCATTGCCCGCGTTACCCGCGTGACCCTTGACCCATTGCCAGTCAATCGTGTGACCTGAACTAGACACCACCGCGTCTAAACGCTGCCACAAATCTACGTTCTTCACGGGCTGCTTAGCCGCCGTCTTCCAACCACGCGCCTTCCAGCCTGCAATCCACTCGGTGATGCCTTGCATCACGTACTTGCTATCTAAATAAATAGTCACGTCACACGGTCTTGTGAGAGCTGATAAGCCCTCAATCACCGCCATCATTTCCATGCGATTATTGGTCGTCTCTCGCTCACCGCCGCACAGCTCGCGCTCGGTCAAACCCTTATCAGTCCAGGCCTGCAAGAGCGCACCCCAACCACCAGGGCCTGGGTTTCCTTTGCATGCGCCATCGGTGTACAGCACGACCTTCATACGGCAAGAGCCTCGTGCCGCTGTTGCCTTTTGAGCTTGCTACTTTTATTTTTGATTTGCATTCTTTCCTTATCCATGCCAATGATGGCCTCCACACTCGCCATATCTTCCGTTTGCATTAAATATGCTTGAACAAAATCGAACAAACGATCCAGCGCAAATTGATGCGTCTTGCCTGTTGTGGCATACAACCAATCGGCAAACGCCATGAAATTGTCAAATGGCGCATCTTTTAGAAGCAAGGGCAACGTATTCACGAAACGCCCAGAGTTAGCCACCAAATCCCAGTAACGAGCAAAGCGGGTCATGCGCTGCATGTCGTTGAAGCTGAGATCCTGATTTGCCACGATCTCGTATGGCGCGTCTGGGCTAAACGTCATGCGGTACGGCGCGGTGTGCCGAATGATGGGCGTACCGCGCAAGCGCTTGAGTATTCCGAATTGAATTTCGTGCGGTCCAAGTCCCACCAAACGATCAAAGCCTGCGCCAAAGCTTTGCATCGTCTCGCCAGGCAAGCCAGCAATGAGATCGACGTGCATGTGCGCCCTGCTTTGCGTATGAAGCCAGCGCAGGTTTTCCGCCGCTTTGTCGTTATTTTGCTTGCGGCTAACCAAGGCTTGCACATCGGTATTGAAGGTTTGAATACCAATTTCAAACTGCAAAGCACCTGCGGGAAATTGGCTAATCAATTCTTTCAGCACATCTGGCAGATGATCGGGGACAAGCTCGAAGTGCGCGTAGATGGGATCCTCATCGGTATAACGATCTAAAAAGAATTGCAATATCTTGAGGCTCACCTTCGCATTCAAATTAAACGTGCGGTCAACAAACTTAAACTGCCGCGCGCCGCGCTGATAGAGCGACTCCATCTGCACCAAGAACTGTTCCGTTTCAAAGGGCCACGCCGTTTTATCCAGCGCAGAGAGACAGAATTCGCACTTAAACGGACAGCCACGGCTTGCCTCCACGTAGAGCGTGCGGTGCGCGATGTCGTCGTCCGTGTATTCGCCATAAGGCATCGCTATTTCTGAAAGTGGCGGCTGCTCGCCCGCATGGACTTTCATGAGCGGCTTTGGCCCATGCAGCAACGCTTGGGCCAGCTTACGAAAAGTCACATCGCCCCAGCCTGTAATCACGTAGTCCGCCAGTTGGCAGATGCGCTGATCGTCAATTTCAAAACTCACCTCGGGTCCACCAAGAATGATGACCACCTCAGGCGCAACACGTTTCAATAACGCCACAATCTTGGTTGTCTCATCCACATTCCAGATGTAGACACCAAATCCAATCATTTTTGGTTGATGCGCGAGTAACTTCTCGACGATCTCATTCGTCTGCTGTCCGATGATGAACTCGTCAATCAGCGAAGAATCACGCAACTCACCCAAGTTTGCTCTGATGCAGCGCAAGCCCATGCTGGCATGGGTGTAGCGAGCGTTGAGCGTTGTGAGAACAATATCCGTCATGCTTTAAAAGCGCAGTCCAGTGGAGACGCGAAGCATGTTTTGGGTGGTGAAATTGACACGTGGATCGTAGGACACTTTTACAAAATAGTCACGCCAGTCGTACCCCACTGATAAACCCAATTTATTGATTTTTTCAGTATTACCTGACGCAAGCGAAACTGAACCCGTCTTAGAGAAAACATCTATCGTCACACGCTCAGAGTCATTCAAGACCTTGCGGTAAACCAGATGCACATTACGTTGATCCATGTTTAAGCGATTGTCGCGTACCCACTGAAGTCCGAGTGCTTCTTGCTTGCTAAAACGATAGCCAGCAGAGGCCATCAACGCATCATTTGGATCAAAATTAAGATTGACGTAGGGACGCAGATTAGTACGTCCAATACCCGCGCCTGCATACCAGTTTTTATGGATTGTCTCGCCCGTTTCGATGCCAAAACTGCCGCCCCAAAAACCACCAGAAGCCGCTTGCAGACTAGGTTGCAGCTTGACCGCACCAAGGTTGTAACTGCTATCCCAGCCTGAACGCCACTGATTAATATCGCCTTGCCCATACCAACCAAGCCATGTGTTGCCATAGCTTGAGGTATGGCGCACATTGACATCGGTACCAGTGGCATTAGGCACATCGCCGCCAGAAGAGTTGTAGCTACCTACCGTGAGTTTGAAGCTAGGCTCGGCTGCAAGCGCAAACGGTGTCATGCACGACGCACAGACCATAAGTAGCACTTTTTTCATAGCACACCGCCTAGTACATTAATTGTGATCGAGATGATACCGACATTAAAAAAGAACGCCATCACGCTATGCAAAAGCACCAAGCGGCGCATCCGTCCGTCCGTGATTTGTACATCGGCCGTTTGGCAGGCCATACTTAAAATCAGCGAGAAATACATAAAATCCCAATAGTCAGGTTCGGGAGTATTGGGAAACCTCAACCCGCCATTGTTGACATGCCGATTAAGCGCATAGCGATGGGCATACTCTTGCGCAAAATTGGTCGCTAGTAGTAGCCATGCGAGCACAATAGATAAACCTGCAAACAGAACACTCAGTGAGGCCTGCGCCTTGCCAGCACGTAGCTCGTCGTGCAATGCCAATAGCACGATTCCAAAAGTGAGAATCGAAACAATGACGATTGTTCCTTTGCCATACAGTTGTCGCTCCGCTCGCCTGCGCATGACATCTGGCGCGGACTTGGACATCAATTGCACAATGCTGACTAAGAAGAATATCGCACCCACGTCAAACGCCAAGAGTACAGCTTGAGACGCTCGGATATGTGGTGTGAGCAAAGCGTAACAAACCAGCGCAACCACAATGGCAAGTAAGAATCTAGGCCTTCCTAGCAAGGAATGCATGTATCGGGCCGTGCGCGTCAGCATTGAACGTCCCACCGTTTGATAGCTGCATCGTCGCTAGACCTTGCATCCACCCACCTAGAAGCTTGATCTGCGTTTGGCGTTTGCTCTTTTTTCCAAAAAGGCGCTTCGGTTTTTAGGTAATCCATCAAAAATTCGCAAGCTTGAAATGATTCGTGTCGATGTGCCGATGTGACCGCCACCAAGACAATTTGATCTAAGGGTTTGAGCTTGCCAATGCGGTGAATAATTCGCGCAGCGTAAATATCAAACCGCTCAAAAGCTTGGTCAATCATGGCTTCTAGCGATTTTTCTGTCATGCCTTCGTAGTGCTCCAGCTCAAGCTCTGATATCGCATCGCCTTCGTTGATGTCGCGCACCGTGCCTACAAAGCTGCAGACCGCGCCCACGCGTTTGTCGCCAGCGCGTAGCTTGGCAAGCTCGGCGCTTACGTCAAAGTCTTGGGTTTGAACAGCAACACGTGACATCGAAGAATTATCCTCCTGTCACTGGTGGAAAGAAAGCAACTTCGCAGCCGCCATGCAAGTTGGCTGATTCGTCACACATGACTTGGTTGAGTGCGGCACGAACTGATTTTCCGCGAGCAAGGACTTCAGCGTATGGTGCACCTTTAGCAATTAAAAAATCACGTAAAGCCATAACCGTATCGGCCTGTAGCTCGATTTCTTCCCTGCCAACACCAATCGCTTCACGAATGGAAGCAAAGTATTTAACCGTGATCTTGATAGCTGGGTTCATTTCAAAAACTCCGCAAACGAGAGATAGGACACCTTATCACCACGCTGAATGGTTTGACCCGCAGCGTTGTCCACTAAGCCATCACCCCAAACAGCCGACGTTAAAACGCCCGAGCTTTGGTTGGCGAATAAATCGAGTCCACCATCCGCATTTCGGCGAACGCGCAAAAACTCACGTCGCTTATCGGCTTTTGGCCAATCGAAGTCTGCACGAAGAGAAACCGGCTGCAAAGCCATATTGGTTGTGCCTTGCAGTTGGAGCAACAACGGACGAACCAGTAATAAAAACGTGACGAAGCTTGACACAGGATTGCCTGGCAAGCCGATAAAGTGAGCGAAAGAATGAGGATCTGACCCTAATTTAATTTTTCCAAACGCGAACGGCTTGCCTGGCTTGATGGCGATTTGCCACAGGTTGAGTTCGCCCAAGTGCTGCACGGCAGGCTTAATGTGATCTTCTTCGCCCACCGACACACCGCCGCTGGTCAAAATCAAATCGTGATTCGTTGCTGCGCCAGCGAGGGCTTCTACAGTAGCTGCACGGTTATCTGGCACGATGCCAAAGTCAGTGACTTCGCAGCCCATGCGCTTCAACAAGGCTCGTAAAAAGAATCGATTTGAGTTGTAGATGCTACCAGCAGGCATATCGGCAGGCGCAACAACGCCAGGCATCACCAACTCGTCACCTGTGGAAAAAAGTGCCACGCGAGGCTTGGCGGAAACCTTCAAATTCGCCATGCCAACGCTAGCGGCAAGTCCTAATTCGGCTGGCGAGAGACGTGTCCCGCAGGCCAATATAGTTGAGCCTTTGCGGACATCCTCGCCCGCACGCCTTATCCACTGTGCCTTGGAGGGCACCGTGTTGATGCAAATGCCCCCTTCGCATTGATTGACAACTTCGCAGTCCTCTTGCATGACCACCGCATCAGCACCTTGCGGAATCGGTGCGCCTGTAAAAATACGTGCTGCGCTCAAAGCCTCTTATGGCTTAGCTCCGCTCAAATCGCTACCCGCAGGAATGCGCTGCGTGACTTGCAACACCACGCCCGCTTCAGGAATATCCGCACAGCGCACGGCATAACCATCCATGCTGGAGTTATCGAAAGCGGGAACTTGCAACTCGGAGACAACGTCTTCGGCCAAAACGCGACCATCGGCATCGAAGGTAGAGACAGTCTGCGTGCGACCTAACGACTCTACACTGGCCAGCAATTGCGCGAGCGCATCATCTAACGACAACAAAGGGGCTCGCGTTGCATTCATGCTAGTCGCACACGTTGGCGATATAGGCTTTAACAGCAGCCACATCAGCAGACATGTTCACGACGCGTTTTGGTAACGCTTCGATACCTTCAAACTGCTTGGGACGCGAAGGCTCTACGCCCAGAGCTTCCACAATCGTGCTGGCAAATTTAATGGGCAATGCCGTTTCTAAAACGATCATTGGAACGCTTGGCTGTGGATGCTTTGCCAAAAAATCGTGTGCAACTTTTACGCCATCCGCTGTGTGCGTGTCGATCATTACGCCATGTGCCTCAAAAGTTGATTTGATCGTCGCAAGTCGATCTGCGTGCGTGCTACGACCCGATGCAAAGCCATACTGGGTAAGGGCTGCAGCAATACCAGCACTTAAATCGAATTGTCCTGTTTTGCTGAGCTGTTCGCCAAATAGCGACTTTACTTTTGAACCATCACGCGCGAGCATATCAAACACAAAGCGTTCAAAATTACTGGCCTTGCTGATGTCCATTGACGGGCTCGATGTCTCATGTGTATCGACTGTGCCGCGTACTCGGTAGATGCCTGTTTTGAAAAATTCGTCCAGCACGTCGTTTTCGTTGGTCGCAACGACTAACGTCTCAATAGGCAAGCCCATCATCCGCGCTACATGCCCCGCGCAGACGTTGCCAAAGTTACCCGATGGCACGGTGAAGCTCACCTTTTGCTCATCCGAACTCGTCGCTTGGAAATACCCCGCAAAGTAATACACCACTTGCGCGAGTAACCGTGCCCAGTTAATCGAATTGACCGTGCCGATTTTGTATTTGGCTTTAAACGCCGCGTCATTACTCACGGCCTTCACCAGATCTTGGCAGTCGTCAAACACGCCCTCAATCGCAATGTTGTGGATGTTCTCGTCCATCAGGCTAAACATTTGTGCTTGCTGAAACGGACTCATGCGGCCTGCGGGACTCGTCATAAACACGCGAACGCCCTTTTTGCCGCGCATAGCGTACTCAGCGGCCGAACCCGTGTCGCCGCTGGTTGCGCCAAAGATGTTGAGCGTCTCGCCACGTCGCGCGAGTTCGTATTCAAACAAATTACCAAGCAGCTGCATTGCCATGTCCTTGAAGGCGAGCGTTGGACCGTTCGATAGCGCCTCAAGATAGAACCCATCATCCAATTGCTTCAGCGGCACGATGTCCTTCGTTCCATACACCTCTTCGGTATAGGTCTTGCGGCATAGCGCTAGCAAGTCAGCACTTGGAATGTCGTCAATGTAGAGCGACAAAATCGCAAACGCTAAATCAGCGTAGCCCTTCTCGCTCCAGATGCGGCGTAGGTTCGCGAGGTCGTCGCTTGTGAGCTTTGGATAGGTTTCAGGCAAATAGAGTCCACCATCGGGCGCAAGACCTTCCAGCAAGATTTCACAAAATTGTTTGCGGCTCTCATGACCGCGTGTCGATAGGTACTTCATAAATTCAAATGTTTTTTAATCAATTCAGACTAATTCCAGTAAATGATTAGTCAACTCGGGAGCGTGGCTAACCATCGCATCGTGTCCGCAGTCCATCTCCACCCAGCGCCAAGATTTGTCGGCTCTAACACGCTCACGCGAGACTTCAATCGTCGCAAGCGCAGGGTTATTGCAATTGATAAACGTTCTGGAAAGCCTTGCCAGTCGTGCCTCGTCAAAGGACTGCCCGTCCAAATACACGCCCAGCGGTTGCGGCGTTTGACGGCGATTAACCCATGCGGCATCCACGCCCGTGAGGCCAAACACGCTGGCATCTGGTGGCGGAAAAGCCTCAATGCCAAAGTACTCGCCGTGCTGTTTGCCAAAATCTTTAGCCGCTTGCGTGCGAGCCGCAATCACCTCAGGCGCGTGGGTGCTCGACCAGCTCTCGCCGCTTTTTGGTACAACCGCATCCAAGTACACGAGATGCTGTAATTTCACTTTACCAGCATTCAAGAGCTCGTCCGCAACGCCTGTAATCACACGGCCTCCATAGCTGTGACCAACTAGCACGATGTTCGTGAGTTCCTCGGCCTCAATCAGCCCGAGCACGTCATTGATGTGAGTCGTGAGATTGATATCGTTTGAGAGCAAATGCGCCCGTTCCCCCACGCCCGTGAGCGTGACAGCGTGAGCCTCAAAGCCCGCTTCTCGAAGCAGTGGCAACACGCGCGACCAGCACCAAGCGCCATGCCATGAGCCGTGTACTAATACGAATGTTGGGACAAATGTGGGTTTAGGCAAGTTCTTCCTTACGGATTTTGACCACGCTACCGAGCACGCTAGAAAGTGCCTCAACTTGGCGCAAAGCCTTATCCATCGTGGCTTCCACGCAATCGTGCGTCAAGATGATGAGATCGGTTTGGCTCTCGCCATCTTTCGCTTCATGTTGAATGAGTGCATCGATGCTGATACCCACCTCGCCCAAAATACCTGTGACCTTGGCGAGCACGCCTGCCTCGTCTGCCACGCGCATGCGCAAATAAAAGCTCGTCACGACTTGCCCGATGGCCAATATGGATGCGGCCTCCACGCTGGCAGGCTGGAAGGCCAATGCTGGTGTGGCCTGCGAGGCCATACCTGTCATACGAGCAATGTCCACAAGGTCTGCAACGACGGCACTGGCCGTAGGCTCCGAACCCGCGCCCTTACCGTAGTACAGGGTCGTACCAACGGCATCGCCCTGCACCATCACGGCGTTCATTGCACCTTCTACGTTGGCAATCAAGCGTTTGGTTGGAATCAAGGTTGGGTGGACGCGCAACTCGATGCCGGCATCCACGCGTTTGGAGATTCCCAAAAGTTTGATTCGATAGCCGAGTTGTTCTGCGTACTTAATATCTTCTGCGCCTAGCTTGGTGATGCCTTCTACGTAGGCTTTATCAAACTGAACAGGGATGCCAAACGCCATTGCTGACATGAGTGTCGCCTTGTGCGCCGCGTCCACGCCTTCGATATCGAATGTCGGATCCGCTTCGGCGTAACCAAGGCGCTGGGCTTCTTTCAGCACGGTCGCAAAGTCTAGCCCCTTATCGCGCATCTCGGACAAGATGAAGTTGGTCGTGCCATTGATGATGCCAGCCACCCATTGAATGCGGTTCGCGGTCAAACCCTCTCGCAGCGTTTTGATGATGGGAATACCGCCTGCAACAGCGGCCTCGAACAAAACCATCACGCCAGCGCCATTGCGAGCCTTGGCAGCTGCTGCAAAAATTTCGTCACCATGCACGGCTAGCAAAGCCTTGTTGGCCGTGACCACGTGTTTGCCAGCGGCAATGGCTTCCAGCACCAAGGCTTTAGCGATTCCATACCCGCCAATGAGTTCAATCACCACGTCGATTTCGGGATTCGCGATAACAGCCCGAGCATCATTGACGACCGTTGCTGCATTACCCACCACCGCCGTAGCCCTTGCCGTATCTAGGTCGGCGACCATCGTGATCTCAATCCCACGGCCTGTGCGGCGCACGATTTCTTCTTGATTGCGCGTCAAAACCGTAAACACACCGCTGCCGACTGTGCCGATACCGAGTAATCCAACTTTCAATGCTTTCATTCTTCTTTTCTTTCTAATTTTTATTTGGCGTGGCGTTTGCGGTAGCTCTCTAAGAACTTGGCAATGCGCGTAA
>JANPAS010000154.1:0-58427 GCA_031430035.1 Comamonadaceae bacterium | reverse complement strand
TGGCACCATGACTTTTGGTGCGCAGGTGGATGAAGCGACTTCGCACAACATCTTGGCTCGCTCATTAGATGCGGGCATCGACTTTATGGATACGGCCGAAATGTACGCCGTACCGCCAACCGCGGCAACCTATAACAAGACCGAGACTTTTATTGGCAACTACTTTGCCAAAAACAAAGGTGCTCGCGATAAATGGACCATCGCAACCAAGGTGGCTGGTCCTTCGCGCGGCATGGACTGGATTAGGGGCGGTGCGGTTAACAATAACGGTCAGACGATCATTGATGCTTGTGATGCTTCGCTCAAGCGCTTGAATGTGGATGTGATCGACTTGTACCAACTGCATTGGCCGAATCGCCACGTGCCGCAGTTCGGCATGGCGTACTACAACCCCAAGATGGAGAACCACGAGTCAAGCGGCATCCATGATCAGCTGGAAGCTTTTGGCAAGCTCGTGAAAGCGGGCAAGATTCGCGCGATTGGCCTATCCAACGAAACGCCTTACGGCGTACACGAGTTTGTAAGGCTGGCAGAGCAGCACGGTCTGCCTCGTATTGCCTCGGTACAAAACGCCTACTGTTTGGTGAATCGCACGGTGGAAAACGCGCTGGACGAAACCATGCACCGCTTGAATGTGGGGCTATTGGCCTACTCGCCGCTGGCGTTTGGACTTTTAACTGGAAAGTACGACGATTTGGGTTTGGATCCTTCTGCGGGCGCGATTGAAGGCACGGGGCGACTGAGTTTGTTTGCCTCTATGCGTGCACAGCGCTGGGGTCGCCCAGAGGCCTTGCATGCTGCCAAGCGCTACAACCAGTTGGCACGTGATAACGGCATGACTCCGACGCAGTTGGCGCTGGCGTTTTGTTATCAAAAATGGCAAGTGGCCAGCACCATCATTGGCGTGACAACAGTGGCGCAATTTGATGAATGTTTGAAGGCTTGGGAAACGCCGCCATTGTCTAAAGATCTACTGAAAGCGATTGACCAAATAAGGTGGGAAGAGCGCGATCCAGCGCTTTAAAGGACGCGTTTGTGGGCACTAATTGACTTGGGTCAACGGGTAGAGGGCAGGGCTTGTGCAGAATGAACCCTTTGCCTCTGTAGGTATTGATTTTTTAGGGAAAAGTATGTCCAGCCACAACGCGCAAAGCACGCCTCTCGCAACACCTGACGCCATGCGCGCCAAGATGCGGCGTTTGGCCAAGCTCAAAGGCCGTCAAACCGACACGGATTCGCTCGCTGCCGTTTGTGCCTTGATTGGCGAGCGTCCAGTAGCAGGTTATCCGCGCGACATGCTGATTGAGTACCTGCATAAGCTGCAAGATGCCTACCGCGGACTGCACGAGGGGCATTTGGTAGCACTCGCCAAAGAGATGAATATCCCTATGGCTGAGGTGTATGAGGTTGCGACTTTCTACCACCACTTCGAAGTTTTACGCGAAGGCGATACTGCTGCTGGCATCACCGTTAGGGTCTGCGATAGCTTGTCGTGCGAAATGGCAGGCGCTAAGGATTTAATGGCTAGACTGCCTGCCATTTTGGGCAGCGATGATGTCAAAGTCATTGCCGCACCGTGCCTTGGTCGCTGCGAACAAGCACCTGTGGTTGCCGTGCACCAAAATCCAATTGCCAATGCAACAACTGACAAAGTAGTGGCTGCGGTGAAAGCTGGAAAAACGACGCATGCACAATCCGATCAACGGTTGGACTACATCGACTACGCTGCCTACCAAGCGGCAGGTGGTTACGAGCTGCTCAAATCTATTGATTCCGAAGCCACCATCAAGATCATGGAAGACTCAGGACTGCGCGGCCTTGGTGGCGCAGGTTTTCCGTCGGGTCGCAAATGGCGCATCGTCAAAGGCCAAGCGGGTGAAAAGCTCATGGCCGTCAACATCGATGAGGGGGAGCCAGGTACGTTTAAAGACCGCACCTACTTAGAGCGGGATCCGCATCGCTTTTTAGAAGGGCTGCTGATTGCAGCGCAAGTGGTGGGCATCCAGACCTGCTACATCTATCTGCGTGACGAATACCACGGCTGCCGTGAAATCTTGGAGCGAGAAGTGGCTGCTCTGCAAGCCACGCCCCCATTGGCTTTGCAGGGTGCCTTGCCCGCAATCCATATCAGACGCGGCGCGGGAGCCTACATCTGCGGCGAAGAGTCCGCCATGATTGAAAGCATTGAAGGCAAGCGCGGTGAACCCCGTATGCGTCCACCGTTCATCGCTGAAGTAGGACTCTTTGGCAAGCCGACGCTCGAGCATAATTTCGAGACCCTCTATTGGGTGCGCGAGATTTTGGAAAAAGGCGCCAGCTGGTTCACCAGCTTTGGCGCGAATGGGCGCAAAGGCTTGCGCTCATTCAGCGTATCAGGTCGCGTTAAAAATCCTGGTGTGAAACTTGCGCCAGCAGGTATCACTTTGACGGAGTTGGTGGATCAATTCTGCGGCGGCATGATGGACGGACACGAACTCTACGCCTACCTGCCAGGCGGCGCATCGGGCGGCATTTTGCCAGCCTCGCTTGCCAATATCCCGCTCGATTTCGACACGTTGCAACCCTACGGTTGCTTCATCGGGTCGGCTGCCGTCATGGTGATGAGCCAACACGATAAGGCACGCGACGCGGCTCTCAACATCATGCGATTCTTCGAGCACGAGAGCTGTGGCCAATGCACGCCTTGCCGTGTGGGCACAGCCAAAGCAGCGACCTTGATGCAAGCCGCAACATGGGATAGCGAAACCTTGGAGGATTTGGCCGTCGTCATGGGCGACGCGTCGATTTGCGGACTTGGGCAAGCAGCGCCGAATCCGATTCGCTCCATCCAAAAACATTTCGCCCACGAGATTGCTTGAATCATTTGAGCCAAAGGACAAGATCATGACTGACCAACTCATTCACTTCACGCTTGACGGCAAAGACATCGCTGCTAAAAACGGCGAATCTATCTTGAACGCCGCTAAGCGACATGGCGTCGATATCCCGCACCTTTGCTACAAAGACGGCTACCGAGCGGATGGCAATTGCCGCGCTTGTGTCGTCGAGATCAAAGGCGAGCGCGTGCTCGCACCAAGTTGCTGCCGTAACGCCACGGCAGGTATGGAAGTGCAGGCCGAATCACCTCGCGCGGTGAAGAGTCAAAAAATGGTGCTGGAGATGCTGCTCTCTGATATGCCAGACGAGGGTTACAAGTGGAATGACAAAGAAGACGCTGCTGGTGAGCAATTACCGCACGGTGAGTTATCACTCCACGCAGCAAAAATGGATGTGCAAGTCCGTCCCGAACTCAAAGCCATTCGCCGCGAATCATCCTCATCTTGGAGCGATGCCAGCCATCCCGCGATGTTGGTCAATTTGGATGCTTGCATCCAGTGCACACGCTGCGTCCGTGCTTGCCGCGAAGAGCAAGTGAATGACGTGATTGGCTACGCCATGCGCGGCTCGCACAGCAAAATCGTCTTCGATTTGGACGATCCAATGCAAGAGTCCACCTGCGTGGCTTGCGGCGAATGCGTGCAAGCTTGCCCAACGGGCGCGCTGATGCCCAAGACCTTGGTGGGCTCACAAAAAGTAGATCGCGAAGTCGATTCCGTTTGCCCATTTTGCGGCGTGGGTTGCCAAATCACGTACAAAGTGAAAGACGAAAAAATTGTCGCTGTCGATGGTCGCGACGGTCCTGCAAATCATGACAGGCTGTGTGTCAAAGGGCGCTTTGGTTTCGACTACGTGGATCACTCGGGACGTCTCACTAAGCCATTGATTCGCAAAGCAGGTGTTGCCAAAGATCCGTCCATTTTGGACACGCAGGATAAAGAAATATCAGACATCTTCCGTGAGGCGACCTGGGAAGAAGCGCTCGATTTTGCTGCGGGTGGATTTCTTAAACTAAAAAATCAATACGGTCTCAAAGCCTTATCGGGCTTCGGTTCAGCCAAGGGCAGTAACGAGGAAGCGTACTTGTTTCAAAAGCTGGTGCGCACGGGATTTGGTTCTAACAACGTTGATCACTGCACCCGTTTGTGCCATGCGTCCAGCGTAGCGGCCTTGCTTGAGGGCGTGGGCTCTGGTGCAGTATCGAATCAAGTCAATGACGTGGAGCACTCCGAGCTCGTGATGGTGATTGGATCGAATCCGACGGCGAACCATCCCGTGGCGGCCACATGGATGAAAAACGCGGCGAAGAAGGGTACGAAGATTGTGCTGTGCGATCCACGCATCACCGACATTGGCAAGCACGCTTGGCGCACCATGCAGTTCAAGGCCGATAGCGATGTCGCGATGCTCAACGCCATGATTCACACCGTAATTGAAGAGGGCTTGGTGAACGAGGCGTTTATTCGCGACCGCGCTAGCAATTTTGAAGCACTCAAGGAAAACGTGAAAGGCTATAGCCCCGAACTGATGGCGCCGATTTGCGGCATCCCAGCAGAGACGCTGCGCGAAGTCGCACGTGCTTTTGCCAAGGCCAAATCTGCGATGATTTTGTGGGGCATGGGCGTATCGCAGCACGTGCACGGCACAGACAACGCCCGCTGTTTGATTGCGCTGGTATCCGTCACAGGGCAAATTGGCAAGCCAGGCTCTGGTCTGCATCCACTGCGCGGTCAAAATAACGTGCAGGGCGCGTCCGATGCGGGTTTGATCCCGATGATGTTCCCCAACTACCAGCGCGTGGATAACGCGGCAGCCCATGCATGGTTTGAAGATTTTTGGGGCACGAAGTTGGATAGCAAGCCTGGACTCACCGTGGTGGAGACGATGGCCGCCGCGCTGTTTGAAGACAGCAACCTAGCCAAGATTCACGGCATGTTTGTCGAGGGTGAAAATCCTGCCATGAGTGACCCCGATTTGAATCACGCACGTCACGCCATGGCTGAGCTCAAACACTTTGTCGTGCAAGATATTTTTATGACCGAGACCGCGTGGCTTGCCGATGTCATTTTGCCTGCCTCCGCGTGGCCAGAAAAAACGGGTACGGCATCCAACACCGACCGCATGGTACAGCTAGGCAAGCAAGCCACTCGCCCGCCAGGTGACGCGAGGCAAGATTTGTGGATCTTGCAGCAAATCGCACGCCGCATGGGACTTGATTGGAAGTACATGAGCGAAGCTTCGTTTGCAGGCGACGGACATGACGATCAATCGGGCGTTGCCAATGTGTACGAGGAGATGCGCCAAGCCATGCACGCCGCTCTCTCGGGCATTACGTGGGAGCGTTTGCAGCGCGACTCTAGCGTGACTTATCCATGCTTAACGGCTGAAGATCCAGGCAGTCCTACGATCTTTATTGAAGATTTCCCAACGGCTGATGGCCGTGTCAAACTCGTTCCAGCTGACATCATTCCTGCCAACGAGCGGCCAGATACCGAGTACCCCATGGTGCTAATTACAGGCCGTCAACTTGAGCATTGGCATACGGGCTCGATGACGCGCCGCGCGACGGTATTGGATGCCATTGAACCCATGGCGACGGTGTCGATGAACGGTGCTGATATGGCAAAGCAGAACCTCAAAGCTGGTGATGTGGTGACCATTCAATCACGCCGTGGCGAAATTGTGATCCATGTACGCCAAGACGATGGCACGCCGTCAGGAGTGGTGTTCATTCCGTTTGCGTACTATGAAGCGGCGGCTAACAAGCTGACCAACTCGGCTTACGACCCCGTGGCAAAAATTCCAGAGTTCAAATACTGCGCTGTGCGGGTTGCCAAAGGCGGTGTAATGGGCACAGAGTTTGGGTTTGCGCGGAGCATGTCAGCCTAGCGGTTACGATTTGCACCCTATGGCAATACCGCATCTGACCCACGCACGCGCCCCACTCACGCACGCGATTACCGCGACAAACGAAGCGGGCGAACAAGAACTCGTCTCTATACCGGCAGAACGCTCGCTGACCGTTTATGTGGATAAACGGGAAATCGTGACCTTGATGACGCTGGGCGTGAACCCAGAACTGCTCGTGCTGGGTTACTTGCTCAATCAAAAATTAATTACAACTCCGCAGGACGTGGACTCCATTACGGTGGACTGGGAAGGCTCAGAAGAGGGTGGCGCAGCAGCCGTTAAAACCCATGCGGGCATTGCCGCCATTGAAGAACGCACGGCTAGGCGCGTGGTCACTACGGGCTGCGGTCAAGGCAGCATTTTTGGCGGATTACTGGACGACATCGACGCCATTAAACTGCCCGACGCACGTTTGCCGCAGGCTGCACTCTTTGAGATTTTGAGCTTGATTCGGCAGCAAGACACGACCTACAAATCATCGGGCTCGGTGCATGGTTGTGCGTTGTTTCGGGTCGATGCGGCATCACTTGAGGCAACACTTTTGCATCATGTCGAAGACGTAGGCAGGCACAATGCGCTGGATACATTGGCAGGCTGGATGAGCCTGCAGGCCATATCCAGTAAGGCTTCCAGCAGTGCTTCCGTGAATCATTCCGATTTAGTTCTGTACACGACGGGCCGACTCACCAGCGAGATGGTCATCAAATCCGCGCAAATGGGTGTGCCGTTTGTCGTCTCGCGCAGTGGCATTACGCAAATGGGTTTTGATGTCGCCACGCGCATTGGACTCACCACGATTGGACGTGCGTTGAACGTGCGTTACCTTTGCTATACAGGTGCTGGCAAAATCGAGCGATGACGTTTTTAAAAAATACCCTGCGCGATCTTCGCTCGGGCGATCTCACCATGCTGATTGCCGCTGTGGCTCTGGCTGTTGGCGCACTCAGTTCCGTTAGTCTTTTTGCCGATCGCTTATCCAGTGCTTTTAACCGTGACGCGAAGCAGCTCTTGGGTGGTGATGCGGTGGTGGTGAGCGATCAGCCCACGCCGCCTGCCATCCTAGAAATCGCAAAACGGCATGGCCTGCAGGCCGCATCTAGCTTGTCTTTCCCGACTATGGCTCGTGCAGCCCCTACGGATATTGGCCTGCAAGGCAATGGCTTGGACGGCTTACCCACCTCAAAATTAGTGGCGCTTAAAGCGGTTGAAGCGGGCTACCCACTCCGGGGTAGTTTAAAAATTGCATCCGAATCAACCGATGGCGTCACTACAAAATCTATTCCTAAGTTGGGCGAAGTTTGGCTGGAGCGCTCTTTGCTCGGCACGCTGGGTCTAAAGCTTGGCGATACGCTTTTGCTGGGGGACTCCAGTTTCAAAATTACGCAAATTGTGGTGTCAGAACCTGACCGAGGGGTAGGCTTTTTAAACTTTGCGCCGCGCGTGATGATGAATTCGGCTGACTTGGCAGCCACGCAGCTGATTCAGCCTGCAAGCCGCGTGACGTATCGGTTTGCCGTGAAAGCCCCGAGCGAGAACGCTGCCGCGAGTGCTGCACTAGGACGGTTTATCCAAGAAGCAGGCGTTTTAATTCCTAATCTGAAAGGTACGCGGCTTGATTCGATAGAGAGTGGTCGCCCTGAGACCAAACAAATTTTAGATAACACCGAGAAGTTTTTGAATTTGGTCGCGCTGCTGTGTGCCTTGGTTTGCGCTGCTGCCGTCGCGATTTCGGCGCGCGGTTTTGCTGCTAAGCGCATTGATGACTGCGCCCTGCGCCGCGTGCTGGGTCAATCGCAATCAGACATTGCATGGGGTTTTGCACTGGAGTTTTTTGCCGTGGGCATTGCGGCTAGTTTGTTGGGCTGCGCGATCGGCTTTGGACTGCATCAGGTGTTTGTCTCGGTGTTAGCGCAGGTGATGGACACTGCGCTGCCTGCGCCTAGTCTGTGGCCGCTGGTGTTTGGTGTGGGTGTAGGGGTGACGCTGCTCTTGGGCTTTGGCCTGCCGCCTGTGCTGCAGTTGGCGGGTACGCCGCCGCTGCGCGTACTGCGCCGTGACGTAGGCGAGATCAAGGCTGCGTCGCTACTCACGCTGCTGGTGGGCGTACTTGGGTTTACGGCGCTCTTGCTGATTTCTAGCAAAGACTGGTTACTTGGCCTGATGACCACAGGCGGCTTTGCCTTGGCGCTTTTGGTGTTTGCAGGACTGGCGTGGTGGGCGCTTGGGCTACTCAAAACTTTGCAGCAGCGCGGTGCGATGCAGTCGCCAGAACTGCAAACGCTACGACTCGCCACACGCCAAGTGCTCTCGCACCGCGTGCAAACCACCGTGCAGGTGGCGAGCCTCTCCATCGGGTTACTTGCGCTGTTTTTATTGATTCTGCTGCGCTATAACTTGCTGGACAACTGGCAAAAAGCACGACCTGTGGATGCACCTAGTCGCATGGTGATTAACGTGCTGCCAGAGCAGCAAGTTGCCTTCACAGCGCTACTTGACGGCGCACTGAACGCCGCATCAGGCGCTCCAGATCGTGCCAAGCAATATGACTTCTTCCCTATGCTGCGTGCGCGTTTGATTGCCGTCAACGATGCACCTGTCAGCGCCGCCAACTATACGGATGAGCGCGCCAAACGCTTGGTCGAGCGCGAGTTCAATATCTCGCACACGGCTACGCTGCCTGGCCACAACGATTTGGTTGCAGGCCGCTGGACTAGCGAAGCCGAGGGTGAGGTCAGTGTTGAAGAGGGTCTTGCTAAAACGCTCAAACTCAAACTGGGCGACACCCTGCGTTTTGATGTGGCGGGTCAATTGAGTGAAGCAAAAATTACTTCCTTGCGCAAAGTCGATTTTCAGTCTATGCGGGCGAACTTCTTTGTGCTCTACCCCAAGGCCGTCATGCCTGAGATGCCGATTACTTTCCTTGCTGCCTTCAAAGCACCAGCTAATAAGCCTTCCGATGCCTATGCCTTCGACAACCAATTGCTACGTGCCTTCCCGAACATCACCTTGATTGACCTGACGCAAAGCATCCTAGAGATTGGCAATGTCATCAACAAAGTCACCCGTGCTGTGGAGAGCCTATTTGCCTTTACGTTAGTCGCAGGTCTATTGGTGTTATTGGCCACACTGCACACCACGGGAAGCCATACCCAGCGAGACTTTGCACTGATGCGGGCGCTAGGCGCATCGACCCAGCAACTGAGGCGCGTGCAAGCCGTTCAACTCGCAGGTATTGGCGCCTTGTCAGGATTTTTAGCGGCCAGCGTCGCGCTGCTACTAGCATGGGGTCTAGCCAAATGGGTCTTCAATTTCGAGTGGGCACTCTCGCCAGCCTTGCCTGTAGTGGGTTTGCTAGTAGGTAGCGCTTTGACGCTGACGATTGGTTGGTGGGCGCTGCGCGGAGTCTTGAATCAACCAGTCATGCAGAGTTTGCGTGCGGCGGAGTAAAAACGTAGGGTCAGGTTTACTGTTCAAACCGCTTGCGAAGCAGCTTCAGCGCAATCACAAAAGAAATCATCGCCACCACGATCAGCACGCTGAGATTAATGAGCACATGTTCTGGCCAAGCCCCTAAAAATAAGGGGCGCACGAGGTTCACGGCTGCTGTTAGCGGCATGTATTCTGTGATGATTTGTGCTGTTTTAGGGAGTTGTTCACGCGGAAAAAATCCGCCTGCCATAAACATCATGGGCGTTAAAAATAGCGTCATATAAAACGCAAAGAAGTCGTAGCCTTTAGCAAGCGCCGTAAAGATCATCCCCATGCTGGAGAAAGTGAGCGCAACGAGTGCCAGCACTGGGAGCACAAAGACCATGTGCCACGTGAGTGCGTGACCACCCATCAAGAGTAGTGCCATCATCACCAGCAAAATAATCGCGGCTGCAAAGAGTCCTTTAAATGCCGCCCACACGATTTCGCCCAGCACAATGTCGTCGATGATGACGGCGGCATTCAAAATGCCGTGCCATGTTTTTTGATGATCTAGCCTTGAGTACGCCGAGTAAAGCGCTTCAAAACTCGCCGAGTTCATGGTGCTCATGCAAATCAATCCGCTGGCGATAAAGACGAAATACGGCACCGTGCCAAAAGGCGTTTGTACGTTGCCAACTAGTGCGCCCAGTCCGTAGCCAAAGGCCAAGAGGGCGATGAGCGGCTCGGCAATGTGCGAGACGAGGCTGCCCCACATTTGCTTGCGCCAAACTAAAAAGTTGCGCCGCCACACCGAGACCCAGCGCAATGAGAGGATTGATTCCAGCATTTGTGCGTCCATGATTAAGAGTCCATCCTGATTTGACGGCCTGTGTATTTGAAGAATAAGTCTTCTAAATTACTGCGACGCTTTAAGATACCCACTCCTTCGATGTCTTCAGTAATTTCAGATGGCAAATGCTCGGCGATGAGTTCGCGCGGCGTGCCTTCGATGAGTTTTTTGCCGTGGTCAATCATGCACAGCCGAGTGCAAAGTCGCTCGGCCTCATCCATAAAGTGCGTGGTCAAGAGAATCGACATGCCCGTGGCGAGCAGCTCGCGCAGGCGCTCCCACATCAGATGCCGCGCTTGCGGATCGAGGCCCGTGGTGGGCTCGTCCAGCACCAGAAGCTGCGGTTCGTTGACGAGGGCGCGTGCTAGCGACAAGCGCCGTTTCATGCCGCCTGATAGCTCGCCAGGCCGCGCTTTGGCTTTGTGCGTGAGGGCCGCGAAGTCGAGCAGTTTGGGTATGCGTTCGCGAATCAAGTTATCGGACATGCCGTAGTAGCGACCGTAAGCGAGGATGTTTTCCTCGCACGAAAAATCGGGATCAAGCGTATCGAACTGACTGACCACACCCATGCGCGCTTTGACCGCGAGTAAGTTGCTGGGTACATCGAGTCCAAAAGCCTCCACCTGCCCACTATCCGCATGGGTTTGACCCAGACAGATTTTGAGTGTGGTGGTTTTGCCTGCGCCGTTCGGGCCAATGATGCCAAAGCACTCGCCAGGCGCGATGTGGAAAGAGAGGTCATCGACAACACGATTCGTACCGTAGTTCTTGATGAGATTTTTTGCTTCAAATAAAGGAGTCATGTCACGATTTTATAAAGTCAAAACGCAAGCGCCGCGACACCAAGCCCAATCAAACACGCACCTGTGATGCGAGCTGTGCGGTCACCCTCGCCCAGTAAATGCCCGCCGATTAAAGCTGCAAAGAGCATAGACACTTCTCGCGCAGGAGCGACGTGCGAGAGCGGCGCAATCTGGACGGCGTAGAGCACGAGCGTGTAGCCAATTGAACCGGCAATAGCCACAAAGAAGCATGTCTTCCAGTAGGTTTTCCAAACAGGTAGCAATGTATGCCTGTCCTTCCAAACCAGCGGCAGATAGAGTGGAATGCGAATGAAGTTACTCATGTAATCCAGCAAGATTGGGCTAACGAGTAAGAACTTAACCGCGTAGCCATCAATTGCCGTGTAGCTGGCAATCCACAGGCCTGTGATGAGTCCGTAAGCCACGCCAGCTTTGAGTTTGTGCGATTCCGTTGGGTCGTGAATATGTGTAGCTCGGCGCAATATTTTGAGTCCACCCGCAATCAAAAATACCCCGCAAACCACACCCAACAAGCCCGCTAGACCCAGTGGGGTCAGACTCTCGCCCATCCACAAGATGGCGGCGCTGGCAGAGAGCACTGGGCCAGAGCCCCGAGCAATGGGATAGACAACGGTGAGATCGGCGACGCGGTAGCCCTTGAGCAGGAACACGTAATAGCCCACGTGCGTGACCGCGCTCCAAAACATAAACCACCATTCGCGCTGCCCCCAAGTCGGCACAACATCCCAGCCCAGGTAGATACCGAGCGGTGCCCAAAAGACCATGAGGATGAGGCACGACAGCAAGCCAAATCTGGCATCACCGCCAACGCGTTTAGCGTAAAAGTTCCAAGTGGCGTGGATGATTGCCGCAGCAATAACGAGCGCCAGTGCTGACAATGGCATTTATTTAGGCGCGACCAATAATCGAAGCTGTGGCCATCAATTCTTCTAGCAAGGCCAATGAAACTTTGCCTGAGACGGAATACGGATTGAGCTCGGGTAATTCAGAATATTTCATTAGTACGGTTGTGTTGATTTTTGATAGGTTGACTTGCCCCATCGTCCAACCACCAAATCGGCGCTCGGTAATCTCTTCGTAGTGCAGAAGCACAACATCGGTGTGGCGTTCGTCGCGGCTGATATGGTTGTAGAGCTCGCTGACCGCAGCGCGGCCGCCTTCGATGGCTTGCAAAAAGATATTGCCGCTGTGGCACAAAATACCTGTGATGCCAAGTCCTGGGTTATGCAGCCTTGATTGACTCAAGATGGATTCGACGGTCTCAGTAGAGTTGCTGATGCAGCGGCTAACGTAGAGTAGGCGAACAAGCATGGTTAAGTCCTATCAGTGGGCGGAGAATTAGGTTCTTTGTGGCAGTAGGGATAAAAATTCACGACGCAAATTGGCATCTTTTAAGAAGCTGCCGCGCATCACCGAGTTAATCATCTTGCTATCCATGTCTTTAACGCCGCGCCAGTGCATGCAAAAGTGACTGGCTTCCATCACAAGGGCTAGCCCATTGGGCTGCGTGAGGTCTTGAATAAGGTCAGCTAACTGCACGACGGCTTCTTCTTGAATTTGCGGTCGATTCATGACCCATTCGGCTAATCGCGCGTATTTGGAGAGACCAATGACATTGGTGTGCTCATTGGGCATCACGCCAATCCAGACCTTGCCAATCACTGGGCAAAAGTGGTGGCTGCAAGCACTGCGTACCGTGATAGGTCCTACGATCATGAGTTCGTTTAAATGCCCTACGTTTGGGAACTCGGTCACGGTAGGCGCGGGTACGTAGCGGCCTTTAAACACCTCGTTGATATACATTTTGGCAACGCGCCGAGCCGTGTTATTTGTATTGTGATCGTGATCTAAATCAATGACCATGCTCTCTAGCACGGCTTGCATTTTCTCTGCTACTTCGTCTAGGAGCGCAGGCAATTCACCCTCATTGATGAAGTCGGCGATGTTGTCGTTAGCGTGAAACCGTTTTTTGGCTGCCACAATACGTTCGCGGATTTTGACGGACATCGGTGTGCCGATGTCAGGGCTCGATTCAATAGTTTTTGTCATCCTGTGATTATGCCGAAAGGGTGCGTTTCATTTTTTTCATCGCCGCCACTTCAATCTGCCGAATGCGTTCGGCGCTTACACCGTATTCCGCTGCTAGATCGTGCAGCGTCATGCCGCCCGTGCCGTTGTCGTTAACTTTGAGCCAGCGCTCGGTCACGATGCGGCGGCTGCGCTCATCTAATGCGGCCAAAGCGCTCGCCACGCCATCGGTGGCCATCTTGTCGCGCTCGTTGTTCTCAAGTCGCTGTACAGGGTCAAACCGCTCGTCGCTTAAGTAGTGGATGGGGCCGTAAGCCTCGTCGTCGCTATCGCTGGTGGGGTCAATCACCACATCGCCGCCTGACATGCGGCGCTCCATTTCGCGCACCTCTTCGGGTTTGACGTTGAGCTTTTTTGACATGGTCGCCACGTCTTTATCGGACAGTGTTGTCCGCGTGGCATTGGCCGCCATGACTTCATCGTCCAGCGCCTCTGCACCTGTGTGCAGGTCATACATGTCGTGATTGGATTGCGCAATCAGTGCTTGTTTCATCGAGCGCAAATTGAAGAACAGTTTGCGCTGTCCTTTGGTCGTCGCCACCTTGACCATGCGCCAGTTTTTGATGATGTACTCGTGAATTTCGGCCTTAATCCAATGCATGGCATAGCTGACCAAACGCACACCCATGGTGGGGTCGAAGCGCTTAACCGCCTTCATGAGACCGACATTGCCTTCTTGAATCAAATCAGCATGTGGCAAGCCGTATCCCAAGTATTGACGCGATACAGACACCACCACGCGCAAGTGCGATAGCACCAGCTTGCGAGCGGCCTCTAGGTCGCCTGACTCGTTGAGCGAGGCGGCAAATTGCTGCTCTTCTTCTAGCGTGAGCAGCGGCAAGTTGTGGATAGCCGAAATATAGGCTTCCAGATTGCCCAGCGGTGGAATCAAACCCCAAGATTTAACGGGGGCGACGAGTGCAAGAGCTTGTGATGACATAGATTCTCCTAAAACATGGAATGCAAGGGAAAACCCGAGGATACACCAAAATTAGCACTCGTCAAGGCAGAGTGCTAACTATGCGACAAAACGTCTAAAAAGATGCGCGAGCTACCACTTAATGCCCATTTTGCTGAACAGCTTAGACAGCACAAACAAAGGCCCCACCCAAAGGTACTGTATGTCTTCAAAGAAAGATGGTTTTTTGCCTTCTATCTTGTGTCCGATAAATTGCAATATCCAAGCGCCAACGAAGATGACCACGGATAGGGTGACCAATTGCGTTCCCATTGATTGGAGCACCCACAGCATCACTGCAGACCACACGAGCATGGTGATTAAAAAAACAACGGACAGTCTTGCGTAGTAAACAAAGCTCCCAGCCAAAAATACGTACAGCACAAAAGGATGGATGGCATAGAGCAAGCCCGACAGGCTCAGTGTAATGAGCGGTATGGCGATAAAGTGAATCAGCTCGTTCGTGTTGTTTTGGTGGCTCTCACCATAGTGGTTGATCAGGATATCAATGCGGCGTTCAGTCATGTGCTTACTCCTTCAAATTAGTCTTTGAAATCTTGCCAGCCTGTATAAATTCTAGTGACAACCGTGAGAAAACACATGGCTGAAAACCCGTATGCCAAAAGTGCAAAGTATTGGGGCAAGGCACACATGAGCGCAAAGCAAAGCAAAGTCTCAAACGCTTCCGTCAAACCGCCAAGATAGCGGATTGCTTTGCTTGGCGAAGGCGTTGCTCCTCTTTTAGCAGCCAAACTTGCGTAAGCCAAGAAGCTACTGGCCGTGCCCATAAAAGCAAATAAAAGCGTTGCAGCGGCGAGGCTATTTACGGCAGGATTGGCAATCGCAAACGCCAGTGGGATGCTGGCGTAGAAGATGAAATCTAGCGTGATGTCTAAAAAGCCTCCTCGGTCGGTTGGGGCGGTCATCCGTGCCACAGCGCCGTCAAAGGCATCGAAGGCGCGTGAAATTAATAGAAGAACCAAGCCGCTTAAATAGCCAGTGTTGGCAATGGATACGGCGCCAGATAAACCGATAAAAAATCCGATGATTGAAATAGCATCAGCCCGCAGGCCAATCCGGATAAGGCTTCGCGAGCATGCATCAACACAGGGCTTGATGAGTATGGCGAGTGGGCGATCTATCATGCGAAGCCTTTGCAGGTATGGCCTAGCGCTAACTCAGTAGCGCGGTAGAAAATTCTCTGGCATCGAAGGGCTGCAAGTCTTCCAGCGCCTCGCCCACGCCAATAAAGTAGACCTTTGGCGCACTGGGAAGTAGCGCAATCGCCGCCAGTACGCCGCCTTTGGCGGTGCCATCCAACTTGGTGATGATGAGTCCCGTCACGCCAATGGCGGCATCAAAAGCTTTGAGCTGCGCAAGCGCGTTTTGCCCTGTATTACCGTCCAGTACCAAGATGACTTCGTGCGGCGCAGTCGGGTCTGCTTTTTGAATCACGCGCTTGATTTTGGTCAATTCCGCCATCAGGTGTGCCTGCGTGGGCAAGCGTCCTGCAGTGTCGGCAATCACAAGGCTTGTCCCGCGTGCCTTGCCAGCCATCACGGCATCAAAACACACGCTTGAGGGGTCGGCATTCTCTTGGCTGATGATTTCGACTTTGCTGCTGCCCAGCTTGTTGCGGTCAGCCCACACGGCCAGTTGTTCGCGAGCCGCAGCGCGAAAGGTGTCGGCGGCGGCTAACAAAACCGACGCACCTTGGTTTGCAAAGTGCCACGTCAGTTTACCGATGCTGGTGGTTTTACCAGCGCCGTTTACGCCCGCAACCATCATCACTGTTGGCTGGGAGGCCAATACCAGCTTGGCCTGCAGCGGTGAAAGTAAGTCTGACATGGCATCGATTAAGAGTGCTTTGACTTGGGCGGAGTCGCTCGCCTTGGTTGCTTTGACGCGAGCTTTGAGGTCAGTCAAAAGATGCTCAGTTGCTGCAACGCCCGCGTCGCTCATTAAAAGCGCTGCTTCCAATTCTTCATAAAGCGCTTCATCAATTTTTTTGCCTGTAAAGACTTCGGCAATGGCACGATTGGTTTTTTGCAAGCCGCTTTTTAGCTTAGAGAAGAACGTTGCCATGCGTTTAGTCTTTCGCAGCTACAACAGGCTTGGGCTTGGTATCTGGTTTCGTGTGGATGAGCTTGGTAGCCGCCTCCATATCGCCCGCAAGCAAGAGCGGCACGGCATCCAAGCTACGCGCGATGGACGCATGAATCGCCTCACGATGCTCAGCCATCGGTTTTTGCAGCACCCAATTGATGACTTCTTCTCGCACACCTGGATGACCAATGCCGATGCGTAGCCGCCAGTAGTCGCTAGAGCCCAGTTTGGCATGAATGTCGCGCAGGCCGTTGTGCCCTGCGTGCCCACCGCCAAATTTCACTTTGGTTTGACCAGGCGGAATATCAAGCTCGTCATGAACGACCATGATCTCTTCGGGTTTGATTTTGTAGAAATTAGCCAAAGCACCTACCGATTGACCTGAGAGGTTCATAAAGGTTTGGGGCTCTAAAAGCCAAAAGGCTTGGCCGCTCGAGTTGCCTCGGGCGACCAAGCCTTTGTATGCTCTGTCCGAGTTAAGTGTTAGCTTTTGTTTGGCAGCCAAGGCTCGAAGCCACCAGAAACCCGCGTTATGACGGGTTCCCTCGTACTCAAAGCCTGGGTTGCCAAGGCCAACAAATAACTTAATCACGTGATAAGTATCACTGAGTGATTATTTTTTAGCAGGCGCTTTCTTAGCAGCAGCTTTTGCGTCCGCTGCAGGTGCAGCATCGGCAGCAGGCGCTTCTTCAGCAGCTTGAGCCACAACCGACACGATGACTGGATCGTTTGTTCCGCGCTTGATGACTTTCACGCCTTTTGGCAGAGTGAGGTCAGATGCGTGGAGCGAAACGCCCTTGGTCAATTTGCTCAGATCAACAGCGATGAATTCTGGCAAATCAGCAGGCGAGCAAGTGATCTGGAGTTCGTTAATCACGTGCGTGACCAAGCAGTTGTCGGTTTTGACAGCAGGTGAATTCTCTTGACCCGAGAAGTGGAGTGGCACTTTCATGGTGAGCTTGGTGCCAGCTTCCACGCGCTGGAAGTCGATATGCAACACGAGTTGACGGAATGGGTGCATCTGCACATTACGCAGCAAAACTTTGCTGGTTGCGCCGTTCAGTTCCATGTCCAAAATTGAAGCGTGGAACGCTTCTTTTTTCAAGGCGTGCCACAAATCATTGTGATCCAGCTCGATTTGGATGGGGGCAGCCTCGCCACCGTAAACAATAGCGGGTGTGCGACCCGTAATGCGGAGACGGCGGCTCGCACCCGTGCCCTGCTTGGCGCGCTCAAAAGCGATAAATTTCATAATGTTCTTCTTCTAAAAGTTAAGGTTAACGAATTAACGTAAAAATTCAAAATCCACCGCGACCAGTGTGATTTTGCTTGTCTAGTTCCAGGCTCAAAAATGCTGACACTTAAAAAAGCGTTGGCGCGTCTTGCTCCGAGAACAAACTCATGACCGACTCGCCTTTGGCCATGCGCTGGATGGTTTCAGCCATCAGCGGGGCAACAGAGACTTGTCTAATTTTTTTGCAGGCTTTCGCGGCTGCAGATAATGGAATCGTATTGGTCACCACGACTTCGTCTAGTGCATCGCCGTTGGTGATTCGCTCAATCGCAGGGCCCGAAAAAATCGGGTGCGTGCAATACGCGTAAACTTTTTTAGCGCCACGCTCTTTCAGTACTTCAGCAGCTTTGACCAGCGTACCTGCCGTGTCAATCATGTCATCCATGATGACGCAATTACGACCTTCGATTTCGCCAATGACGTGCATCACTTCACTCACGTTCGCTTTGGGACGACGTTTGTCGATGATGGCCAAATCGCAATTGAGCTGCTTGGCTAGCGCCCGTGCGCGAACCACGCCGCCTACGTCAGGCGATACCACGATTAGATCTTGGTAGTTCTTGGCGCGGAGATCAGCCAGCAGCACAGGTGAGGCGTAAATGTTGTCAACGGAAATATCAAAAAAGCCTTGAATTTGGTCAGCGTGTAAGTCCATGGTCAGCACGTGATCGACGCCAACGGTCTCTAGCAAGTTGGCAATGACTTTGGCTGAGATGGGGACTCGACTTGAGCGTGGACGGCGATCTTGACGCGCATAGCCAAAATACGGAATGATTGCCGTGATGCGCTCGGCAGATGAGCGCTTGAGTGCATCCACCATGATGAGGAGTTCCATCACGTTTTCGTTGGTCGGGGCGCAGGTGGATTGCACGACAAACACATCGCGTGCGCGGACGTTTTGCTTGATTTCAACCGTGACTTCACCATCCGAGAAGCGACCCACATCGGCTGCGCCTAGCTTAGTGCCTAGGCACTGGGCTACTTCGGCAGCGAGTTCGGGGTTGGCGTTACCCGTAAAAACCAAAAAATCTGGATGGTGGCTTGACATAGCAGATCGGGTAAGTAGTTGGTGATTGGGCCGGCTAAAACGTGGCAGGGGTGGAAGGATTCGAACCTTCGAGTGCTGGAATCAAAATCCAGTGCCTTAACCAACTTGGCGACACCCCTACGGTGCAATTTTGCTGCAAATCCTGCAAAACCAACCAGCGGGTAAGCTGGGCGCAGTAGTTAAGTCAAAAGAATCTGGAATTGGCGCAAAAACCGCACTTCCTGACCCTGTCATCCTGCCAATGAGTCCTTGGGTTTTAAACCACGTAAGCGCGGTCTGTATATCAGGACAGATCTGCAAGGCAACGGGCTGCAAATCATTGCAGCCAAATGGCTCTACATACTGCTGCGAGGCGTTTGATTCAGTCCATGCAGCAAAGCCTTCGATTGTAGCAGTTTTTGTGTTTCTTGCCAAATGCGGAGAGGTAAAAACATCAGGCGTAGAGATGCCGCTAGGCGGCTTGACGACCAAAAACTTGGGTGCAATCGGTAGTTTGGAGAGATCAATCGGGGTGATTTTCTCCCCAATTCCCTCAACCCAAGCGTCCTGCTCGTACAAAAAGAAGGGGACATCAGCGCCCAAAGTCACGCCAATGGCGGCCAATTGATCGAGCGAGAGACCCGTTTGCCATAGCTCATTCAGGGCGAGTAGCGTCGTGGCGGCATCCGACGAGCCGCCGCCCATGCCCGCTTCAGACGGAATACGTTTCTCTAGCGTCATGTGTGCCCCGCAGGCCACGCCTGTATTGGTCTGCAAGGCCATCGCTGCACGAACGGAAAGATCAATATCTGGCAACGGCTTGCCCGTTTCATTCAGCGTGTCGCTGCGCGTGATGCGTCCATCGTGAGCCAATTCAAAGTGCAAGGTGTCGTACCAATCAACGCGCACAAAAACCGATTGCAGCAAGTGATAGCCATCCGTGCGCCGACCCGTGATGTGCAAAAAGAGGTTCAGTTTGGCAGGGGCTTGGCGTGTGATGGTTTTTGTGGGCATCTAAAATTGGCAAGCGAAGTATCCGCATGCATTTTTATTTTGAAACTCGATTATGTACAAACTTGTTCTCATTCGCCACGGCGAGTCCACTTGGAATTTAGAAAACCGCTTCACCGGTTGGACCGATGTTGATCTGACGCCGCTAGGACTGGAGCAAGCCAAAGCCGCAGGCCGCGCGCTCAAAGCCGAAGGCTTCGACTTTGACGTGACCTATACCAGCGTCTTAAAACGCGCGATTCGCACGCTATGGCACTGCTTAGACGAGATGGATAGAACGTGGTTGCCGATGGTGCACAGCTGGCGCTTAAATGAGCGGCACTACGGTGGTTTGCAAGGCTTGAATAAAGCGGAGACAGCTAAAAAATATGGCGATGAGCAAGTGCTGGTTTGGCGCAGAAGCTACGACACGCCGCCGCCCGTGCTGGATGCCAATGACCCACGCAGCGAGCGCGGTGACGTGCGCTACGCGAAACTTAAACCAGAGCAAATTCCGCTGACCGAATGCCTAAAAGACACGGTAGAGCGTGTGATGCCGCTATGGGAGGAGTCCATTGCGCCCGCGATCAAAGCAGGCAAGCGCGTGGTGATTGCAGCGCATGGCAACAGCATTCGCGCACTCGTGAAATATTTGGATCACGTGTCCGATAACGACATCGTGGGCGTGAACATTCCAAACGGCAATCCGTTGGTTTATGAGTTGGATGAAAACTTGAAACCGATTAGCAAGCGGTATTTGTTGCCCCTATGAAATAGGGCTTGCTTCGTTTTGAATTAACCGATTAACGAATCAGCCCGCTTTTGCGCCTGCGCAAAATCAAGATCACCCGAGTAAATCGCGCGGCCACAAATCACGCCTTCGATCGCCGCATCATTGTCGTCCTTGTGTGCTTTGCAAAGTGCGTCAATGTCGGCCATGCCTGCTAAGCCGCCCGATGCAATGACGGGGATAGAGAGCGCCTGCGCCAGCTTGACGGTGGCGTCAATGTTGATGCCAGAGAGCATCCCGTCGCGCCCGATATCGGTATAGATGATGGACTCGACGCCGTAGTCTTCAAACTTCTTGCCCAAATCAATCACTTCGTGTCCCGAGAGCTTGCTCCAGCCATCGGTGGCGACTTTTCCGTCTTTGGCATCTAAGCCGACGATGATGTGGCCACCAAACGCAATACAGGCTTCCTTGAGAAAGCCTGGATTTTTGACCGCTGCCGTGCCAATGATGACGTAGCGCATGCCCGCGTCAATGTATTTTTCGATGGTGTCCATGTCGCGGATGCCACCGCCCAATTGCACAGGGATGTCGTCGCCCACAGCCGCGAGAATCGCTTTGATGGCGGTGAAGTTTTGTGGCTTGCCTGCAAATGCGCCATTCAAATCAACAAGGTGCAGGCGCCGCGCGCCCTTATCCAGCCAGCTTTTAGCCATGACGGCTGGGTCTTCGCCAAAAGTGGTGGATTGGTTCATGTCGCCTTGCTTGAGGCGAACGCAGTGACCGTCTTTCAGGTCGATGGCGGGGATCAAAATCATGATCTGATATTTCCAGTTAAGGTTTCCAACTTAAAAAATTACGGTAGAGCGCAAGCCCTTGTGCAGCGCTCTTCTCTGGGTGAAATTGTGTCGCAAAGAGGTTATCCCGTGCAATAGCCGAGGCAAACCTAGAACCGTAGTCAGTCTCGCCTGCGATGTGCTGTTTGTCAATTGGTTGGGCATAAAAACTATGCACAAAATAAAAGTAACTTTGATCGGGCACGCCCGCCCACACAGGATGCACAGCGCTGCCATGTTGAGTTTGCATCACGCGATTCCAACCCATTTGTGGCACTTTAAAGCGCGAGCCGTCAGCTTGCATTTGCGAGGCTAAATCAAATTTCACAACCTCACCTGCAATGAGCCCAAGTGATGGAGTTCCTGTAGCCAAGTCGCCTTCCGCACTGTGATCTAACAACATTTGCATACCCACACAGACGCCAAAGAGCGGTTTGCTTTTTGCGGCTTCCAGCAAGGACTCCATCAGTCCAGAGGCTTTCAGCTCGCCCATGCAGTCGCGCATAGCGCCTTGACCTGGGAGCACGATACGCTCGGCAGCCCTTACCAGCTCTGGGCTTTGGGTGATGATGACTTCATAGCCAGAGCCAACGGCTGCGGCCTTGACCGCCTGCGACACCGAGCGCAAATTGCCCATGCCGTAATCCACCACGGCGACTGTTTTACTCATAGACGTTGACGCTGATTTACAGCGAGCCCTTGGTCGAAGGGATAACGCCTGCCGAGCGCGGATCAAGTTCTAGCGCCATGCGCAGCGCCCGGGCAAAAGCCTTGAACACAGTTTCGCACTGATGATGCGCGTTTTCGCCCTTGAGGTTGTCAATATGCAGCGTCACAAACGCGTGATTGCAAAAGCCTTGAAAGAATTCGTGCGCTAACTGGACATCAAACGCTCCAATTTGGCTGGACTTAAACGGTACGTTCATCACCAGACCAGGACGTCCCGAGAAGTCAATCACTACACGGCTAAGCGCCTCATCCAGCGGCACATAGGCATGACCGTAACGGCGAATGCCCTTCTTGTCGCCCACGGCTTTGGCTACTGCTTGACCTAGCGTAATTCCGACATCTTCTACCGTGTGGTGCCCGTCGATGTGTAAATCACCCTTTGCGATGATGTCAAGGTCAATCAAACCATGACGTGCAATTTGATCGAGCATGTGGTCAAAGAAACCAATGCCCGTATTGAAGTTGGCTTTGCCCGTGCCGTCTAAGTTGACGCTGACGGTGATTTGAGTTTCCGCTGTGTTGCGGGAAATAGTGGCTGTGCGTGGTGGTGTAGTCATATCATTAATTGGGGACAGACCCTAATTCTTTTAGTAGCAATGTGTTTTCTTCAGGATTGCCAACGGTCAATCGCAAACAATTGGCGAGCAATGGATGCATTTTAGAGACGTTCTTGATCAAAATACCTTTGGATTTGAGCATGCCGAAAGTGGCATCGGCGTTAGGGACGCGAACCAAAATCATATTGGCTTCGCTAGGGAACGGTTTCATACCCGCCAGTGCTTGAAGTCCAGCAAACAAGCGCTCGCGCTCGGCTTTTAGCTTACTTGCCTGCGCATCAAACACATCTTGATGCTCCAGCGCAAACAATCCCACTTCGGCGTTTAGGCTGCTGACGTTGTAGGGCGGACGTAGTTTGTCTATTTGCGCAATTAATGCTGACGGGCCAATCATGTAACCAAGGCGTGCACCGGCCAGTCCAAATTTAGAGAGCGTGCGCATTAAAAGCACATGACTGTTGGCATTTGGGTTGGTACGAATTTCGTCCAACCATGTTCTTGATGAAAACGGAAGATAGGCCTCGTCCATAGCAACCAAGCCGCCGTAGCTTTTACAGGCGGCAATGATTTTTTTGATGGCGTCGGCATTCCACAAATTGGCCGTCGGATTGTTCGGGTATGCAATGTAGGTGATGACAGGTTTGTGGCGAGCAATCGTCGCCAACATCGCTGCTTCGTCCAACTCAAAGTCTGCTGTGAGTGCAACGCCCACAAAGTCCAGTCCTTGCAATTGCGCGCTCATTTCGTACATCACAAAGCCAGGTAGCGGAGCAAGGATGGTGTTTTTGGGCTTGTCTTTTGCGGTCAAACACGCCATTGCGAGTAGCGAGATCAATTCGTCCGAGCCGTTACCTAGCATGAGTGCATAGCCAACTGGCAAATTTACATATGTTTTAAGAGCTGCTTGCAAATCCTCAACAGGAAAGACGGGATAGCGATTGATGGCGACTGCGCCTAAGCGTGCGCCTAACTTGGCTTGCAGCTCAGCAGATAGCGTATATGGATTTTCCATCGCATCAACTTTCACCATGCCGCGCGAGTCTTGCACGGCATAAGCGTGCATGCCCTGCACGTCTTGGCGAATGAAGGTGAGGGCGGATGCTTGTGCAGGTGTTGTCATGCCTCGATTTTAGTAGGGTCGCTGCTTTGCTCTTGCTGCATCCGCCACATCTCGCTGTATTTGCCGCCGAGCGCCAAAAGCGCAGTGTGGTTGCCGCGCTCGATGATGCGCCCTGCGCTCATCACCAAAATTTCATGCGCATCAATGACGGTGGATAAACGGTGTGCAATCACTAGCGTCGTTTTGTTTTGCGTGAGGTTTTTAATTTCGGCTTGAATCGCGCGTTCGTTGGTGGTATCGAGTGCCGATGTGGCTTCATCAAAAATCAAAATACTAGGATTTTTGAGTAGCGTCCGTGCAATCGCCACGCGCTGTTTTTCGCCGCCCGACAGCTTCAAACCACGCTCGCCCACCATCGTGCCATAGCCCAACGGTGTGCTGGCGATAAAGTCATGGATATGCGCCGCCTTAGCCGCCGCCTCAATCTGGGCTTGGCTTGCCGAGGTATCGCCATAACCGATGTTGTACGCTACGGTGTCGTTAAACAGTACCGTGTCTTGCGGCACGATACCAATCGATTTGCGCAAAGATGCTTGCGTGACGGCTTGAATATCTTGCCCGTTAATCGTGATGCTCCCAGATTGAATATCGTAGAAGCGATAGAGCAGCCGCGCAAGCGTCGATTTGCCCGAGCCTGAACTGCCGACGACAGCGACGGTTTTGCCAGCAGGAATCTCAAAACTGATGCCATGCAGGATGGGCCTACTAGCTTCATACGCAAATTCGACATTGCTGAAGGCCACACTGGGCGTGCCTTGCAGGGCAAGTGGTGTGGCAGACGGCTTGTCAGCAATCTCACGCTCACGCTCCAAAAGCACAAACATCTTGTCGAGATCGGTGAGGCTTTGCTTAATCTCGCGGTAGATCACACCTAAGAAATTGAGGGGGATATAGAGCTGGATCATGAAGGCATTCACCATGACTAAATCACCTAGCGTCATACGGCCACCGACGACACCTTTTGTCGCAAGCCAGAGCATGGCGACAAGCCCGATGGCAATGATGAGCTGCTGACCTGTATTGAGCAAGGACAGCGTCGTCTGTGCTTTGATGCGTGAGCGGCGATAGCGCTCTAAGCTTTCGTCATATCGCTTAGATTCAAACGCCTCGTTATTGAAGTATTTCACCGTTTCGTAATTCAGCAGCGAGTCCACAGCTTTGCTGTGCGCAGCCGAATCTGCTTCGTTCGCTTGCTTGCGGTACTTGGTTCGCCATTCTGTGACCGAGACCGTAAACACGATGTAGACAGCTAATGCCGTAAGCGTAATCCATGCAAACCACGCATCAAACTTAAAAGCCAAAATGCCAAGCACTAGAGCCACTTCAATCAACGTGGGGAAGATGCTAAAAAGCGAAAACGAAATCAAAGATTCGATGCCCCGTACCCCGCGCTCAATGTCGCGGGTCATGCCGCCTGTTTGGCGCTCCAAATGAAAGCGCAAACTGAGCGCGTGCAGGTGCTCAAAGGTTTGAAGTGCAATCGAGCGAGTTGCGCCTTGTGTGGCTTTGGAGAAGATCAGCTCGCGCAGTTCCGTAAACAGCGAGGTGCACAGCCGAAGCGCGCCGTAGGCCAAGAGCAGCGCCACGGGCACGACCAGTAAGGCGCGCGTGGGCGTGATGGTCATGTCGTCCACCAAGGTTTTTAGCAAGATTGGCACGCCCACATTGGCCATTTTTGCCGCCACCATAAACGCCAGCGCTAGGCCTACGCGCCATTTGTAGCGCCACAAGTAAGGGAAAAGTCGCGTCAGCGTTGCCCAATCGGATCGCGGCATAGGGGCGGCGGACGAGGAGGCGGGGGGCAGATCTGAGCTGCTGTGGTGGTGATTGCGCATAGAGGTCGGGTTTTAAACGTCAAATATGATGACGTTATTCATTTATTCAACTGATTGTCACTATGTCCAACCTTTCACCAGCGATCACCTCACTCCCGCACGACAAAGAGCTCGTGCTCAAAGTCATCCCCATGCCTGCGGATTGCAACGCCAATGGCGATATTTTTGGCGGCTGGGTGATGGCGCAGGTGGACTTGGCAGGCTCCGTACTCCCCGCAAGGCGGGCGCAAGGCCGTATGGCAACGGTGGCGGTGAACGAATTTATCTTTAAGCAGCCCGTGCGTATTGGTGATTTGCTGTCGTTCTACTCGGAAATCACCCGCGTGGGGCGCACCTCCATCACGGTCAGCGTCGAGGTCTATGCCGAGCGCATGCGCTCGCAAGGCGCGTATACCAAGGTCACCGAGGCGCAGCTCACCTATGTGGCAATCGATGAAAATGGCAAGCCTAGACAACTGCCGCCCACTCAGGATATAATTTGAGGCTCAGGCCCGGTAGCTCAGTCGGTAGAGCAGAGGATTGAAAATCCTTGTGTCGGTGGTTCGATTCCGCCCCAGGCCACCAGATTAAAAGCCGTAGAAATTTTTGTTTTTGCGGCTTTTTTCATATTTACTCCGCCGTAATTCCCGCCGCTTTGATGGTTTTTGCCCAAAGCGCAGTCTCGGATTTCACTAAAGACGCTAACTGCTCGGGGTTGCCATAGCGCAGCTCGACCCCCGCGTTATCAGCGCGGGTCTTGGTCTCTGGTAGCTCCAGCGCCGATTTGATTTGAGCGCTTAGTTTTGCCACCACATCCGCTGGCGTAGCGGCTGGCGCGAAGATGCCAATCCATGCCTCCAGCTCAAACCCTTTCAATCCTGCTTCCGCTGTTGTCGGTACAGTGGGCAAGCCTGGATGACGAGATTTACCAGCTACTGCCAAGCCTTTCAATTTTCCAGCTTGCACGTGCCCCATGACTGAGGGGGGTGTGGTAATAAATACCTGCACCTGTCCCGATAGCACATCCGAAATAGCAGGGCCCGAACCGCGGTACGGGATGTGCACCATGTGCGTGCCCGTTTGCAGTTTGAACAGTTCTGTGCCAAGGTGCGAGAGTGAGCCGCTGCCTTGCGATGCGTAGCTCAGCTTGCCAGGATTATTTTTGACGTATTTGACGAAGTCACCGAGGTTGTTGGCAGGCACAGACGGATGCACCGCAATCACGTTGGTTGCAATGGTGATCAGCGCCACAGGTGCGAAATCTTTTTGCGCCCAAGGCAAGTTAGCGGCGAGGCTTGGATTGCCTGTGTGATACGCCGAGTACGAATTGAGCAGCGTATAGCCATCTGCCGCTGCACGCGCCACATAGCTGTACGCCACGTTGCCACTGCCACCGCCTCGGTTGTCCACCACTACCGATTGCTTGGTCACCTTGGCAAGCGAGTCCGACAAAATCCGCGCCGACGCATCCACAAAACCACCTGGCGGATTGGGCACCACCAGCGTGATGGGTTTGCTGGGGTAGCTGGACGCAGCGCTTTGCGCTAAGCCTTGCTGGATAAGGCTTACCGAGGCAATGATGCCGAAGGTCAATACGGATAGGGCTTTCGTGAACATGGGAATCCTTTTAAACAAATAAACAAACGATAAGACGTTACATCACGTGCAAGCCACCATCGACCATTAAGGTGGTGCCCGTAATGAAAGAGGCTTCGTGACTCGCTAACCACAAAACGGGATAGGCAATTTCTTCGGGACTTGCCCAGCGTGCCAGCAGAGATGTGGCTTGGCGCTCGGTTTTGAGCTGGTCGATGGGTTTGCCCGCAGCTTGCGCCTTTTTGACGTGAAAGTCTGTCAGCGTCGAGCCTGGGCAGACGGCATTGACACGAATGCCGTAAGACGCTTCCTCAAACGCCAAAGTACGGGTCAAAGCAAGTAGCGCGGCTTTGCTGGCATCGTAGAGTCCCATCCCTTTGCGACCCGTGACGGCATAGCACGACGACACATTCACAATGCTGCTGCCCGGGCGTTTGCGCAGGCTTGGCAAAACAGCGCGGCAAAAATTGGCCGCACCCACAAGGTTGACACCCAGCAAGGCTTGCCACTCCTCAGGCGAGGCATCCGCTAGGGCACTGGTGCTGCGCATCGCCGCGTTATTGATCAGCGTATCCACGTGACCATGTGCTCGCAAAGCCATATCCAGTGAGGCTTCTGGAGCATCGCTATGGCTAATATCTGCAACTAAATAGGTGACTTGTGCCTCGGCGTGTTCCGTGCGAATAGCCGTGCACGTGGTTTGCAGCGCAGTCTCATCAAGATCGACCAACGTGACCGCCGCGCCTTCTGCGCAAAACAGATGGGCAATGGCGGCACCAATGCCCGCACCGCCGCCCGTGATGATGGCTGATTTACCGTGGAGTCGATTCATTAATCCGCTTTCGCGCCCGTGGCTTTAATCACTTTGCCCCAGCGCACGATTTCGGTTTTGATCCAAGCCGAAAAATATTCAGGGGTACTCGCCACAAAATCAAACTCCATGCCGAGCAGTTTTTCTTTGATGTCGGGTGTATTCAAAATTTTGACAATCTCTTTGTTGTAGCGGTCAATAATGGGGCGCGGCGTGCCGCCTGCCGTCAAAAAACCAATCCACGCTGTGCCAATCAAGTCGGGGTAGCCCGACTCAATCATGGTGGGAATGTTCGGTGTGCTGGCCATACGTTTTGCACCTGAAGACGCAATCAAACGCAGACGCCCTTCTTTGGCGAATTGCTGCACGTTGCCGGGTACAAAAAATCCAGTTTGCACGCTGCCGCCAATCAAATCAGTGACCGCAGGCGCTGTGCCTTTGTAGGGAATGTGCGTGATGTCCACTTGCGCCGCCAATTTCAGCATTTCCATCGTCAAGTGCGAAGCGCTGCCAACCGAAATGGACGCGTACGAAACTTTGCCGGGCTGCGCTTTGGCCAGCGCAACCAGCTCGGCCACGGTGTTCACGGGGAGCTTGGGATTGACCGCTAGATATTGCGATGCCGTGACAGCTAGCGTGATCGGAGTAAGGTCGCGCACGGGGTCGAAAGGCATCTTGTCAAACAGTGAGATATTGACAGCAATCGGTGCGTTGTATCCAACAAGTAACGTGTGCCCATCGGGTGCAGATTTCGCCACAAAATCCGCACCAATATTGCCACCCGCGCCCGCTTTGTTTTCTACGACCACGGGCTGACCAATCGCCTCTTGCAAGCGCGGTGCAATCATCCTTGCCAACACATCGTTGGTGCTACCAATGATGGGGACGATGATGCGCACGGGTTTGGTGGGCGACCACTCTTGGGCGTAATTGGTGGTCGCAAGGCCAAGGCCCAGTGCAAGCGTAAAAAATACATTCAATCGTTTCATAGCATCGCTCCTTAAATAGAATAAATCGGTTTCCCAGTGACGTTTTCAATCTTGTCGCGTGCCCACGGCTTAGGGTCAAGCTCTTTAGGCAACATCACACCCGCAGCCCTGACGGAATGGGACTTGGCGGTGAGTGCAGGCGGTTCAATGCCTTCGGCTAAACCAAGGGCAGCTTCCTGCAACATGCGCCGCGCCATCACAATGCCTTTGTCGGTTGACAGCAGTCGCTCGGCAGTGCGATCTTGAATCGCGCCCATGCTTTCTTGCAGCGATGCGTCTTGCTCCGAGAAACCAAAAATACCGCTGTACGAGCGCTTGTCTTTTTGCGCTTGCCGATCAATCAAATAGTCGTTGTCCTTGTTTTTCATCGGACGCCAAGTCATGGGTTGCCCCTCTGGCGGCGCTTCGTACTTCACGTGGATACCGTAACCCGCTTTCATTTCTCCCAGTTCATGCTCAGACAGTGGTTGGTCGGGGCGATAGTTAATGCTCCACGCCCAGCAGTTTTCGTCGTCCGCAGGCACCCACACATGACCGCCGAGTGAGTGATCGCCAAACGGCGGAATCAGCGTAAACCACGGGAAGATGAACTGCGTGATGCGCCAGTAATACGTATCTGCAACGCCCTCGCTGTTCAGGTCACCATTCCTGCGGCCATACAGCGTCAGGCCTGCGGCGGTTTGCTCAATCTCAAACACCACATTGCCGTCGGCCTTGATGTAGTCCAGCGCCTTCACGCCTTTGTGCATCGGGTCAATGTCCACTTCGTATTTGTGAACGTAAGACACATGGGCGGTGTCAATGCCGCCTTCAATCGCTTGCAAATAATTGCTTTGCTGCAAACGGCGACTCACAAACACATGGCTGGCTGGCAAGGTACACCACTCAAGGGTTGGCGGCTCAGGCATCTCGGAAGCCTTACCCATAAAGGCCCACACGATGCCACCACGTTCAATGCAAGGATACGCCGTGATGCGCATCCGCTCCATCACTTGCGCTTGGCCTTTGGCAGAAGGCACATCCACGCACGCGCCTGTGCGATCAAACTTGAGCCCGTGGTACGAGCAGCGGATGCCGCACTCTTCATTGCGTCCAAAAAACAGCGAAACACCCCGGTGGGTGCAGAACTCCGAGATCAGCGCAGGCACGCCTTCTGAGTCGCGAAAGGCGAGCAGCTTCTCGCCCAAAATCTTGACGCGAACGGGCGCACCGTCAGGCTCTTTAATTTCATCCGAGCCAAGAATAGGAACCCAATAGCGGCGCATCAAATCGCCCATAGGCGCGCCAGCGTTGGTTTGTGTGAGGAGGTCAGAGGTTGTTTGGTCCATGAGGCAAATGATAGACCTCCAAAGAGTTTGCGCGCTACCCGCCTGTCTTTTAAGAGTCAAGACGAGTTTGTCGCCTTCGTTAAATCTGAAAATGAGAAGTGGGCGAAACTCATCAAGCAGCGGAAATTGCAGTTGGATTGAGTAGCTACACTCGTCACGTGAAGTTGTCTAACTTTTCATTGGAGTCGATCTATGACATATCCGCGCCGTCAGATACTGAAACTTGCGGGCGCTAGTGCGTTCACCAGAGCCGCCCTAACTTTTGTTTTACCAGCTACTGGTGTCGCACAGGTGAAGATAGACCGAGGCGCTCAGCGAGTTGCCGCGATTCAGTTTGAGCCGAAGCTTGGAGACATCAATTTCAATCTCGGTCGTGCCAATGCTATGGTTCGTGAAGCGCTGAATAAAGGGGCGCGTTACGTGGTATTGCCCGAGTTTTTCCCTACAGGAACTGCAATGCAGCAGTCCCTATTCGACTCCTATCAGCCTGTTGATGGCCGACCCGTCGAACTACTCAAGGAGCTTGCCAAACTTGGGCAAGCCTATATTTGCGGCTCTTTCATGTCCAAAAGTGGTGGAGACGCGTTTAACACGCAAGTTCTAGCCTGCCCAGATGGGTCAACATTTACACACGATAAGGATTTCCCCACTACGGTATTTGAAAGCTCGTTCTACGCCGGCGGTGAAGACGATGCATATACCGAGAGACTATCGAGGGAAGGTGCGCGAACCGCTTCACAGAAAATACCTACACGAGTGGGAAGCTCAGCTGATGGGGCATTCACCCATGCAGGTACTGGGATCGGAACGGCTCTTTGCTGGGAGATTGTGCGAAATCGAACCGCAAAGCGACTGCTAGGTAAAGTCGATATTCTCTTGGCTTCATCTGGCTGGTGGACTGCCGACCCAGAGCGCGAATGGCCCGGGTTTCGTCCAGAGCAGGCGCGGGCTAACTGGGGCGAGCATCAAGCGTTGATCAACGCAGCACCTAACAGGATGGCTCGCATGCTCGGTGTCCCAGTTGTTCATGCTAACTTTGCAGGTTTGAATCCCACCTATACATCCTTAGCATTCGATCGACAGGCTCATGGACGCTATTTGGGCTGCAGCCAAATTGTGGATGCTCAAGGCAAATCTGTGGCTCGATTGAACGAAGAGCAAGGTGTATTGATTGCCGAAATAATGATCGAAAGACGCCCACAAATAGAGAAGATATCGGAGGATTTCTGGCTCCCCGAGATGACGGAGAGCCTGCGGCGCAGATGGGCGTTTACAGGGGCGACGGGCAGAGACTACTATCTGAAGGAAACACGTCCCAAACTTGTGCGCTAATACCAAGAGTACCGATCACTAGTTGCCTGAATGTGATCTAAGCGCTACGCGTCTGCACACCCAACAACATAGCTTGCCTTAGGATTTCATTGATTCGTGTTTGATAGCCGCGTCCCGTGCTTTTGAGCCACGCTAAAACATCGGCATCGACGTTTGTGTAGATAGGTTTTTTGATAGGCCGATAAAAACGACCAACTGTTCCGTTTGCCAATTCACTTGCGAGTGATTTAGGAATATCTGAATAGTCGATTTGAGAATCAGGCAGCGCTTTCAGTGCAGCCAACTGGCTGGCAGACATAGGCGCAGCTACTGCGCGTGTGAATGTCGATTTAGTGGATACGGTTTTTTTCATAAATCTTCCTTTCGGTTTTATCAGCCCTTCGTGCAGAAATCAAGCGAATCATTTCCCCGTCATCTGAGTTTTGATATGTGTGAATCACAAGCGCAACTAACATGCCTTGCAATGTCCCCACTGTTTTTAATCTCTCTTCACCATTTTCAATATGCGCCCCAAACGTATAAGCAAAAGGGTCATCAAAAACAGGAATGGCTTGCTCCAGTGTGAGTCCATGCTTCGTCAGATTGCTCTTGCTTTTGTTGGCATCTATTTCAAATAGCATATATTAAATTATATATATAAATTTAGTGTTTAACTCGCGAACCCTAAACCCTCTCAACAATAGTCGCAATCCCCATACCCGCCCCCACGCCCATCACCACATCGTCCACTGCCGCGGTGTCAAAGTCGTTGCGGCGTTGTAGTTCAGTCAGAACTCGCGCCAGCAAATTGATGGGTTTGACCTCGTGCAAACTGCCGTCTTTTTTGCCTTTGCCACGCGGCGTGCGAATCGCGTCATAAATAAATGCTTCGGTTGTCATAGGATGTCCTTTTATTTCAAGCGGTTTTTAACAGCATGCTCATGTCCCGCAGCATGTGGCTTTCTGAAATGCCAACGCGATTGCGAAAACTGATGTCGACAAGCCCACTGGTGAGTGTCGCGTGTTCACCTGTGGCGTCGCGAATTTGAATGAGGCCTTCGGATTTCAAGTCCTGCAAAAGCAAGTTTTGTGAAGAGTCTTGGCCGAGATCTATTCTGTAGGTTATCCGCATGGCAGAGCCCACATTACTGGGGCAACTGGTTAAATAACCGCGCTGTGCATCCTCACAAAAATTCAGTTTCGCAGCCAAGCGCGACATGCCCAAGCATAGGGTTTGATAGCAGGCGGAAACGCGTGCCCCGGGCAAAACAACAGCAACCCGCAGGTGATCTTCTTCATTAATCCAGACCGATAGTTGTTGTGTATGTGCATTGAAAATACTTCTTCCGATTGGCCAGTCAGCGTGAATGCCCGCTGCCGCCATGTACTTGTCCTCGGGTCCGAAGGCTAAATTTTGAGAGACCATGTCGTCAAGTCGGTGGGGAGGGATGTCCTGCAGTGGGAGGACCGTACCTTGAAAGTCAGGTGCTAGGTCAAAGCAAGCCTTCGTTATTTTTTCCTCCACACTCAATCGCTCTGATCTTGACATGCTGGCTGGAAAGACATGACCAGAGAGATTGCGTGCCATCCTGATTCTGGTGGATATAACCGCTGCTGGATTGAGACATGCCAGGTCAGTGCGGTGAGCCAAACTGTGCGCTTGAAAACTTTCAAGAATCGGTTCAAACAGTTCACGAAAAACGTCATAACTCTGACCGTCAGGCGCATAGACTCCGACTGAACTGTCTGGATGACGCAGGCCAGAACGAATCGCATCCATCAGTTGAAAACCGTTGGGCGTCACCCGCTTTGACAACTCAGCTTTGTGTGCTTGGGTCAGGTAGCGGCTTAATAAAGACACAGAATCGCGTGATGTATCTGGTGACTAAGGCTGGGCACAGTAAGCGTCGGTTTCTTGTTGCGTGATGACGGTTGCAGATGTGCTGGCTTGGACTAAAAATTCTGAAGCACCGTAGTGGTTTGGTTGGGCATTGAGCTGATTCCAGTCGTAGGTGTAACCCAGACGGGTGAAAGGATAACCAGGGCCGCCCGAGCCACCCACAATGAATGAGTCCGCCATTTGTTTTAGCACGTAATCGCGTACATCCAGGGCTCTCTTAGCCTGTATGCCGACGGTGCACATCGGGCGTTGTGGGTTGGTGTCGTCAATGCCAAGGCAAGGCCTGTCGATGCGCTCACGGGGGACTTCCATGGTCACGAACTGGGCTTTGCGAAATTGCACCGGCGGGTCTAAGGGTAGGCCTAGCAGCTGTTCCAGCCGTTGACGCAAGGCATCCCCGCGCAAGCCCCACGCGCGGCAACGTGCCTGCACTTCACCCGCCAACGTGACCCAAATACGATCTGGCGGAGTGGTGGTGGTGCAGCTTGTATCAGGTGCCTTACAAGGCGTGCGGCTTTGCGTGACCCAAGAAACGACACGTACCTTGTCAGCGCTCGGCAAAGGCATCAGCACACTGACCTTGCGGGGACTCGCTACTGCAGCATCTGCAATGGCCGCCTCATAAGCCGCATTGGATGACATATCAGATGGCGCCATTGCAGCACAGCCGGACAAGCCAAGGGCGATGATCGCAAGGAGCAAATAGTTAGTCATGTCTTTCCCCTTATATATTCAAGTCTGGCACGCGAATCTGCGATGGCGCTAAAGAGTTGAGGCACTAGATTGACGTTGGCCAATGGGCCGTTCGCTGTCAATCGCTTCATGGCCACCGCCTTAATGTCTGAGAGGTCTCTTTGCAAGGCGCCTAGTTGATCAGATGAAAGTAATCCGCTCGGCGACGCGTCGATCGTGCTGTCTATCCCAAGCACGCGTTCTATTAGGCTGATAAAAAATGCATCGTCCGTCTCGGGTTTTACTGGTTCAGCAGGCGCGCCTTTGAACCACTTGAAGACCACAATCACTGTGGATGCCACTGACAGTATCAGGCCAAAAAACGATTCAATCTTTTTGAGGGTTGCCTGCGAAAGCAATGGATTTTTACGGTCCATGAACATTCGCGTGCCACTGGACAAAGGATAACTGGAAGATTCCAAAATCTTGTCTTCATCAAATTTCATCTTGAGCCGCATCTGCAGTGCAGGGCTGTAAACGCCTTCCAAAATTTTAAATACGGCACGTGGGTCTAGATTGGCGTTTGCGACCAACTGTAAATTAACGCCCACCGTCTTGACATCGCGTGGTGGCACAGGTGGCTGAACGCTGTACATGTAAGCCATGACTCTCGTGTCCGCAACCCAACCCTGACGCAGCGCCAATGCGCTAGGGAAGGGAATCTCCAAAAGACTGTAGCCGTGTTGTTTGACAATGTAGTCTGCTACGTTTGAAGGCGCGAACGACGTGATGACAATCACATCGGGAATGCGGTCTTTGCGCAATGCCAGCAAGTCCTCGGTGCTCAAATTGGTTTCAACATAATCGACGCCATCTTCCATGCCAGAAAACTCCAGCAACTGCTTGGCGATGACCCGTGTGCCTCCTTTTTTGCTGCCCAGGTTGATGCGCATGCCGCGCAGGCCAGCAATGTCCTTGATGTCTGGGCGCACCAGAAAGTGCAGCAACTCGGGTGCAAGATTGGCGACATGGACCACGTTCGGGAACGGCAGCTCCAGACCACCTTGTATCAGCGCAAAATCCAGTTTGCCTTCGGAAACCCGCGTCAGCGCATCTTGCGAGCCCTCTGACGGCAGTACGTCAAGGCGCACCCCGTCGGGTAGTACGTCGTCACGCAATGCGCCAGCCAAGTAGTGCCGGTTGCCCAGAATATCGCCCCCCGTGATCTTCAGTGAATAGGTTCTGGGCAATACCTCGTAAACATAGTGCCCTGCAATGCCAAGCAATGCGAGGAGCAACCCAAGGGCCAATATTTTTCGCACGCGCTCATTGCGCTGTAGACGCTTGAGCCAGTCGTTGAGTATGTTGTGTGCTTCGTTGGCCATGTACTACCTGACGGCTATAAAACCAGCTTTGTCGACAATCGCCTGACCTATGGGCGATTCCGCCAGAGCGATAAAATCAAGCGCTTGCTGTCGCGCCAGCCCGTAAGTCACAAGATACAAGGAGCGTGTGAAAGGGTAGCGACCACTGAGCACGGTCTCGCGTGCTATCGGTGTGTTGTCAATATCAAGCGCAACAATATCAGCGGGTAAACCACCATCGTCGGTCGCAACGCAGCCGATCGCGTAGGGGTTCTTACGGATCAATCCGAGCACTTCTTCCTTGGTTTTTACTAAATGTACTTTTAAAGCCCAATCAGCGCCTTCAAGAACAAATTCGCTGACATAGCGGCTGGTGGACGACTCACGTGGGCGCATCACCACCTCTATCGGTCTGTCGGAACCGCCCAGTGTTTTCCAGTTGTCAATTTTTCCAGTTAGCACGTCACGAACCAGCTCCTGCCTGAGTTGCTTCACCGGACTTTGGGCGTTTACCACGACCGCAATCGCATCTCTTGCAATCAGATGGTTGTGTGCTTGCGGTTCTGCCTCTGAGCCTTGCAGGTCACGCGCCATAGACGCAATATCGATGGCATGCCGTTTGACGGCCAAAAGCCCTTGCAATGAACCACCGCGTTCCACAATAACCTTCACGCCATATTGCTTCTCAAACTCCTTGCCTAAAGCGACGTTCAGCTCGTACATCGCCGACGCACCGCCTATCAGCAAGGCATTGAAGCGAGCTGGCGAGTGGCGAATTTGTATCCATTGCCACAAGGGATAAGCAGCCACCCCTGCAAGGGCTGTGACAAGTCCAGCGGTGGCATAGCGTCTCTTCATCGTGGGGCCGGTGTAGGCGATGTACTCGGCAGTGCAAAAACCGAATTGGATATGGGTACTGAGAGGTTGCCCACAAACTGCAGAAACTTCTGCACCTGCGGTGACTGCTTGTCACGCGTGGCAAACATCAGCGGTGCCAGCAAGGTGTAGCGGCCACTGAGTACGCTGTCTGCGCCTGCCATGACCTTGTCCACCGACAGGACTTTAAGTTCTTTGTTTTTGAGCGACTCGGTTGCTAGGTAAGTAATGCCAAAAGGGTCGCCCTCGACGCGGGCAACACGCTGCGGCAGTTCTGCGCTACGTGCTCTAGGGGTGAAGGTGTCTGAATCTCCTAGGACCTTTTCACTCCAGGTGTTGGTGATGCCATCGCTGGGTGGGCCAACATAGACGTTGATCGTGGCATCTTTTCCGCCGACTGACTTCCAGTTGTTGATCCGCCCAGTAAAAATTTCGCGTAATTGGATGGCGCTGAGGTCATTGACAGGGTTGCTGAAGTGAACGGCAGGCGCCATCGCGACGCGCCTGAACGGAACATTGACCAATTTCATACCACTGCGAGTTATTTCATCTAGTGTGTCTTCAGAAGGCGCGCCACTCACCATGGCCATATCGGCCGTCCTATCGAGCAAGGTCAGATAGCCGCGCGACGTGCCGCCAGCGCTAACCACCACTGAGGTGGCAGGGTGGCTGCGCATAAACTGCTCGGCTAGGGATTGCACGATGGTTTCAAATGTGGCCGAGCCTCGGATGTGTACGGTCCGAACGGCGCTATTTGCGGGATAGTTGTTTGAACTGTTTTGAGACAGAGCCAGACCAGGCAAAACCAGCAACACGGCAGCAACAAAACCCCCTCTTGGCCAGCCAACATTGAAGTTGAAAAATTTCATGACAGCGTACGCTTCCAAAGCGCAAAGAGCCGCTCCCAATGTCGCTCCGCCGCTGCTTGGTTGTAGATCGGACGCTTAGGAAACGCAAAGCCATGCTCGCAACCGCCGTACCACTCAATGCGGTGCGGCGTGCCATCGCGTGCAAGCTTGTCTTCAACTAATTTGATTTCGGCAGGCGATGCCCATTTGTCGATTTCAGCGCAGGCGACATAGGTTTCGCATTGGATGGGCGCGGCCATCGCGTGAGGTGAATCAGGTTTATCGGTCACCATGCGGGCAGGGTAGATGGCGGCAATAGATTTGAAACGCTCGGGGTACTTGCCAGCAGCCGCAAAGACAAACGGACCGCTCATGCAATAACCCAGCCCCGACACACGCATGGCATCTGCCTGTGCTTGAGCATCCACAAACTTCAGCATTGCTCCCGTGTCGTCGGTAATAAGGCTATTCGAAATCGAGTCCATGTACCCAAACATTTCTGCCATTGCGGGCTCGGTACGCTCTTTCAGGTAGAAGTCGCGCGAGGTACGATAGTACAAATTCGGTAGCACCACGTAATAGCCCACAGCGGCTATGCGCCGCGCCATATCGCGTAGCTCTTCGCGGTAGCCAGGGGCATCCATGTAAAAAAGCACCACGGGGAATTTGCCGTTTTCTCCGCCTTCTTCTGGATAGACGACAAAACTGTTCATCGCGCCGTGGGCGGTTGGAATATCTAGGTGTTTTTCGATCATGCTGCGTTCCAGTTTTGTCATTACATGCGTTCAAAAATAGCTGCGATGCCCTGACCACCACCAATGCACATGGTGACTAGCGCATAGCGACCTTGAATGCGCTCTAGCTCATACAAGGCCTTCACCGTAATCAGCGCGCCCGTTGCCCCGATAGGGTGTCCAAGCGAAATGCCCGACCCGTTGGAGTTGACTTTTGCAGGGTCAAGTCCAAGGTCGCGCGTCACGGCGCAGGCTTGTGCGGCAAAGGCTTCGTTGGCTTCAATCACGTCCAAGTCTTGTACGGAGAGTCCTGCTTTTTTGAGTGCCGCCTGCGTGGCAGGCACAGGGCCAATGCCCATGTATTTGGGGTCAACGCCTGCGTGTGCGTAAGCCACCAAACGCGCTAGGGGCTTGAGCCCACGGGCTTTGGCAGCTCCTGCCTCCATCAACACCACGGCGGCAGCTGCATCGTTAATCCCTGAGGCGTTGCCTGCCGTGACCGTGCCGTTTTCTTTAACGAACACAGGTTTCAGTTTTGCCATGTCGGCGGCTTGGCAGTTGGCGCGGAAGTGTTCGTCGGTGGCGTACGAAATGTCACCTTTTTTAGACTTCAAAATCGTCGGCAAAATTTGCGAGGTGAAGTAGCCGTTGGTTGTGGCACGCTCGGCGCGGTTGTGGCTTTCTACCGCCAGCGCATCTTGTTGCTCACGCGTAATGCCCCACTTGGCGGCGATGTTTTCGGCAGTTACGCCCATGTGGATGGTGTGGAACGGGTCATGCAACGCGCCGACCACCATGTCCACCATTTTGGCGTCGCCCATACGTGCGCCCCAGCGCATATTCAAACTAGCGTAAGGGCCGCGGCTCATATTCTCTGCACCGCCGCCAATGGCAATGTCGGTGTCGCCCAGCAAAATACTTTGGCTGGCAGACACGATGGCTTGCAAGCCAGAACCACACAAACGGTTGACGTTAAAGGCAGGCGTACCTTCTGCACAGCCGCCTTGGATGGCGGCCACGCGGGACAAATACATGTCTTTCGGTTCGGTATTCACCACATGACCAAACACCACGTGCCCCACATCTTTGCCCTCTACGTTGGCACGTCCCAAGGCTTCGCGCACCACATTGGCCGCTAATTCGGTCGGAGGAATATCTTTTAGACTTCCACCGTATGTACCAATGGCAGTACGCACACCGCTGACAACAACGACTTCGCGACTCATGGGGTTTCTCCAGATAAAAAGAATAGATATTACTGTAGTCTGCATAATCGAGCGTATGCTGAAACATCACCCAGACAACCATCAATTCACCCTCGACTGGAACGGTCACACCGCGTGGGTGGATTACGAAATTAGAGGCGACACATGGTATTTGCTACACGCCGAAGTGCCCGCAGCCCTGCGTGGGCAAGGCGTGGGGCAGGTGCTGGTTGAAAAAACCTATGCGTACTTACGCGAGCACGGCATCGTATCCGTGCCCGTTTGTTCGTACATCCAGGCTTTAGTAAAACGCAATCCCGAGCTTGTGTCGGGTCAAGCCTTGTGATTTGCTTCCATAAGGGTTTCAACTAAAGCGCGGAGCCCTGCTGTATAGGATCGCCAGCCTAGACCTTGAATCGTTGCCTTTACAGCAGGCGAGATGATGGAGTGGGTACGCCAAGCTTCACGCGCTGCGATGTTGCTCATGTGAATCTCAAGCATGGGGAACGGCATGGCTTTGATGGCATCATGCAGTGGCACGCCATGCTGGGTAAGGCCTGCAGGATTCAGCAAAGCACCTTGCACGGTATCAATGTTTTCATGTAGCTTGTCAATTAAGGCACCTTCGTGATTGGATTGAAAAATTTCCAAATCGACGGACAGCTCTTTGGCAAGAGACTCTAGTTTTGCGTTGATCTCAGCCAGCGTTGTCGTTCCGTAAATATGCGGTTCGCGGCGACCAAAGAGGTTGAGGTTGGGGCCATGTAGTACAAGGATTTTCATAAGTTTATTTCTGGATGCGTGCCAGTTCAGTGGTGTACAGCTTCACAATGGCGGGGTCATACGTGCTCATGAAGCGGTCGGTAACGGGCTTGGCAATTTGGCGCATGCGGCCTTGCTCTGCGGCACTCAATTCGTTGTATTGCATACCTTTAGTCTGTAGCTCGCCCACCGCTTTTTGCGCGGCTGAGCGGCTCACCTGACGCTGATAGCCACGTGTTTCATTGGCGGCATCATTCATGATCTTTTTCTCAGCGGTAGATAGCTTGTCCCAAAAACGCTTGCTGACCAACACAATGTTGGCCGCATAGACATGATTGGTCGCGCTGACGTATTTTTGAACCTCGTAGAACTTGTTCGACTGGATAACGGCAAAAGGATTTTCTTGACCGTCCACAGCCTTCGACTCTAGGGCGTTATAGAGTTCACTGAATGGCATCGGCAGTGGATTGGCCTTGAATGCCTTAAAGGTGTCTAGGAATACGGGGTTGGGGATGACGCGAATCTTCAGACCTTCAAGGTCTTCAGGCTTGGTGATCGGGCGTTTGCTGTTCGTGACATTGCGAAAGCCAAGATCCCAATAACCCAGCGCAATCAGACCTTTTGCGGGTAGTGTCTCAATGAGTGCTTGGCCGAGTGGGCCATCTAAAAGGGCATCAGCCTGCGCAAAATTAGCGACTGAAAAAGGGAAGTCAACCAAACCAAACTCTTTAACGATGCCCGCTAAGGAAGTGGTTGCGGGTGCCGACATTTCTTGTATGCCGCCTTGCAAGGCAGACTGCTGTTGCAGTTCGTTGCCAAGCGTTGACGATGGGAACTCTTGAATCTTTATCTTGCCGCCGCTTTTGGCCAATACCAATTCACCAAAGCGCTTCACGCCAAAGCTGACGGGATGGTCGGCATTGTTGAGATGTCCGAATTTGATGGTTCTTTCTTGTATGTCCTGTGCCGATACGCAGACGGCGCTTCCAAGAAGTAGGGTGCCGAGGATCATGGGGAGACGTTGAAATTGCATGATGAGTCCTTTGAAGAAATGAAATGAGAGAACATTTGGATTGTATTCATAAAAATGGAAAGTCTTTCCACTTTTATGAAGTTGACACATCAACAGCAATAAAGACGAATAAGTATCATTGGCTTACATCACCAATTCAGAGTCCCTATATGAGTAGTCTTTTGGAGCGAAGCTTCCGTGCCCTTGAACAACTTGCTGCTCATCCAGAGGGGCAAACCGTATCGATGATTGCCGACACGCTAGGCATACCGCTCAGCGCCACGCACAGGCTGCTGACAGAGTTGTGCCGCTGTGGCTATGTTCGGCAAGCGCGCGAGCAAGGGGAATATGTTTTAACCATCAAGCTAGTTTCCTTAGGGCTGGGATTTTTAAGTGCTTCCGGCACAGTCGATATCGCACAGCCTATGTTGGATCGGCTGGCTGAGCACTCAGGCGAGTTGGTCAGGCTGGCGGTTGTGGATGGTGATGATTTAACCTTTGTGGCAAAGGCTCAAGGTGCGCGCCGTGGTCTACGCTATGACCCCGATATGGGGACGTCGGTACGGCTGTCGTGCAGTTCGGCGGGACATGCTTGGCTCTCCACCATGACGGATAAAGAAGCACTTCAATTGGTGGCAGCGCAGGGCTTTGGGATGCCTAAAGATTTTGGACCCAAAGCGCCAACAAATACGAAGGCGTTACTGGCCTACATCCACCTGGCACGCAAACGTGGCTTTAGCATGATTAGCGAGGTTTTTTCACCATCGATGACGGCAATGGCGGCTCCTGTGCGATCTCCCTCGGGAGCCATTGGCGTCGTGACTATCGCGGGGCCACTGGTTCGTTTAACGGAGGCACGAATGGAAGAGTTGGCAGATGAGTTGCTTGCGACAGCAGACGAGATTCGGCGCGCAAGCGGCGCATCGGGTATGTTTCATAAGCGTGCCTAGTTGATATTTATTTAAAATTTTTCCTCTGGAGTCAGTATGAAACTTCTAGGCGTTCAAACAGCCAAAGCCACAGGCATGATGATTGAGGGCAGGCGCGTCATGACAGCGATTAGAAAAACGCCCAGAGCAGGCTCTGTAAGCCTTACTGGTATTGGCCTGCAAGGCGACGAGCAAGCTAACCCTGATGTGCATGGAGGCCTCAGCAAAGCGGTCTATGCCTATCCCTCCGAGCACTACGAGTTCTGGCGAAAAGCCAGAGCTGATAAGGGCTTAGGGCTGATTGATGACTCACTTCCCTTTGGTTCGATGGGCGAGAACTTGACGCTGGCAGGTTTGCTGGAGTCGGATGTGTGGGTGGGTGACGTACTGGAGTTCCCGAGTTGCACACTTCGCGTCACCGACCCGCGCGAACCGTGTTTTAAGTTCAATGCAACGATGGGTTTCAACACGGCTGCCAAGGCGATGGCGCAAAGCGGTTTTTGCGGTTTCTATCTTGCTGTGGATAAAGTGGGAACGATTGCAGCGGGCGAAACGTTTACTTTGATTCCAGGATCACGCCAGATGAGCATTCCATCTAGCTTCGCCGTGAAAATGCGTCGTCAGTCCTAGCGCAACTGAATTTATCTATGCAACCCCAATCCATCCTCCACTTCTGGTTTCAAGAACTAACCGCCAAGCAGCACTTTGTAAAAGACGCCGCGTTAGACGACATCATTCGCGCGCGGTTTGGCGATACGTTGGAGGCTGCGGCCCAGTGTGAGTTGTTTGCGTGGCGTGCGACGGCGAGCGGACGGCTGGCGGAGATCATCGTTCTGGACCAGTTCTCGCGCAACGTCTTTCGCGACACGCCGCGCGCCTTTGCGCAAGACGCGCTGGCACTGGTATTGGCGCAAGAGCTGGTGGCCAATACGCAAGATCGCAACCTGCCCACCGAGCAGCGTGTGTTTGCCTATATGCCCTTCATGCACAGCGAGTCTGCACTGGTACATGTGCAAGCGGTGGCGTTGTTTACCCAATTGGGCATAGAGAACAACCTCAACTTTGAACTGCGCCACAAGGCCATCATCGACCGGTTTGGCCGATTCCCCCACCGCAATGCGATTCTGGGGCGCAGCTCCAGCGCACAGGAGCTGGCATTCTTGAGTGAGCCGGGGTCTTCGTTCTAGGTTTTTGTCAAAGGCGTGGTAGCCGTGTGCCTCGCCACCGACTCATGAAACCATGCCACCGCTTGCTCAATTCGCCCTAGTCTTAACGCTGTATTCGCACCGCTGGCAAAGCCGTTTTGAATGTTGATCGCAGTGTGAATATCTTCCTTTTGGAAGACACCTTTCTCAATCAGATTGAAGGTCTTCTCCCAGTGCGGTGTCCAGTCGCTACCCGATTGCTCTTTAGGAATGAGCATCTTGTGTGTCCAGCGCAAAGTGCCAGCTGACGTGGGGTAGAGCGTAATGAGGCTCAAATAATCGGGGTGAAAAATCGTGATGGTGTTTGGGAAAATAACCTGACTGGGCGTGACAAGTTCTGAGAGCTCGCGGATGTTTTGCGGCGCTCGCGAATCTTCTTGCTCGCTCCACGCCTGCGCAGCGCGGCGTGCGACTAGCGAATGAATATGCGGCTTGCCGTCTTCATCTGATCCAAACTGTCCCCCCGCCGTGATGCCATCGGTAAAGAACGGAGCGATAGTATTTTTGTGCAACACACGAATGTGGTACGACTCCAAAAACGCATCGACGATCAACTTCCAGTTCGCTGGGTATTCGGCTTCAATGGTTCGAAAGTGCGTGAGGTTTTCAATCTCGTAGAAAGGCATTTCGGCATTCAATTCACCGAGATAACTGTCCAAGTCAATTGGCTGGGAAGCCTTATCTGTATTGGCTTTCACCCATATCAATCCGTGCCGTTCAACGCACGGCAGCGCCACCAAGTCTTCGTCCACGCATTCTTTTTTATCAAAACTCTCTGCATGCAAGCGATGCCGCAGCTTGCCATCCAATTGATACGTCCAGCCGTGATACGGGCAGACGATGCTGTTCTTTGCAATCGCTGTGGTTGCTTCCACCAGCCGCGTACCACGGTGGCGGCACACATTCAAGTGCGCACGCACCACGCCATCTTTATCGCGAGAGAGCAGCATCGGCACGCCGTAACCATCGTGTGCCAAGACTTGCCCCGCTTGCAGTTCGCTGGAGTGCAGCGTGATAAGCGGCAGTTTGCGAAACAGTTGCGCTATCTCCTGCTCGCACACCGCTTGTGATGTGTAACGTTCCACAGCAACCGTGGTCTCAGGGTCTGTGCAGTTCTGCCATTCGGAGCGTCCGCTGGCGCATTGCGCGCGGACGCGATCTAGCATCGAAGCGGTGTGGGGTGGGAGATCAGAAGACTGAACATTTGCCATACCGCTTTATACCTTCAGGCCACTAAGTAGAAGCCCTTAACTGGTGGAGCCTAGGCGCTTGGATAAGTGACTGGCGGCTTCTTTGAGTGTCAAAACGGGCACGCCACTGGTTTTCAGATCCAGCGTCGCGCTAGGGCCAATGGCCACAAGGGCTAGCACGATATGACCGAACGCATCAAACACGGGCGTGGCTATGGCGCTGACGCCGCTGACCACACTATCTTTGACCACACTGATATTCTTTTTACGGATATTTGCCAAATCTTTTTGAAACTCCGCATCCCGCCACACCTCTCCTGCTAGGGCCTTGGCGGTATCCGTGGGTAGCAGCGCCGCAAACAGTTTGCCCGAGGCTGTGCCTTGCACCGAGATGGTGGTTCCAAGGCGGATGTTGACGTAAATCGACTCTGGCCCTGCTTCAGTTTTGATGATGGTTGGGCCCTGCGTGCCCCATACCGCAATCGCCACCGTGTGCCCCACGCGTAGCGCGAGGCCCTGCAGTTCGGCGCTTGCCAGCCGCACAGGATCAATTTGTTGCAAGCCAATCAGCCCGAGCTGTACGCCAAACGCGCCAAGGCCATAGCGGCCTGTGTCCGCGTCTTGTTCGATGAGTCCGAGTTTGCTAAAGCTCACCAAATACGGATGCGCTTTGGCGGGCGTCATCTTGGCGGCTAGTGCTAAGTCTTTCAGTGCCATGGCACGGCCTGAAGAGGCCAGTGCTTGCAAGAGCTTGCCGCCGACTTCGATGCTTTGAATGCCACGTGATTTTGTTGCCATGATGAAATTGAGTGTAAACTATAATTTCGCTATAAACAAACCAATTCTATATTCATGAATTCAATTTCTACCCAAGTTTTGATCGTTGGCGGCGGTCCTGTCGGCATGACGATGGCGGCGCTGCTCGCCAAGCGCGGCGTCGATGTGCTTGTGGTGGAAGCCGACGAAGGTTATTGTTCGGGCAGCCGCGCAACGTGCGTATCGCGCCGCACGCTGGAGATCATGGGTTGGGCGGGGGCAGATGCCGCCATGATGGAGAAGAGCTTGCCGTGGTCGGATGGGCGCAGCTTTTATCGCGACCAGCAAGTGCTGCACTTTCAAATGCCAGCAGATCCCACGCAGCGCTTTGCGCCTATGGTCAATATCCAACAATATTATGTGGAAGAGTTTTCGCATAAGGCTTATGGGGGTGAGGTTTTGTGGAATACGCGGCTCACAACGCTCACGCAATCTAGCGATGGCGTGACAGCGCAAGTAGTGGCAGTGGATGGCGAAAAAACCACCATCCATGCCGATTGGGTCGTCGCCTGCGACGGCGGCAAGAGCACGGTGCGCGAGCAACTAGGCCTTCGGCTAGAGGGCATGCAATACGACGGTCGCTACGTCATCGTCGATATCAAACAAAAAACCAAGCGTCCCACCGAGCGCTTGGCGTGGTTTGATCCACCGTCCAATCCAGGCTCGACCATCTTGATGCACCGCCAGCCCGACGATGTGTGGCGCATCGACTATCAGTTGCAAGACGGCGAAGACCCCGATGAGGCGATCAAGCCCGAAAACGTTTTGCCGCGCGTGCAAAGCCACCTCAGCATGATTGGCGAGAACGAACCGTGGGAAGTGATTTGGATTGCGATCTACAACGCCAAATGTTTGACCTTGCCAAGCTACAGAAAAGACCGCGTGTTCTTTGCAGGCGATGCGGCACATCTAGTACCAATTTTTGGCGTGCGCGGGCTGAACTCGGGATTTGACGATGCGGGTAATTTGGCGTGGAAATTGGCGCTGGTGGTACAGGGGAAAGCCGAAGACAAATTGCTGGATAGCTACAGCACAGAGCGCGTTCACGCCACGCACGAGAACCTGCGCTACGGTGCAAAGAGCACGGAATTTATGTCGCCGCCGCATTACGGTTTTAGCTTGATGCGCCAGGCTGCACTGCGCTTATCGACGGTGGATAAAGATGTCAGCTCGCTCATCAACCCACGGCAAAGCTTGCCGATTGAGTATGTGGGGTCGCCACTCAATTTGACTGAAAACTCTGGAATGCCTGCCTCGGAAGCCATACTAGGCGAGGCTTCCCAGCCAGATCACACGCATCTGAGTCAATATTTTGGCGATACTTTTACGCTCTTGCATCTCAGTGATTTGGAAGATGGAGCCATCAAACCGCATCCACTGGTTCGCGTGCTTGCACTCAAAAGACAGGATGCGCCGCAGGTCTATGAGCGCTATGCCAGCAGGGTTCAATCGCAAGCACCTTTCGTGCTGATTCGGCCTGATGGCTACATCGCCGCAAGATGGAAAACGGCTCACGAGGTCAATCTGGATATGGCTTTGAGCCAAATGGGAGTCATCAATGAATAGCACGGAACTAGATACGGCCTACACCGCTTTGGCCGAAGCGATTGGTCGCGTGGGCGAGAGTAATGCACAGTTGATGCTGGCTACGCTTGCCCTATCACTCATTGCCAAAATGGATAACGCGGCATCAGCACTGACACTGATTCAACAAGCAGAAAATTTAATAAAGGAAAAATCATGACAGCTAAAAAATTTGCATCCCACGCCGACCTAGAAGAAAAGAACGTTACGTTCGAGCAGCTCTCCGAGCACGCATGGGCGTACACCGCCGAGGGCGACCCCAACACCGGTATCGTGATTGGTGACGACGCCGTGCTGGTCGCCGACACGCAGGCCACGCCCGCTATGGCGGCAGACGTGATTCGTCGCATTCGGACGGTGACGGACAAGCCCATCAAATACGTGGTGCTGACGCACTATCACGCCGTGCGTGTGCTGGGTGCATCGGCGTATGGTGCAGAGCAAATTCTGGCAAGCCAAGATACGCGTGATTTGATCGTTGAGCGCGGCGAACAAGATAAGGCGAGCGAGATTGGCCGCTTCCCACGTCTGTTTGCTGGCGTGGAGTCCGTGCCCGCTGGCATGACGTGGCCGACCATGACTTTTGTGGGCAAGATGACGCTCTGGCTGGGCGGCGTGGAAGTGCAGCTCTTGCAACTGGGCCGCGGTCACACCAAGGGCGACACGGTGGTGTGGCTGCCTAAAGACAAGGTTTTGTTCTCGGGTGATTTGGTCGAGTTTGGCGCAACGCCGTATGCGGGTGATGCGTACTTCCAAGATTGGCCGCAAACTTTAGATGCACTGGCTGCACTCAATCCTGCAAAGCTAGTGCCCGGTCGTGGCGCGGCCTTGCAGACGCCAGCCCTTGTGGCAGAAGGCCTTGCGCAGACCCGCTCGTTTGTGAGTGATGTGTACGCCAGCGTTCAAGCGGGCGTGGCGGCAGGGCATGACCTGCGCCGCGTGTACAAGGAAACCTTTGACAAACTCGCGCCCCAATATGGCGATTGGGTTATCTTTAACCACTGCATGCCCTTTGATGTGACTCGCGCTTTTGACGAAGCAGGCGGCACGCGCGACCCGCGTATTTGGACGGCAGAGCGCGATGTGCAAATGTGGCAAAGCTTGGAGGGCTAAGGCTTGCAAGTTCATCCCGTCACTGTTCCTGTGATTGTGGTCGGTGCAGGCCCCACAGGCTTGACGCTCGCGATTGACCTCGCGCAGCGCGGCGTGCGCGTGGTGCTGATTGATGGTGATGCACGGCGCGCGAAGGGATTGCCCTCGGCAGGATCGAAAGCCATTTGCTTTGCCAAGCGCACGCTGGAAGTGTGGGACAAGCTAGGGGGGGACTTAGGGCAACGCATGGTGGACAAGGGCGTGCCGTGGAATGTGGGTCGCGTGTTTTTAAAAGATGACGAGGTGTACTCATTCAACTTGCAGGCAGGTCAAAGTTCTGAGCGTCCCGCGTTTATTAATTTGCAGCAGTACTACGCTGAAGAGTATTTGATGGATAGGGCTAAAGAGCTGCCATTGATAGAAATTAGGCTGGGTCACACGGTCAAATCCATCAAACAAGATGGCCTGCAGGCCAAGCTGGTTGTGGCCTGCGGAGCAATGGATGAGCAAGAAAACGAGTATGAAATCAGCGCAAATTATGTAGTAGCTTGTGATGGTTCAAAGAGCACGATCAAACGCAGCCTCGGGCTAGAGAGCCAAGGTCGCACCTTCCAAGATCGCTTTTTAATTGCCGACGTGCGCATGACGGCGGACTTTCCGACTGAGCGCTGGTTTTGGTTTGACCCACCTTTTCATCCGAATCAAAGTGTTCTGTTGCATCGTCAGCCCGATGATGTGTGGCGGATTGATTTTCAGCTGGGCTGGGATGCTGATCCTGAAGAAGAAAAAAAGCCTGAGCGCATCCGCCCGCGTGTGCAGGCCTTGCTAGATAAAGCGGGGATGAAAACCGAATTTGAGCTGGTGTGGGCAAGCGTCTACACCTTTGCGTGTTCGCGCATGGATAAGTTTGTGCATGATCGCGTGATTTTTGCAGGTGATGCGGCGCATGGCGTCTCGCCGTTTGGGGCACGCGGTGCTAATTCGGGTGTGCAAGATGCGGAGAATTTGGCTTGGAAATTGGCGTTGGTGTTGCGTCATCCGTTCGCCCTGAGCCCGTCGAAGGGTTTGCTCGAGAGCTACGGAATAGAGCGCGAATACGCTGCCGACGACAACATCAAACAATCGACGCGCTCCACGGACTTCATCACGCCTAAGAGCGAAATCAGTCACGTGTTTAGGCGTGCCGTGCTTGATTTAGCACGGCAACATCCGTTTGCTCGTGCCTTGGTGAATAGCGGACGTTTATCGACAGCGACGCATTTGCCCTCTAGCCCGCTGCACACCGCAGACGAGGCGGACGATGTGTTTCCAGACTCTGCGCTTGCAGTCGGCAGTGTCGTCGCAAGTAGCGTGCAAGGGGAATTTATGACGATGGAAAAAGAAGGCGTCACGTATTTGATCAGGCCCGATGGACACATCGCCGCACGGTGGTTGCATCCAACAACGGCACTCGTGCAAGCCTCACGGGATAAGGCTTGTGGAGGCATGACATGTTAATGACACAAAACAATTTTGAGTCAGCCGATCATTTTTATGAGGAACTCCTGAACACACACCAAGGTTTAACGACAGAGCAAAGCCATGCGCTTAACGCAAGACTCGTGCTCTTGTTTGCGAACCACATTGGGTCGAACGAGGTTTTAAATGAAGCGCTGAAACAAGCTCGGTACGAACAGAATTTGTCGAATGCCGCAATGGAGAAATAATGAATTACCAATCAGTGGATTACCAATCAGGATTCGGCAACGAGTTTGCCAGCGAAGCGATAGCAGGCGCCTTGCCCGTTGGCTGCAACAGTCCGCAGCGCGCGGCGCATGGGCTCTATGCGGAATTGATTTCGGGCACGGCGTTTACCGCGCCGCGCCATGTCAATCGCCGCACGTGGGTCTATCGCCGCCAGCCTTCTGCTGTGATGGGTGAATATCAAGCGTACAAACACAAGCTTTGGCTCACACCTGATACATCGAGCAGTCCCGCGCAAGCCCCAAATCCACTCCGTTGGCAGCCGTTTGAATTGGCAATAGAGCCAACTGATTTTGTGGGTGGCATTCGCACAGTCGCCATGAATGGCAGCGCAGCCATGCAAACCGGCATCGCGATTCATGTGTATGCGTTTAATCAAAATAAGGGTCGTCGTGCGATCGTCAATAGCGATGGCGAAATGCTCATCGTGCCAGAGCAGGGCGAGCTTCGCATCACGACGGAACTGGGCATCATGGATGTGCGTCCGTGTGAAGTTGCAGTGATTCCACGTGGCATGGCGTTTAAGGTCGATAGCCTCAATACAGATGCCTCGCAGGCCACGCCAGATAAGGGCTGCAGAGGCTATATCTGCGAAAACTACGGCGCACATTTCCGTTTGCCAGAGCTCGGACCGATTGGCTCGAATGGGCTTGCCAACGCGCGTGACTTTCTCACGCCAAGTGCCGCACTCGATGAATCAGAGGGTGAATTTGAAATCATCAAAAAGTTTGCAGGCCATGTCTGGTGTGGCACAGCACCGCGTAGTCCATTCAACGTTGCCGCATGGCACGGCAATTTAGTGCCTTACAAATACGACACGGCGCACTTCATGACGATTGGCTCGATCAGTTTCGATCATCCCGATCCGTCTATCTTTACGGTACTCACCTCTCCGTCCGATACGGCGGGCGTGGCGAATTGCGATTTTGTGATTTTCCCGCCGCGCTGGTTGGTGGCCGAAGACACCTTCCGTCCGCCTTGGTATCACCGTAATGTGATGAGTGAGTTTATGGGGTTAGTGCATGGTCAATACGATGCCAAGCCCGATGGATTCAAGCCTGGCGGGGCATCGCTGCATAACAGTCATGTGCCGCACGGCCCTGATATTGAGGCGTTTACCAAAGCATCGAACGCCGAGCTGGCACCGCACAAGCTGGACAACACGCTGGCGTTTATGTTGGAGAGCCGCTATGTGTTGCAGCCAACGCAGTACGCCATGACGAGCGACAAGTTAGACAAAAATTATTTCAACTGCTGGCGAGGTTTATAGGAGACTCTTGATGACACAACTTAACACAACACACGACGCATCTTTAATTAGCTGGGTGCTATCTGCACAAGCGGAGGGCTCTGATTTCCCGATTCAAAATTTGCCCTTTGGGCGCTTTCAAATCGCGGCTAAAAAAGACGGATGGAGGATTGGCATCGCGATTGGCGATCAGATATTAGACTTGCGCCAAGCCTTATCTGCCATGACCTGGGAGCCATCTATTGCCAAGATGCTTGCGCCGTTAGCAGCAGGTGATTTGAATGAGCACATGGCGGAATCTGCGGATAATCGAAGTGCGTTTAGAGCGGCGATGTCGAGCGCGCTATCTGCTGGAAGCCCACATGCAGCAAAGCTTGCAAACTGCTTGGTTGCGCAGTCAAGCGCGGAAATGTCTGTGCCTTGCCGTATCGGCGACTACACGGATTTCTTTACCAGCATCCACCACGCCACGTCGGTGGGCAAGCTGTTTCGCCCCGATAACCCACTCTTGCCTAACTACAAATATGTGCCGATTGGCTATCACGGACGCGCATCTAGCATCAATGTGAGTGGCACTAACTTTAAGCGTCCGCTGGGGCAGATCTTGCCGCCAGGCCAAGAGACGCCTGTGTTTTTGCCATCGAAGCGTTTAGATTACGAGCTGGAATTGGCAGCCTACATCAGCGCATCGAACGTGCAAGGCGAGCCCATCACGATGGCGGATGCGGAGGATGCGCTCTTTGGACTCGGTTTGTTCAACGACTGGTCGGCGCGTGATGTTCAGGCTTGGGAATACCAACCGCTAGGACCATTCTTAGCCAAGAGTTTTGCTAGTACGGTCTCGCCGTGGATCGTGACGATGGAGGCGCTTGCGCCTTTCCGTGTGCCGTTTACGCGTCCCCCTAGTGACCCGCAGCCCATGCCCTACTTGGCCTCTGAGGCCAATAGCGCGAGCGGCGCGATCAGCATGACGCTTGAAGTGTGGTTGCAAACACAGGCTATGGCCGCGGCTGGCATAGATGCCGTGCGGTTGTCCAGTTCTAACTTTGCCGATGCGTCGTATTGGACGCTGGCGCAATTGGTGGCGCATCACACCGTCAATGGTTGCAATTTGCAAGTAGGCGATATGTTTGGCTCGGGCACGATGTCGGGGCCAAATCCTGAAGAGGGAGGCTCGTTACTCGAGTTGTCTAAAGGCGGCAAGCAACCGCTGGAGCTGCCAAACGGCGAGCGGCGCACTTTTTTAGAAGATGGTGATACGGTGATTTTTAAAGGCTGTTGCAAGTCTGCAGGCCATGCTCGCATTGGACTTGGCGAGGTGCGGGCAACGGTGTTGCCCGCTCGCACAAGCTAGCGATTACTTGCCTGCTATTGCGGCTTGAATTTCCGCCATCAAGCGCGGATCGCTGTGAGCGAACGCCCACATCTCTTCGTCAGCTCGCACAGCCGCACGTTGTGTTTGCCATGTAGCGTAGCTGGCAGCAATCGCAGCGCTGGCCGTGCGTGCTAGGCGCGCGAGGTAAGTCGCAGTACGTTCCAAACGCGCAGCACCCGTGTGCGTGCTTTTGAAGGGGGAGCCAAATGTTGTTAGTGTTGTCATGATGAACTCACTTATCTATGTTGTTGCCGATTGATTTCGGTGTAGTGATATTAGGGTAATTACTAATGCTATTCAACTTTATATTAGTGATGTAATACATTCACTGTATGAATTTCAAAACACTCGATCTCAACCTTTTACGTGTCTTTGACGAAGTGATGGCTGAGCGCAGTTTGACCAAGGCCGCTCACAATCTGGCGCTCACGCAGCCCGCTGTCAGCAATGCCCTGCGGCGTTTACGCGAAACCGTGGGTGATGACTTGATGCGCAGGAGTACCGTCAAAGGGATGGGGCAGGGACTCGAGCCCACGCCGCGTGCGCTGGCGCTATGGCCTCACGTTCGTGAGGCGCTGGCACAATTGCAAATGTCGCTCTCGCCTGATCGTTTTGAGCCTGCTACGGCAAGCAACACCTTTGTGCTCGCCATGGCGGACGCAACGGCGGCGGAGATTGTGCCTAGTCTTTTGGCAATCACGGAGGCCGAGGCACCAAGCGTGTCGCTACGCGTGGTGCCGCTGTCCACACGAGATCCACGTGGCCTTTTGGAACGCGAAGAGGCGGATCTCGCCTTGGGGTATTTCCCTGTTGTTCTGGCCGACATCACGGCCAAACTGCAAGCTGGCAGTACGGCCAACTTTGACCATGCGCGGCTGTATGACGGCGAGTACGTCTGCGTGATGCGACGTGGGCATCCGTTGGCGAAGAAAAAACTGACCCTAGACGCGTTTTGTGCCGCAAGGCATTTGCTAGTGAGTTTTTCGGGGCGTCCGTATGGCTTTACCGACGAGGCACTGGCGTCGCTAGGGCGCAAGCGCCGCATTGTGCTGACTGTCAATCAATTTTTTACCGCAGGGCGCGTGGCCTTGCAATCCGATGTGCTCACGGTGTTGCCGCGTCACTTTGTTCGTGTCGCAGACAGTGCAGGCGAGTTGGTCATCAAGCCCTTGCCATTCGATGTGCCTGTGGTGCATGTGGATACGCTGTGGCACAGAAGTACGCAGCAAAGCAGCGGGCATCAATGGCTACGCAGTGCGGTCGAGCGCTCGGCGCGTGGGGTGTTTGGGTAAAATTGAAAAATGATCCAAATTACTCTTCCCGATTCTTCTGTTCGCGAATTCGCCGCGCCTGTTACTGTGGCGGATGTCGCCTTATCCATTGGCGCGGGGCTTGCGAAGGCTGCGCTGGCTGGGAAAATTGACGGCAAAGTGGTGGATACGAGTTATCTGATTTCGCAAAATGCGGCGCTTGCCATCATCACCGCCAAAGATGCAGACGGACTAGAAGTGATTCGCCACAGCGCCGCGCATTTGCTGGCTTATGCCGTGAAGGAGTTGTTTCCAGAAGCGCAGGTCACGATTGGTCCTGTGGTTGAAAACGGCTTTTATTACGACTTTGCCAGTGTGCGTGCCTTTACGCCTGACGACATGGCGGCGATTGAAAAAAAGATGACGGCGCTTGCTCTACTTGACGAACCTGTCACTCGCCGCGTGCTACCGCGTGACGAGGCCGTGGCTTATTTCAAAGGGCTTGGCGAGCATTACAAGGCCGAAATCATCGGTTCGATTCCTGCTGGCGAGGACGTATCGCTCTACCGCGAAGGTAAGTTCGAAGACTTGTGCCGTGGCCCTCATGTGCCGTCCACGGGCAAGCTGAAATTTTTTAAATTGATGAAGGTGGCTGGCGCTTATTGGCGCGGCGATCAAAAGAACGAACAGCTCCAGCGCGTGTATGGCGTGGCGTTTGCCACTAAGGACGAGTTACAAAACTATTTGACGATGCTAGAAGAAGCCGAGAAGCGCGACCACCGCAAGCTGGGGCGCGAACTGGATTTGTTCCACATCGATGAGCACTCGCCTGGCACGGTGTTTTGGCACCCGAAGGGCTGGACGTTGTGGCAACAAGTCGAGCAGTACATGCGTGCGGTGTACCGTGATAACGGCTATCTAGAGGTGAAAGGCCCGCAAATTTTGGATGCGGCGTTGTGGGAAAAAACGGGGCACTGGGATAAGTACCGCGATAACATGTTCACGACGGAATCTGAAAAGCGTGACTACGCCTTGAAGCCCATGAATTGCCCAGGTCACATTTTGATTTTTAAGCAGGGACTCAAGAGCTACCGTGATCTGCCGCTGCGCTTTGGCGAGTTTGGCCAGTGCCACCGCAACGAGCCCACAGGCGGCTTGCACGGCATCATGCGGGTGCGCGGTTTTACGCAGGACGATGGCCACATCTTTTGTACGGAAGACCAAATTCAAGCCGAAGTGGCGAACTTTCATGCGCTGGTGATGGCGGTGTACAAAGATTTTGGGTTTACCGAAGTGGCGGTCAAATTGGCATTGCGTCCCGAGGCGCGCATTGGCACAGAAGAGTCGTGGGATTTTTCTGAAAACGCACTGCGCGAAGCGATTAAAGCCAGCGGCGCAGAGTTGGAAGAGTTGCCAGGCGAGGGCGCGTTTTATGGTCCGAAGATCGAGTACCACCTCAAGGACAGTATTGGCCGCACGTGGCAATGCGGCACGATGCAAATTGACCCGAATATGCCCGAGCGCTTAGATGCGGACTATGTGGCGGCCGATAGCAGCCGCCTGCGCCCTGTGATGCTGCACCGCGCGATTGTGGGCAGCTTGGAGCGTTTCATTGGTATTTTGATTGAGCAACATGCGGGCGCGCTGCCCGCGTGGCTCTCCCCAATGCAAGTGGCAATTGCGCCAATTACGGATGCCCAAGCTGATTACGCCAAGGAAGTGGCGGCGAAATTGCAGAAGCTGGGTTATCGTGTCAAAACAGATTTGCGTAACGAAAAAATCAATTTGAAGATTCGCGAGTTTGCGCTGCAAAAAATCCCATATTCGATCGCGGTGGGCGACAAAGAGCGCGAGGCGGGCACGGTGTCGGTGCGAGCACGAGGCGCTACGCAGGGTGAGGTTATGACTTTTGACGCATTTGTGGCGCGCTTGGCTGATGATGTCCAGAACAAAATCTAGATCGTGCTAAAATTACGGGTTATATTTTTTAAGGAAACTAACCATCGCTACTGAATTCCGTCAACCGCGCCAACGTGAAGAGCGCAAACACCGTCTCAATCGTGAAATTATGGCGCCAGAACTACGCGTCACCGGAGCTGAAGGCGAAGCGCTAGGCATCATGAGTTTGTCGGACGCGCTGCGCCGAGCGGGTGAGTTGGATGTGGATTTGGTCGAGATTGCAGCGACGGCAGTGCCGCCTGTTGCACGGCTCATGGACTACGGTAAGTTTAAATATTCAGAAGCTAAAAAAGCTGCTGAGGCAAAAGCCAAGCAGCATGTGATTGATATTAAAGAGATTAAGTTTCGTCCAGGTACCGACGACGGTGACTACAACATCAAAATGCGCAACATCAAGCGCTTTTTGGAAGAGGGCGATAAATGCAAGATCACGCTGCGCTTTAGAGGCCGCGAGATTACGCATCAGGAGATTGGAATGGCACTTTTGGTGCGCATTCGCGAAGAGTTAGGTGATTTGATTGTGATTGAAAGCATGCCCAAGTTAGAAGGCCGCCAGATGATCATGATGATTGCACCGGGTAAGAAAAAAGCAGGCGCTGCCCCAAAAGCAGCACCAGCCGCCGCAGCTAAGCCTACAGTTTCGACTGAGGCGGTAGCTGCATAAAACTCAGGGTTAACAAGGGGCGCAAGCAGTTTGCGTCACACCTCGTGAGTTAAAAAGTAGAAGGAGCATACAAATGCCCAAAATGAAGACCAAGAGCGGTGCGAAAAAGCGTTTCCGCGTTCGTCCAGGTGGAACCGTTAAGCGCGGTCAAGCCTTCAAACGTCACATCCTGACTAAGAAGACCACTAAAAATAAACGTCACTTGCGCGGAGCAACTGCTGTCCATAAGACCGATATGGGTCGTATGGCAGACATGCTGCCGGGCCGTGGAATTTAATTAACGACCAACGCAGGAGTAAATAAACATGTCTCGAGTTAAACGTGGTGTAACGGCAAGAGCCCGTCACAAAAAAGTTTTAAAACTAGCAAAAGGCTTCCGTGGCCGCCGTGGTAACGTCTACCGCGTCGCCAAAGAAGCGGTGATGAAAGCGGGGCAATATGCCTACCGCGACCGCCGTGCTAAAAAGCGTGTATTCCGCGCACTATGGATTGCCCGTATCAACGCAGCAGCCCGTGGCCTTGGAATCACCTACAGCCAATTCGCCAATGGCCTGAAAAAAGCGAACATCCAAATTGACCGCAAAGTGTTGGCTCAATTGGCTGTCAGCGACGAAGCAGGTTTTGCCGCGATCGTGGCCCAAGTGAAAGCGGCGCTCGCTTAAACTAGAAGCAAGCCCGTTTTTAGGTTGGTACAAGAGGGTTGAAGTTTGCATAAAACTTCGACCCTTTTTTAATTTATTTTTGAATGCAAAGTAACCGCATCTATGAGTGATCTCCAAGCCATTATTGACAGCGCCACAGCCGCTTTTGCAGCTTGCACAACGCCTGCTGATTTGGAAAATGCCAAAGCGCAGTACTTAGGCAAGTCAGGCCGCATCACCGAGTTGATGAAGGGTATGGCCGCGCTTTCCATTGAAGAGAAAAAGCAATTGGGCGCACAAATTAATGTGACCAAACAAGCCGTAGAAGCGGCGTTGAATCAGCGCCGCGATGCACTGGTTGATGCCGCCATGAACGCGCAGCTAGCAACCGAAGCGTTAGATGTGAGCTTGCCTGGCCGAACACGTGCGGGCGGCGGCCTCCACCCCGTCATGCTGACACAAGAGCGCATTGAAGGCATTTTTGGCTCCTTGGGTTTTGATGTGGCCGTTGGCCCCGAAATTGAAAACGACTGGTTCAACTTCACGGCTTTGAATACGCCCGAAGACCACCCCGCGCGTTCCATGCACGACACGTTTTATGTCGATCCATTGGACGGCAAACCGACTGACACGCCGCCGCTTTTGCGCACGCACACCAGCCCGATGCAAATTCGCCATGCCACCGCGCATGTGAAGGCTTGGAAAGCCAATACCAGTATGGCTTCCCAGCCAATGCCTGAAATCCGCGTGATTGCCCCAGGCCGCACTTACCGCGTTGATAGCGATGCCACGCATTCCCCCATGTTCCACCAGTGCGAAGGCTTGTGGATTGGCGAGAACGTCAGCTTCAAAGATTTGAAAGTTGTTTTTACTGATTTTTGTAAAACCTTCTTCGAAAGTGACGATCTCGTCCTCAGATTCCGTCCCAGCTTCTTCCCATTTACCGAGCCGAGTGCCGAGATCGACATTCAGTTTGCCACAGGCCCACTCGCAGGGCGTTGGTTAGAAGTTGCAGGCTCAGGCCAAGTACACCCGAACGTGGTGCGCAATATGGGCTTAGACCCAGAGCGCTACATCGGCTTTGCCTTTGGCATGGGGATGGACAGGCTCACGATGCTGCGCTACGGCGTGAACGATTTGCGCTTGTTCTTCGATGGCGATCTTCGTTTTCTCTCCCAGTTTCAATAACCAATAAGAGGAATAAAAATGCAATTCCCAGAAAGCTGGTTGCGCGAATTTTGCAACCCTGCGCTCACCACACAAGAACTCGCCGACAAGCTCACTATGGCGGGTTTAGAAGTTGAAGAGTTAACCCCTGTTGCCTCCGCATTTAGCCACGTGGTCGTTGGTGAAATTAAAGAATGTGCCCAGCACCCAAATGCCGATCGCCTGCGTGTCTGCCAAGTGGACGTTGGCCAAGCTGCGTTACTCAACATCGTTTGTGGTGCTCCCAATGCACGCGTAGGAATCAAAATTCCGTGCGCCTTAGTCGGTGCTGAACTGCCTCCAGCTAAAGACACTGTGGATGGCAAACCTTTCAAAATCAAGCTTGGTCAATTACGCGGCGTCGAGAGCCAAGGCATGCTTTGTTCGGCTAAGGAACTTGGTATTAGTGATGAAGCGCAAGGCTTGCTGGAATTGACCTCCGAGGCCATTGTGGGGCAAAGCATTCGCGAGCATTTGAACCTTGACGATACACTCCTCACGCTCAAACTCACACCTAATTTGGCGCATTGCCTCTCGGTGTACGGCGTGGCTCGCGAAGTGGCTGCGATTACAGGCGCACCGCTCACCGCACCAAAATTCCCAACCATAAAAGTTGATTTTTCGGATGTTGTGCCCGTCAAGATTGAAGCCCCAGAGCTTTGCGGTCGCTTCTCTGGCCGTATTGTGCGAGGTGTCAACTTTGCGGCAAAAACACCGCAGTGGATGGTCGATAAATTGGCGCGTTGTGGGCAGCGTAGCGTGAACGCATTGGTTGATATTTCCAACTACGTGATGTTTGAATTCGGTCGTCCATCGCATATTTTTGATTTGGACAAAATCCACGGCGGCCTCTCTGTACGCTTCGCCGCGGAGGGCGAGAGCCTCAAATTGCTGAATGGCAACACCGTTACGCTAGAAGAAAAGTTTGGCGCAAAAGTGGGTGTGATTGCCGACGAGCAAGCCGTAGAGTCGCTCGCAGGCATCATGGGCGGCGA
>JANPAS010000153.1:0-7469 GCA_031430035.1 Comamonadaceae bacterium | reverse complement strand
GACTGGTTGCACAGCAGCACCATATCGCAGCCCGCAGCTAGCGCCACACCTGCCGCCTCTGCGTAGGACACTTCTTTGCCGTCGATGAGCCGCGCGCCCGCCATGCTGAGGTCATCGCTAAAAATGGCACCTTGAAAATTGAGCTTGCCGCGCAAGATATCGTTTAGCCACTTGCTAGAAAACCCTGCAGGCCGCGCATCCACTTTTGGATAGATGATGTGTGCAGGCATCACGCTGGTGAGCGTGGTGGAGAGCCAGTCATAAGGCGCAGCATCGTCTTTCAAAATCGCTGTGAGAGATCGTTTGTCGACGGGAATGTCAGTATGCGAGTCCGCTGCCACAAAGCCGTGCCCAGGAAAGTGCTTGCCGCAGTTCGCCATGCCTGAGAGCAAAAGCCCGTGCATCAAGCTTTTAGCAAGCAAGGTCACCACGCGAGCATCCGCTGCAAAGGCACGGTCACCTATCACACCGCTGTCGCCCCAGTCTAAATCGAGCACTGGCGTAAAGCTCATATCCACGCCACAAGCGCGCAGCTCCGCGCCCAGCACATAGCCGCAAGCAGTGGCAGCGTTGGTGGCGGCAATCGGGTCTTTGAGCCAAAGCTTACCCAAATCGCGCATGGGAGGAAGATGCGTAAAGCCATCCGTTTTAAAGCGCTGCACTCGCCCACCTTCATGATCGACGCAAATCAATAAGTCGCTTCGAACTTTTTTGATCGCGACGCATAACGCAGTGAGCTGCTCTCTATCTTGCCAATTGCGAGCAAACAAAATCACGCCGCCTGTCAGCGGATGTTTGAGACGTTTTTTATCAACGGCCGACAGGGTAAGCCCAGCAATATCAAGAATGACGGGTGAGTGGGAATTCATACTTTACTTTCTATAACAACAAACGAAACAGCGTAATCAGTCTCATCCGACAAACTAACTTGTGCCGTCAAACCTTTAGCTTCAAACCATTCCTTCAAAACCCCGTGCAACACCACGCTGGGTTTGCCCGATGGCGCTTTGGCAATTTCGCACAAGCGCCACGTCATGGGCATGCGCATCCCCAGTCCCACGGCTTTACTGAATGCTTCTTTAGCTGAAAAACGTGTCGCCAAATAGCGCACGCCGCGCTCGGCAACTTTGTCAGAACGCGTACGCCAAAGCGCCATTTCGTTGTTGCTCAAAATCTTGGCGGCAAAGCGCTCACCGTGCTTATTCAGCGCATCACGGATGCGGCGAATGTCGCAAATGTCGGTGCCAATGCCGTAGATCATGAGATCGGCTTAGTGATGATGATCGTGACCGCAGCCTGGGCCGTGGACATGCCCCACTGCGATGCAGTGGTTATACGCTTGCACCGTTGCCGCATAACCCATCTCTAACGCATCGCCAATCAGGGCGTGACCGATGGACACTTCCTTCACTGCAGGGCAGGCAATCAAAAAATCACTCAAGTTTTGCAAATTCAAATCGTGTCCAGCATTGACTTCCAAGCCCGCGGCGACTGCGGCTCGGCAAGCATCCGCGTATTGCTTCATGGCTTGCGGTTGGCTAATCGTGCCGTGCGCCTTGGCAAAGCCCTCGGTGTAGAGCTCCACTCGATCTGCGCCAAGCGCTTTGGCGAGTGGCATGAGGCTGGCAATCGGATCCATAAACAAGCTCACGCGTGTGCCAACAGCGTGCGCCGCATCAATCGCGGCTTTTAGTTTGGCTTTGTCTGCTGCGCCCATCATGTCGAGCGCCCAGCCGTGATCACTGGTGAATTGATCCTCGCTGTCGGGCACGAAGGTGGCTTGATCGGGTTTGCATTCTTCCACAAACGCCATTAAATTTTGAAACGGATTGCCTTCGATGTTGAACTCGGCTGCGTGACCTTGTCCCCTCCAGAGCGTGAGGAGTGCTGAAAGTTCGCGCACGTCGTCGGCGCGGATGTGCCGCTCGTCAGGACGCGGATGCACGGTGATGCCTGCCGCACCTGCTTGTAGGCACGCGAGCGCCGCCTTCATCACGCTAGGAATCCCCAGATGGCGGGTATTGCGAACGAGGGCGACCTTGTTTAGATTGACGGATAGTGCGGTGTGAGATGTTGTCATAAGGGAGTCAGAGTGGTTCAAAGCTGTTGCAAGATCGTCATCATTTGCGGTGTTTTAAGCGGTTGTCCGCAATGGTAATTCAAGAGCGCACGGAGTTGATTTTTTAGGGCTTGCGTCGTTTGCGCTTCTGCCGCTGTATGTGTCAGCACTTGCGAGAAATCCTTGTCCATCAATGCGGCTGCTAACGCTTGCCACTGGCTGCCTAGCAAAGAAGAAGCATCTGCATCAATGGCAGGCCGCAAGCCCATATCGGGATTGAGGTTGTAGAGCATATCGGCCTGCACGCCTTGCTGGGTCTGGGTTACAGCCGATAGATCGGGTAACCAACCCATGTTTTGCAATAGCAGAAGTTCAAACGATCGCAGCGCAGCCGTCATCAAGCCGTTGTTTTGCGCGACCACGGAGATGGTTTGCGCGTAGAGGTCATAGACAAGTTCTTGCGGATCATCGCGCAGCAAGAGCCGCATCATGAGCTCGTTCAGATAAAACCCCGTCAAAAGCGCATTACCCGAGGGCATGGCGTAACCGCCCACCCATTCGGCGCTCTTCAAGGCTTTGACTTCGGCATCCCCCGAGTACGTGATGCGCAGTGGCTGCATGGGGAGAAGCACAGGGCGAAAATTAGACGCGGGTCGCTTCGCGCCTTTGGCTATCAGCGCCACACGGCCATGATGCCTTGTGAGCACCTCCACAATCAAACTCGACTCGCTCCAGTCGTAGCGATGCAGGACGAAGGCGGGTTCTAGGGTGATCCGAGTGGTTTTGCCAATCACGGCTTATCTCAATTATTCGTAACCGTAGGTCTTCAACCGCGTCGCATCGTCCGCCCAGCCCGATTTAACTTTGACCCACAGTTGCAAAAAGACTTTGCAATCCATCAACTTCTCTAACTCCATGCGGGACTCGGTGCCGATGCGCTTCAAGCGCTCGCCCTTGTCGCCAATCACCATGGCTTTGTGTCCATCTCGCTCCACGATGATGGTTGCCGCGATGCGCTTCATGGCGGGCTTGTCGTTGCCTTTGGCGTTTTTGATGACCTCTTCTTTAAATTCATCAATCACCACCGTGCTTGTGTAGGGCAATTCGTCACCCGTCAGGCGGAACAATTTTTCGCGCACGATTTCAGCGGCTAAAAAGCGCTCGCTGCGGTCGGTCAATTCGTCTTCGCCGTAGAACCAATCTTGCTCGGGGAGGTACGTTGCGCACAGCGTGAGTAGGCGCTCGACATCTTTTTTATTCTTCGCCGACATCGGGAACAGCTCGGCAAAAGTGATGCCTTTTTCGTTTTGCTCGCCTTGCATGGTTTGCAGCCATGGCGCAATCTCGGCGCGTTTGGCAAGGTCCAGTTTGTTGGCGACCAAGATGCAGGGCACGTCTTTATTGAAGAGTTCTAGTACCTGCGCGTCGGCGCTGGAGACGCGACCTGCTTCGGTGATAAACAAAATCAAATCGACGTCATTGATCGCGCCTGTCACGGTTTTATTGAGCGCCTTATTGAGCGCATTGCTGTGGCGGGTTTGAAAGCCAGGCGTATCCACAAACACATACTGCGTTTGCTCAATCGTGCGGATACCCGTGATGCGATGCCGCGTGGTTTGCGCTTTGCGCGAGGTGATACTGATTTTTTGTCCGACCAAGGCGTTGAGCAGAGTGGACTTGCCGACGTTGGGTTTACCGACGATAGCAATGAGCCCGCAGCGTTTATTGGATGGGCTTGTCATTTGCTGTCTTTCATAGTGTCTAGGATGGCCTGCGCTGCCGCTTGCTCGCCTGCGCGGCGCGTGCTGCCAATGCCGCGCTCGGTTTTTTTGAGCGAAGGCACATAGCACTCCACATCAAAAGTTTGTTCATGTGCCGCGCCGACTGTGCCAATGACGGTGTAGACGGCCAGTGGCATCTTGCGGGCTTGCAGCCATTCTTGCAATTCAGTTTTGGCATCTTTGGCGGTCTGGCTCATATTCATGTCCACACGAATGTCTTCTAGCCATGTCTTGGCAATGCGCTGTGCGGCCTCAAAGCCCGCATCAAGGTAGATAGCGCCCAGCAAGGCTTCTAAGCTATCCGCCAAGATGGAGGGGCGCTTCGCACCGCCCGATTTAGCTTCGCCTTCGCCTAGGCGCAAGCAGTGCGACAGCCCGAGTTTGAGCGCTAGGCTGTGCAGGCTATCTTGCTTGACGAGGTTAGAGCGAATCCGTGAGAGCTGGCCTTCTGGCAAATCAGGCAGCGCCTGATACAGCAAGTCGGAGACGATGACATTGATGACCGCGTCGCCCAAGTATTCCAACCGCTCGTAATGCTCCGAGCTAAAACTGCGATGCGTCATGGCCTGTTGCAAGAGCGCAGGGCGTTCAAACGTATAGCCGATACGTTCTTGTAATGCCAAAAGAGCTTTAGATGCGGGTGGCTTAGGTAGATGCATAGATCAAAAGGGCAAGTTACTCGAAACCACCAATGCGCTTCAAGTTACCAAAGTTCATCCAGACAAAGAAGGCGCGTCCGACAATGTTGGCATCTGGCACAAAACCAAAGTAACGCGAGTCGAGCGAGTTGTCGCGGTTATCACCCATCATGAAATAGTGACCTGCGGGCACGGTACACGTCACGCCCAACTCGCTGTATTGGCAGTTTTGCTTGTTGGGGTAATTGGCCTCGGTGTCCGCCTCATTCCAACCTGCGGGACGGCGTTCGTTATTGAGCAAGCGATGTGTTTTACCGCCAATCTTTTCTTCAAATAGCTTGGTGTAAATCAGTTGATCTTCATCAAAATAATCTGGCAGTGCGGTCTTAGAGATGGGCGCGCCGTTGATCGTGAGTGTCTTATTGATGTAGGCAATTTTGTCGCCTGGCAGTCCTACGACACGCTTGATGTAGTCCAAGCTTGGTTTGGGTGGATACTTAAACACCATCACGTCACCACGCGCCACGGGTGTGCCGTCGGTGAGTTTTTTGTTGATGACGGGAAGGCGCACACCATAGTGAAACTTGTTCACCAAAATGAGGTCACCAATTTGCAGCGTCGGAATCATCGAGCCTGATGGTATTTTGAAGGGCTCGAATAAAAACGAGCGCAATAAAAAAACAATCAATATGACGGGGAAAAGCCCTGCTGTCCAGTCTAGCCACCAAGGCTGATGCTTGAGGACAGCGGTATCTTCGGGATAGCCTGGACGGGGCGGCGACTCTTCGCGTGCGCGCTTGAAGTACAGCAATTCGGCAAGCCAATACACGCCCGTGACGGCCACCGCCATAAAGAGTAAAAGCGCAAAATTGCCTTCTAGCTTGCCGATGTACCAAGCGCCAATATAGGTCGCAAAGCAGGCCAGCACGACAGCAGTGACCACGGACATGATTTTGTTCAGCATAGTTTTTCTCAGGGTCAATTCTTATGTTTAGTCATCTACTTGCAGGATGGCGAGGAAGGCTTCTTGCGGCACTTCGACAGAGCCGATTTGCTTCATTCGCTTTTTACCTGCTTTTTGTTTCTCCAGCAGTTTACGCTTTCGGGAGATATCGCCGCCGTAGCATTTGGCGAGAACGTTTTTGCGAAGGGCTTTGATGCTCTCCCTAGCAATGATGTTGGCACCAATCGCAGCTTGAATCGCCACATCAAACATTTGGCGCGAAATAATTTCACGCATTTTGGCCGCTACCGCGCGCCCACGGTATGTGGCTTGCGAGCGGTGCACGATGATGGAGAGCGCATCGACGCGTTCGCTGTTGAGCAAAATATCGACCTTCACTACATCGGAGGCGCGGTATTCTTTGAACTCGTAATCCATGGACGCATAACCGCGGCTGACGGACTTGAGCTTGTCGAAGAAGTCGAGCACGATTTCGCCTAGTGGCATTTCATACGTCAGCACGACTTGGCGACCTTTGTAGGCCATATTCATTTGATTGCCGCGTTTCACGTTCGCCAGAGTCATCACCGCGCCCACGTACTCTTGTGGCATATACAAATGCACGGTCACAATGGGTTCGCGGATCTCTTCAATCTGGCTGACCTCTGGCATCTTCGATGGGTTCTCCACGCGGATCACTTCGCCGTCTTTGCCAGCCGTCAGCACTTCGTAGACGACGCTGGGTGCGGTGGTAATGAGGTCTTGGTCAAATTCGCGCTCTAGCCGCTCTTGCACGATCTCCATGTGCAAGAGTCCAAGGAAGCCGCAGCGAAAGCCAAATCCCAGCGCTTGGCTGACTTCGGGTTCGTAATGCAGCGACGCATCATTGAGCTTGAGTTTTTCCAAGCTATCGCGCAGCGAATCGTATTGATTGGCTTCTGTAGGGTAGAGCCCCGCAAACACTTGCGGCTGAATCTCTTTAAAGCCTGGCAGGGGCACAGTCGCCGTAAACGCAGCGCCGCCCGTGCCAGGTTTGAGCAAGGTAATCGTGTCGCCCACTTTGGCGGCTTGCAGCTCTTTAATACCTGCAATGATGAAGCCGACTTCGCCAGCCTCTAGTGATTCACGCGGTTCGCTTGCAGGTGTGAACACGCCTACGTTGTCGGCGTTGTACATCGTGCCCGTCGCCATCATTTTGAAGCGTTCGCCCTTGCCGAGGCGGCCATCGACTACGCGCACCAGCATCACCACGCCAACGTAAGTGTCGAACCAGCTATCAATAATCATGGCGCGAAGTGGACCATCGGGATTGCCTTTTGGCGGCGGCACTTTGGCAACGACCATTTCCAAAATTTCTTCGATTCCCATGCCTGTTTTGGCGGAGCAGGGGATCGCCTCGGAAGCATCTAAACCAATCACGTCTTCGATTTCTTGGCGAGCCGCTTCAGGGTCGGCATTGGGCAAATCCATTTTGTTGAGGACAGGCATCACTTCCACGCCGAGCTCGAGTGCGGTGTAGCAATTCGCCACGGTTTGCGCTTCGACACCTTGGCTGGCATCAACGACCAGGAGAGCGCCTTCGCAGGCCGAGAGGGAGCGGCTCACTTCGTAGCTAAAGTCGACGTGACCGGGTGTGTCGATCAGGTTCAGGTTGTAGGTCTTGCCGTCCTTGGCCTTGTAGTGCAGCGCCGCAGTTTGTGCCTTGATGGTGATGCCACGCTCTTTTTCGATGTCCATCGAGTCCAGCACCTGCGCCGACATTTCGCGCTCTTCTAAACCGCCGCAGCGCGAAATCAAACGATCAGCCAGTGTGGATTTGCCGTGGTCGATGTGGGCAATGATGGAAAAGTTCCGAATGTGTTGCATGAAGAATCACGTGAGAGGGACGATATACAGAAAAAAGGGCGCGTCCATTTGATGTGACGCGCCCTGTGAAACCAATCCTGAGTGGCAACTGCAGATATTGGACGGACATTGTAGACAATGAAAATCCACTAAGTTGCCACAAATTTAGGCGCTTGTGCGTTATTTGTATTGTAAAGGGCTTA
>JANPAS010000152.1:0-12637 GCA_031430035.1 Comamonadaceae bacterium | reverse complement strand
TCTAGCCAAGCGGGATCGAATTTAGAGTTGGCTTTTGGAGCCGCTTTTGGCGTTGTTTTAGTTTTGTTCATGTGAATCATTTTAGAATGAGCCCATGAACCTTTATTTCACCGACGAACACCAATGGGCACGGCTCTCAGCCGACGGCCAAACCGCCACTATCGGCATTAGCCAGCACGCCCAAGACGCACTGGGCGATATTGTTTTTGTGGACTTGCCTGCTATTGGCAAAACCTATGCACAAATGGACGTTGGCGCGATTGTCGAGTCGGTCAAAACCGCCGCCGATGTGTTCATGCCACTTGGCGGAGAAGTGATTGAAGTGAATGAGGCACTCCGCGCTGACCCAGCGCTTGCCAATACTGACCCTATGGATGCAGGCTGGTTTATGAAGATCAAACTGAACCCTGCCGCTACAGCAGCAGAAGTTGCCAAGCTGATTCCTGAAATCAGCTACCACCCTGGGTAAGACCAGAAGAACCCCTTTGTCGCTTTGCGACATTTCCCCTACTTCATAGGGGCAATCAAAGACCTGCTCCCGTGTCGCCCCTGCGCAGTAGGGGAGATGCCCCGCTAGGGGCAGAGGGGTTAATCAGCAAAAAAGTTCACGGGCGCACCCGCTACGTCCATTTTTATTGCGAACACATGCCCTAAATCAGGCTGCTCGGCCAACTCTTCAGGCGTGCGGTTTTCGCGCAGCGAAGTCACAAATAGCGTCTTCAAATCTGCGCCGCCAAAGCACGGCATGGTCACAAAGCGCACGGGCGTTGGGATGCGCGCCAACTCGGTGTGATCGGGTGCCAGTTTTAAGATGCCCTGCCCCTCCATCAAACACACGTAATAGTTGCCATCCGCATCCATCGCTGCGCCGTCGGGTCTGCCGCCGTAGACGGCCTCTTCGCCTTTAATTTGTGATTTCGGAGGGAAATTTTTAAGCACACGCCGATTCGCCAGCACATTGCTTTTTGCATCCCAATCAAAAATGGAGAGCACATGGTTAAACGAGTCCGACCAGTACATGGTTTTGCTATCTTTTGACCAAGCCAGTCCATTGGGAATGCTAGCGCCACTGGCCTGCACGTCAATGTGGACTTGACCTGCACGCATTTCTAAACTGTAAAGCGTCCCAATTTTAGAAGCCCGCAGCTCCATCGGCTCAATCATGGTGCCACACCAAAAACGCCCTTCGGGGTCACACTTGCCGTCGTTAAAACGCATGATGGCTGTGTCGAAATCGAGATGTCCTGTGCCCACAGTTGCCAAGGGCGTGATCTCGCCGCCCCACACTTGAGCGCGGTAAAAACCATCCCGCAGCGCAATCACGAATCCCCCGCTTTGGGCGGGCGCAATGCAGCAAGGCTCTTGTGGCATCACCCACGATTCCTGCACGCCTGTCTCCACATGCAGCCTGTTAATTTTGAATCCGAGAATATCCACCCAGTACAGCCGCTGCTCGGTGGGATGCCAAAACGGGGACTCACCCAGTGTGTCGAAGTGCTCTGTAACCCTTACCCAGTATGGCCTCTGGCTCATATAGCCTCCACCTTGATGCTCATTTGAGCGCTAAAGGTCTCGCCGCTTGCCAGAACGCGCACGCCTAGTCGCTCAAGTTCGTCCGCATTTGCGCCCGCTAAGTTGATGGCGTTATTGGCATGACTCACAGGCTCGATGGCGATGCAATCGATGCTTGGCTTGGTATAGACCACGAGGCGTGAGAGATTGGATTCCACCTGAGTGCGCAAGAGCTCGTCAGTCAAAGTAGCCGCGCCCGTCCAGCCTTCAAAACAATTATCGATGTTCAAATCGGCACAGCGGGAAGCCATGCTGGGTATGGCTTGCAGCACGGTTGGCAGCTTATCAGCGCCCATCTCCCAGCGCGAAGTCGCAGCAAAACTAATGTGTGCCCCTGCCCGCTTGGCAAAGTACGGATGCCAACCCAAACCAACAGGCGCGGGGCTGGGCGCTTGGTTTGTAATAGATAACGTCATCGTGAGCGTGTTGCCACTCAGCTTAAACACTTGCGACACATCAAATGCAAAAGGCCATGCGCTATCTGCCTTGTGCTCGTGCGAGAGCATCGCAAAATCATCGCTGGCCTCCAGCACCTCCCACGGCCGCTGCCACACCACGCCGTGCATAGCGTGCTCTTCCGTCGTGCCCATAGTGATGAGCGGATGATCCGTTCCATGCCAGTGCAACTGCGCCTTGGCGACGCGATTGGAAAACGGCACAAGCGGAAAACTGCCCATATCGCGTACCGTATGAATGACGGCTGGCGGCGCTCGCAACACGGGTACATCGCCCGCTAGGCCAGAGTAGACAAGGCTTTGAATAGATCCGCCCAAATCAGGGCGAATGACAACCTTTAGGCGGCCCTGTGCAAGTGTGATAGCAGCAGATGAAGTGTTCATGCCTTGATTGTCGCTTTCATTAATTAGCGCCACAACGTATCGGGAAAGTCAAACCCGTGAGCAAATTTTTCTCTGCCCAGTCACCATCACCATAGTCCATCCTAGCAATCCATTTTGGGAAATACGTTGGCAGCGTGCTCATACTGTTAGCCACACCGATGGGGTAGAGAAAGAAGTTGGGACTCGCCGGCTCAGTGCCTTGCAAACTCTCCACATCCGCGCTGTAGTCATTCCCTTTGCGCACGGCAATTCCAAAATGCAAATGAGGTCCCTCGCCGCCCACGCCTGCACCTGTATCGCCCGAACGTCCAATCAACTGCCCGCGCGCCACCCGCTCACCTTTGCGAACCAAACGCTCATGCAAATGCGCGCTGTAAGAATAAATCTGGCTGCCATCCATATCTTGTCCGTGATAAATCCAAACCACCGCGCCACTAGTTGCTTGGTAGCCACTCAGCACCACAAGGCCTGGCGCAGCAGCAATGACAGGCGTACCGATTTTTGCAGCCATATCAAACCCATTGTGCAGGCCACCGCCCATATTGCGCCGCATGCCATTGATGGCAAACTCATCTTCGTACCATGACAGGATAGGGGCACAAAGTTCGCTGATAGGCGCTTTTGTTTTGGCGCGAGCAATGGCTTGTTCACTCACAGGATCTTTGATAGGTTTTGTCCGCGCACAGCTCGCAAGGAGCAGCACTAACGCGCTGATAACGATCAGCGCGATTTGGCTCATTGCCGTTTCAACCGCATCTGATTAGCGACTGGCGTCGAGCGTTTCAGCACATGCTCCGCCAGCCAAACAGCGCTCTTTTTGGCACGCTCAGCCACAAACGATAGCGGCATATTTTGATAGTCTTCGTTAAACACTTCAAAACTGTAATCACCCGTATAGCCCAACTTATCGATGCGCCGCACAAGGTCAATCAAGTCATCGTTATGAACGCCTTCCCCTGGAAAGACGCGGTAGGTGCGAGCCGTCGTCATGCGCTCTTCAAAGCTCTTTGTTTCTTGCCACAAAAAATCAGCCAACTGCACCAAGTAGATTTTGTCTGGATCAATAAATTCGATTTCATCGAGTGGTGTCTTGGCGGCCAAGATATGGAACGAATCAAGGCAAGTGCCAAGGTTGGGCATATCGGCGCGGCAAATCACATCCCAAGCCGTGTGGTACTCGTTAATCGTTTTGCCCCACGACAGTCCCTCGTACGCGATTTTCAGTCCCATGGGCAAGGCCAGCATAGCCAGCTTGCGTAGATCAGCAGCAATCTTGTCCAAATCGCTGGTGGCGTGCGCTGAGGTAGACGAGCAGCACAGCAAAAACTTGGCATCCAAGCTTTTTGCCATTTGCAACATCGATTTAGCGATGTCAATTTTGTACTCGTGCAGATCACCGCTGAGTCCTTCAAAGTCGCGCAGCACTTGGAAACCCGTCACGCGAAGGCCGCTGCTTTTAACCTCCGCCACTGCGGCATCAATGCCCGCAGGGTGTCCAACAATGTCATTCGCTTTCAGCATGATCTGCGTAAAACCCGCATCCAGCGTGGCTTTGAGCTTGGCGCCCAGCGTACCCGCAAAGGTAATGGTGTCAACACCAAATTCTTCAAAATGAGGTTTGATTTTCATACGGGCATCACTTTGTGCTTTGCACCAGCTCAAACATCACCGAACCCAAATAGGTTTTGGTAATCGCACCGCGCGCCTCAGCGTGCACTTCGTTTGATTCCACAAACTCAACGCCCAAGCTTCGCAGTGCCTTCACCGCTGCCATCACATCGGGCACACCCAGACCTATGCGTTGCAACTTTTCGTCACTGTCAATTTCCATCACATCGGGCTCGACCAATTGCCACATAAAGCCTTGGCCAGCCTTGACGGACGGGGCATTCAAAAGTTTCCCTTTGGGCATGATGCCAAAGCGCTCTTCGTCAGGCACCAGCTTAAAACCAAGCAAAGATTCGTAGAACTCGACCCAGTCAAAGCTGCGCTCAGAGCCAATATATTGCACTGCGCCAAAAAAATGAATGCCCGCCGTAGCGGCAGGATGCGCGTCCACACCTGGGATGGGCACAAAGTCCACGTCATAAATCGAAAATTCGTTATAACGATCCACAAAGTAAATGCGGCTATCGCCAACACCGTGGATGGCGGGAATGTTTAGCTCCATCACTTCGCTGCTGCTGGGCACCGCCCACGCGCCGCGTTCAATGGCATAAGCAAAAGCACTACGCGCATCGCGTACCCGAAGGGCAATAGCGGACATCGTCGGTTGACTCTCGCCGTGCGTATCGGCTGGATTGGCGTTCACCACCACGTTCATCTCGCCTTGGCGATACAGCGTCACCTCGCGCGAACGATGCCGCGCCACGGGCTTAAAACCCATCATCTCCAGCACTTGACCCAATGCCTGCGGCTTGTCGGTGGTGTATTCAATGAACTCCACGCCATCCAGACCAATCGGGTTGGACGCGTCGCTAAACGATGCCTGCAAAGGCTCGCGCTGTTGTTTGAGAAGAAGATCGCTCATAAAAACACCTCTAGAAATGAATTGACCCAATTATGTACGGAATGGTTCACGAATTAGTCGCCTCTGCGAAGTAGGGGAGATGTCCGAAGGACAGAGGGGTCAGACCCCTTTGTCACTTCGTGACATTTCCCCTATTCCATAGGGGCAACCTAAAGATCTACTCCACTGTCGCCCCTGCGCAGTAGGGGAGATGCCCCGCGAGGGGCAGAGGGGTGGTATCTATTCGGTAGTGACAGTAGTTGTTTTCCCTTGAATCCAATTCATCAGAGTCTGATGAACACCTTCCAAATTCTGCATGACTTCATGATTTGTAAATCGCAAAATAGTGAGGCCTTGAGCTTGCAAAAAAACAGTGCGTTCTGCATCGTAAGCAAGAGCCTCTGGCGTTGTATGGCTATCGCCATCAATCTCGATGACTAACCTCAAAGAGGCTGAATAAAAATCAACAATAAATCGACCAATAGGTCGTTGCTTGCGAAATCTACCCACCATGTTTTGCAAACAACCAAACCATATGTGCCGCTCTGGTTCGGTCATCTCTGCACGCATGGCACGCGCCCTAGGAATTAATGCAGAGTTATAGGTTTTCATCAATGGAATGTTACTGGCAGGGATACAACCCCTTTGTCACTTCGTGACATTTCCCCTATTCCATAGGGGCAACTAAACTTCCATCACCCGTCACAAAGACGGTTTTCACCTGACTGGCAGGCACTCCAAACACCGCAGCAACAGCCGTTTGATACGCCTTTAACTGCGCTTGCAATGCGGCAGATTTTTCAGGCGATAGCGCAGATTTAAAGTCAATCACCCACCACATTTGCGTCTCGCGCTCTTTGATGAGTCGATCCATACGTAGCAAGCGCCCTTCATGGAAAAGCTCATACTCATTGGCTTGCCAGTCGATTTTGGCGGCATCCCACAGCCAAGCCGCTTCGCCCGTCAGCATTTGATTTGCACTTGTTGCGACCGCCTCTGCATCCTGTTTTGAAAGCGTAAATTCGGCTGCCACTGCCGCCAGCTCCGCACCGCCTGCACTTTGCCATTGCAGCAAACGATGTAAGGCCTTCCCCTTTTGTGCTGCTAGATTTGCATCATCGGCTTGAGGGGTTGCGGTCGTAGAAGGTAATGTCAGTCGAGCATGGGGGGGCATGAAGGCGGGCTCAAGGCGAACGGTTGGTTGATGAGGTTCATTCTTTAGAGGCGCATCCGCTGCAGCCACAGGCGAACACAGCGCTTGCAAACGATGCCAAACGCTTTTTGAATTGAGGTTATGCGACTCGGATGCCGAAAGCACCAGCGTTTGCCGAGCCCGCGTCGTGGCAACGTACAGCGTGTTGAGTTCCTCTATCTCACGCGCCTTAAAATCCGCTTCCAGCAAAGCTTTGGCGCACATCGGTGGATTTGATTCGCTCAGTAAAAACACAAATTTTTGCGGCGCTGGGTCTTCAGGTTGCCAGTCGATCAGCGTGGTCATAGACTGCATTTTTCGCGGTTCTGGGTCGCTGGCGAGGAGCAGCACCCTATCTGCCTCTAGGCCTTTTGCGCCATGCACCGTGAGCAATTGCACCGCCGATGTGGCCTCCCGAGCAGCGCCTAGAGCGACTGGCGCTTTGATGCTCTGTGCCTTAGCACGCATCGCACGCACAAATGCATAGGCGCTTAAAAACCGACCACCACCCACTTGCAAAGCCGCACCAAGCAAGGCTTGCAGAGCCGAATGGCTGGAGAGCCTTATCGCATCTGGCATGGCAGCAAGGTACTTGTTTAAAACATCGCCATCGTCGTAAATCGCTTGCAGCGCATCATGCGGCGGCAATTGCTGGATCCATGTTTGCCAACGCGTGAGCTGCTCTTTTATATCGCCTGTTAGCAAATCAAACCAAGCAATTTTCTCGGGGCGCGCAGCAAGTTGCTGCACCCGCAGAGCCATCAACTGCACGTCCGTCCAAGCGAAAAGCGGCGACTTGAGTGCCCGTGCTAAATCTATGTCGCTGTGCGGCGAGACTAAAAAATTGAGGAGTGCGAGCACGTCTTGCACGGCAGGCACATCGGCTAAATCATTCTTTTCTAACCTCGAAACCTGCACACCGTACCGCTGCAAGGCTTGCTGGATAAGGCTGAGTGGCTCGTGCGTACGGGACAACACCATGACTGATTCGCCATTCGCGTTGGCTGCAATCCACCTTGCGGCTTGATCGGCCTCTCGTTCTTTGAGCGTTTCTTCCGCATCAACGCGAGGCGTGGTTAAGCTGTCGCGCCAGACGTTGCCTGACCCTAGGGCAAGCTCAGGGCGAACGGAAGTAGAAGTCTTATCACGCTCAATCAGCGGCAAGCAAAGCGCCAAGCCCGCCTCCGTGCTCTCGGTCGTATGCGGCCTGAAACCCTGATATTCATGGCCTTCTTGCGCATTCAACATCGCGCTATTAACGACATCAATGACAGTTTGCGAACAGCGACGGCTGTGGTCGCACGAGAGCAGCGCCGCATCAAACGTCTCTTGCATAAACGCCTGCGCAGCCGCAAACACACGCGGTTCGGCACGGCGAAATCGGTAGATGCTCTGCTTGGGGTCGCCCACGATAAAAAGACTGGGACGACTCTGCCCGCCATGTGCTCCCCCGCCCGTGCCTGCATAGCCTGCCAGCCACGCGTGCATCGCCTGCCATTGCAGCGGATTGGTATCTTGGAACTCGTCAATCATCACGTGGCGCAGGCGCTGATCGAGTCGCTCTTGCACCGCACCCGACACCTCAGAGTCGGATAGCAAGAGCGTGGCGGCACGTTCCAAATCTGCCATATCGACTAAGCCTTGCTGGCGTTTGATAGTCGCAAAACACGCCAGCCAAGCACGTCCCACGCGTGTCATGCGCTGCTGATAGAGCCAACAGGTGTGCTGGTGCTGGGCAGCGAGCATCGCGAGTAAATCGTCTTGTGCAGCGACAAGCAAAGCGCGATCTGCGTCCTGCATATCTTTGGATTCCAAACTACGTGGCTCATTTTTTGCCGTGAGCAGTGCAAGCAAAATACCATCCCAGTCTTGCTTTTCTAGCGCGACTTCTAAGCTAGATGCCGCCGTTATTTGTTTTTTTCCTTTGTAGGTTCCCAGCCGCTTCGCCACAAGACCTAAGCTCGCAAGATCAACCGCATGCGGCAGGCAATCTTCAACCGAACGCTCCATCAATCCTTGCGCATCCGTCAGTTCAAACTCAACTCGTTTAGCTAGCAGGCCCGCCAGCGCATCATCCACTTTGGAGCGGCCTAGCTCTTCAATCAATGCGGAAAAATCATCGCGCAAGCCACGATCAACAAGGGCTGCCGCATAGAAGGCATGGCGCAACTCGGGCAGCAGCGTAGTCTCATCTTCTAACAATTCGTAGGTCAATGGGTACTTCAGTTTTTGCAAAACAGCCAGCGGCGCCGCTTTCAGCAACTGCGCAAACCACGCATGAAAAGTGGAGATTTGAACACTGCGACCACTTGCCAAAATTTTTGCTCGCAACTCTCGCAGCTCTGGCTCGGCCAATCGCTTTTGTAAGCGCTCGCGCATTTCGCCAGCCGCTTTTTTGGTAAACGTGATCGCCAAAATTTGATCAGGTCGAACGCTTGTGTGAGCTCCGAGCTCGTCGCCCTCTTGCAGCGCTTTCACCATGCGTTCAATCAACATCCACGTCTTGCCCGCCCCCGCGCAAGCCTCAACCGCCACGCTACGCGCAGGGTCGCAGGCAATGACATAAAAAGCATCCGAGCTGGTAGGCCGTCCGTTAATGGCGTAGGCGGGATTTTGTGCGACTAGCGTCATACAAAATCCCGTCGGCACAAGCCACGTACTTGGCAAAACGTACACGCATCGCCCTCGCCCAAGGCACGTAAGGCTTGGCCTGCCGCCATACTCGTGAGATCACCCCAGATGCCATCGAGCAAAGCATCTCGCCGAGCCTCTAAGCCCACCAACTCGTTCGTACTGGTGACATCTTTGCCCTTCGCTCGTTCAACCAAGTTGACATAAGCAGCGTGGATGGGCGCATCGGATGAATCTGCATCGTTAGACACCAGCGCGGCATAAAACGCCAACTGCGTGTCTTCATCTGCATTTTTGTTGATGCGATCCTTAGTTTTCTGCAAAGACTCCGTTTTGTAATCCAGCAACCACCGTTCACCGCCGCTGGCCGCATCATTGACATCAATACGGTCTAAAGTGCCCACCAAGTTGACGGCTTTACCCTCCACCGTGAGTGGAAATGACTTCTTCACTTCGCCTGCATCGTACCGTGCGCCGCTGGCCTCATGCCCCGCAAGCCACGCCAGATAAGCCTCACGGGTCTTTGCCCAGATGAGTGCGAAAGGTAGAAATGCCGCATCGTCTAGCCCCAAATGTTTTTGTTCGGCAGCGGCGCAAGCATTCATCGTTGTGACGCGATCAAGCGTCGGCTCATGCTTCAAAGCTTCGTGGAACCGATAAAGCGTGCCATGCAGCCACGTGCCAAAATCGCGCTTGTCAACGGTTTCGTCTAGCTCGTCGGCATCACGCAATCCCAAGATGCGCGTGGCGTAAAAACGATACGGGCAAGCACGCAAATCGGCGTAGGCACTGGCTGATAGCTGCGTGGGAGCAAGCGTTTGCCAGTCGATGACTACACCGTCTTTAAATACATCGAGCTGATTGCGCCCCACCACATCCGTTCGCCCTGAGCCAGTCGAAGGGTTTGGGCTCATTACCAGCGGCGAGTCCTGCCGCACAAGCCGTCCCTCCATCTCCAGCACTTGCAGCAAACTGCTTTTTGACAGCAATTCGTTGCCTTCCATTTGCTGCCAAAGCAGACTCACATTTGGCTGACCGCACAGCCACGCCCACGCTTTGGATTGCGCCGCGGCTGCATCGTCTTTTGTTGGCAGTTGCAAAGCCTCGCGCTGCGCGGCGCTCCAATCGCTGATGCGCGCGGGCCTAGCGGGCAGACGACGCTCGTCACAACTGGGCACAACGACGGCATCAAAATGCCGCCCCCACATTTGCGCCAGCGGCAAGATGGTGACAGCTGCGGCATCAAACTTCAATCGAAAGCGATTGGCCTCCAGCACAGCGCGAACCCATGCTAGGTATGCGCTGCGAGGCATTGACGTTGCGTCGCTTGCCAACAATGGCGAGTCAACGCTCGCATCTAAGTGCAAGGCTTTGAGCATGGCCTCGCCCGCTAAATCAGCTTGCATGCTGTCCCACAGACCCATGTGCTGCAACAGCGCTTTTGTCTCCGACAACCAAGCTGCCAGCCGACGCGAACGTGCAAACCGCACGGGCCAATCTCCGAGCAAATCACTGCCTGCTTGAGACCACGACACTTGCGAGTCGCGCCGAATCTTCTGCTCTAGCTGAGACACATCGGCTGGCGCAAAGGCTAGAGGCGCGCTCTTCAAAGCCGCAAGCACCACATCCGACGCGGCATCAAACGCCATCGCTTCCAACCAAGCCATCAACTGCGCAGCAACCGTGGTCGTCGAGAGCGTCCAGCCCGTCTCGTCAATTAAAGCCACGCCGCGATTGGCAAGCACGGCGCTCAAACGGCGCGTCAGCTGGCGATCCAGCGCGATCAGCGCCATCGTTTTGGCGGAGCTTGCAAGAATCACTGCGGCAGTTTGCTGAACTAAATCCTCAAAGTCTGAGGCGATGTATTCGTTTATTGAATCGGGATTTTCTTCATCCAACGCACCTAAATCAATCATCGTCACCTTGCTAGAAGCCCCATCCAGTATGGCCTGCATGAGAGCGTCCTGCTGCAAGCCTGTTGTTACGTAGAAGTGCTCGGTGGACTCTAAAAGTGCCGCGCGCCGCTCCCACAGCACGTCGGTATCAAAATTGGTAGCCGCCGCCCACATGAGCGCAGCAAAACCAATCGCGCCTTCCAATTGAAACTGCCCGCCTTGCTGAAACAGCCCTGCCTGCTGGCTGGCCCATGCCACACGGCTGCTGGGGTGCATCGCGGCAAGCGTGGGCGCGGCATCAACGGCCATATCCAGCAACCGCTGCACGAGAGCGGGAGCCGCCTCTAAACCAGAGCGTTTGAGCAATGACTCGGCAATCAATCGGTCAATGCCCGCATCAAAATGAATATCGGTGGGTGCTTTGGCAACCACGCCAAGACTAGTCGCCCAGTCGCGCACGGTGGTGATTTGCGGCATCACGCGATCAGGGTACATCGCCTGCCAAGCCATACGGGCTGTGGCTTTTAGCTGTGCGTAGGGGATGAGCCAGACGCTAGGGGATTGAACGGTCATTTAAGCGACCATCTTGGGCCGCTTGCCTAGAAACTCTCGCCTGACCAGATCATTAACGCGTGTTTGCCAGCCCTTGCCCGTGGCTTTCAGTATCTCTAATACGTCTCGGTCAAAACGAATGGCGACCTGCGCTTTAGTAGGTTCTTTTTGCGGCCCTCGGCGCACAGCAGCCTTGGCGATCAACGCCTCGACCGCTTTGGAATCATTGGGGTTGTACAAATCCGTTACAGGATCAAAAGCAATGGGCGCATCTGCAGCGGCTTCGCGCTTGACGCGATCCCAATCGGTTTTACTTGGATTTTTCATACAACTTCCTTTCAGCTTTAGAGGCGCGACGCAGGGAAAACCAAATGGGCATCAGCCAAATCAAGCCCATGCTTGATAAGGTTCGCTTGCCGTTTTGCTTCGTCGTATTCAATCATATTGTAGATGCAAATTGATATGCTTGGATTGAATCATGAAGCTGATCTTAAGATGCCTTAGGCAGCTTTCTTTTTGTTTTTGCGTCAGTCACTAGCTTGTCAAAATCAGATTTGAATGCTTTATCGTGCTTCGCTTTGAATTTTTCATATTCTGCGTGCGCATATTCTTTCGCTGCATCGCTGCTAACACGTCCCAATCCGTCTAAAACTTCGTAAGCATTGAAGCGCAAAAACTCGTCTAACTTTTGCACCCAGTCTTTCATGGTCATCACGATTTTTCGTTTAGCAAAAAGCTCCGCTGTGCCTAAGTAGTTTTCAACCACTCGGTCTAATTCATCAAGCTCGTCGATCGATAAAAAATTCTTACCCACGATGTCGGACTTGAGCACAACGCCGTCTTTGTTCATATTGGCAAAGTGAACCAAGCCCATGTTTGGCTTTTCGGCATCCGCCCGCTCTTTAATCAATTCCGCTGCCGTGTGCTGATGGATGGCGTAGTGGAATTTATTTTGAATTTGCGCAAAAAATTGCCCCGTAATGGGTGCGTCTTTGTCGTAATCGCTACTGCATTGGCTATACAAATCTGTCACCTTCTGCCAGAACATCCGCTCCGAGGTGCGGATTTTTCTGATGCGCTCCAAGAGCTCATCAAAGTACTCTTTGCCAAATAGCTGATTGCCTTGTTTGAGGCGCTCATCATCCATTGCAAAGCCTTTGACAAGGTATTCTTTGAGAACGGTGGTTGCCCAACGTCTAAATTGGGTTGCCTTATAAGAGTTGACCCTGTAGCCAACAGAAATAATGGCATCTAGGTTGTAAAAAACTAGCTCCCGACTCACACTTCTTTCGCCCTCTTGCTGAACTGTCAATATTTTCTTGACAGTTGCCCCCTCATCTAACTCTAACTCTTTGTAAATATTGGATAAATGGCTACTGATATTTTGCTTTGTAGTATCAAAAATATCAGCAATGCTTTGCTGCGAAGCCCAAACGGTTTCATCGCC
>JANPAS010000151.1:0-3667 GCA_031430035.1 Comamonadaceae bacterium | reverse complement strand
AAAAGTGCTGGGTGAAACAGGTTCCCCATGCGGCTAACGCGTATGAAACAAATTTAGAAAAGAGTCTCCCATGAAAGAAGGCATTCACCCTAACTACCGCGAAGTTTGCTTTTTGGACTTGTCCAATGGCTTCAAGTTCGTCACACGCTCTTCGGTTAACACCAAAGAGATGGTCAAGATGGACGACGGCCGTGAGTTGCCGCTGTACAAACTGGATACATCTAGCGAATCACACCCTTTCTACACGGGTACACAGAAATCTGTGGACACGATGGGCGGCCCAGTGGCGAAGTTCTTGAACCGTTACGGCAGCAAAAAAGCAGCCGATGCGCCAGCAGCGTAAGGATTAAGAGCCTCACAAGGCACAATCAAAGCAGTCCAAATTTGGACTGCTTTTTTTATGGCGAATCAAAACCCCTCTCCTTTAGCGCCTAAAGCGCGTATCCCCTCGCCCGCCATCGTGGCGCAAGAGGCTGTTCGGCGTTTCCCGCGCTGGGCCTTGGCCGCTTTGTGCACGGCTTATGCATTAACGGGTTTTGTGGGGCGTGAGCCTTGGCGCACGGAAGACCTCGCTAGTTTTGCCTTGTTATTTGACCTGCTGGGAACATCGGAGGCAGCCTGGCTATTCGTTCGTTCGGTTGCCGTTGTACTGCTAGGCTTGATTTGCATGACTACTTGGTATGCCACCTATTACTTGGCAAGGCGCGATGCGGCTCAGCCCGTGCTATTTGCTTTTGGCGGTGAGGCCAAGCCGACCGATTACGCTAGGGCCGTAGCGGATGGCGCATTGCTGGCGTTAATTGCATGCCTCGGTTTGGCGCAGCTAGGACACGAGACCACGACCACGCTCTTGCAGACTAGCTTGATGGCCTTAGCGTTTTTTGGCCTTGCTACTTACCGCTATCACCCCATCAAAGCAGCCTTAGCACTGAGCATCTCTAGTGCGGGGCTTTTATTAACACTTCGCGGATGGATGTTCGACCCTAGCCAGTGGCTACGTTTTGACGCTTGGCGAACTAGCATCCACATGCTGGTTTGGTTTGCTTGGCCCGCTTGGGCATTGGCGGGACTAGCGGTCATCAAATGGCGCAGGCACTGGCTCTGTATGCGCCCCGCCCTGCACATAGCCCTTCCACTCAGTATCGTGTTGGTTCATCTGGCGGTGCTACCTATAGCAATGCAGCAAGACCGCTGGTTTTTGGGTAGTTTGCCTGCTTTGGCTGCACTTGCAGCCTTTGCACTGCCTACGCTTAGGCGCGGCATGAAGAGCTTGATTGACCTCTTTACACTGCTCTTTTTTAGCGGCTGCGCTGTTGTCATTTGGGTCGTTTGGATTGCTATGCAAACAGGTGTACCGCCCCAGCCTGCAGCAAACGTGGCCAGGTTGTTGCCTGCATTCACGCCTACGTTTTCAGCCCCTGTGCTGCTACTGGCGTTAGCGGCAACGGTAGCGTGGGGATTCTTGGTTTATTGGCGTCTTGGTAAACACCGTCCAGCGATCTGGATGAGTATGGTGCTGCCAGCGGGCGGTGCGGCGCTGTGCTGGGCACTCTTAATGAGTTTATGGCTGCCGCTGTTAGATCATGCACGCAGCTACAAACCATTGATGACGCTTGTGCAAAAGCACATCACACCGCAATCTAGCCAGTGCGTGTCTGTTCATGGCCTGCGCCCCGCCCAGCACGCGGCGCTACGCTACTACATGGGTCGCCCTCTCGTGCAGGCCAATCGGGATGAGGCCTGCGAATGGCTGGTCGTGGATGTCGACTCCGTCCCGAGTTTGCCAGAATACGTGACCGTAGCGCACTGGCAGCTCACCGCAACAGTCCGCCGCCCTAGCGACAAAATGGAAGACTGGTTTATTTACGCACGCAAAAAATGAGTCTGCAACTTAAAGCCGAACGCGCCACTATTTGGAAGCACACGCTGACGGTACTAACGGGGCAATTGGCTGCTGTGCTCTCAGGCGTAGTCGATACGGTTGTCGCGGGGCAATACTCAAACGAAGCATTGGCAGCGCTGTCCGTTGCCAGCGCCCTCAATATCAGCGTGATCGTGAGTCTGATTGGTGTGCTCAATGTGCTATTGCCGATTTATGCCGAGCACCGAGGGGCGGGACGGCACCTTGAGGTCGGCAAAACCTTGCACCAAGGGCTCTATTTGGCTATGGGTTTATCCGTCGTGGCTTTTTTGATTTTGATGTTTCCGCGCTGGCTGCTCAGCCTCTCGCAAGTGCCGCCGCATCTGATTCCCGACATCGAGCACTACCTCGCCATTCAAGCGTTTATGGTGCCGCTCTTCATGCTGTTTCGAATGTACGCGGCGCTCAATCAAGCGCTGGGCAAACCGTGGTTTGTGACGTGGCTACAAGTGGGCATTTTGGCGCTCAAAATTCCACTCTCCTATGCGCTCATCAAAGTTTATGGCTTGCCAGGCTGTGCTATGGCATCCTTAATAACGATTGCGGCGGGCTTGGGCATCGGCGTGTACTTAGTCGCCACGCATGCAGACTATCGCCCATTTGCCGTTTGGCGTCAGTTAGACAGCCCTAACTGGATCGCGATTCGGCGGCATTTGCGGCTAGGCCTACCTGCGGGACTGAGCCAGCTAGTCGAAATTACCTCTTTCACTTTGATTGCGCTACTGGTCGCACGACTAGGCGTGACAGCCTCTGCCGCACACCAAATTGCAGGAACGATGGCGGCGATGGTTTTTATGTTGCCGATCTCTTATGGTGTCGCCGCAACGGCACGTGTGTCGTATTGGATTGGCCATGGCAACCCCAAACTGGCGGCTCAGTTGATTCGGCAAACCTTGACTTGGGGATTGGTTTTTAGCTGCACGCTTGGCGCAACTATCTTGGTGAGCCGCCATTGGCTAAGCACGCTCTTTAGCAGCAATCCAGACGTAGTGGCGCTTGCCAGCACACTCCTTGCTTTTGTCGCCTTTTATCACGTACCCGATAGTCTGCAAATCATGGGCATGTTCTTGCTGCGCTGTTATCGCATCACCTTGATGCCGCTCATCGTCTACAGCATCTTTTTATGGGGCATTGGCCTTGGTGGCGGCTACTACTTGGCTTATGGAAGTAGCACAAGCTTTGCCCAAACGCCTAACGCCTTTTGGCTGACCGCCATCATCTCGCTTGGCATCGTGGCTGCATGGTTTAGTATGGCGCTACTCACTGTGAGTAAACAAAAGGCGAATACGTTATGGCAAACAAAGGTGTCTGTTTAGTAATCGGGGCTGGTGATGCAACGGGCGGCGCAATTGCCAAGCGATTCGCGGCGGATGGCTACATCGCTTGCGTCACGCGGCGAAGCGCCGACAAACTCCAACCACTCAAAGCCGAGATCGAATCAAACGGCGGCGTGTGCCATGCGTTCGGCAGCGATGCTCGCGTAGAAGAGGAAGTCGTTGCACTGATCGACCACATCGAAGCCAACATCGCGCCGATAGACGTGATGGTCTTCAACATCGGCGCAAACTCGCCCATGAGCATCCTCACTGAGACGGCGCGGCGTTACACCAAAATGTGGGAAATGGCGTGCTTGGCGGGCTTCCTCACAGGACGCGAAGTGGCCAAGCGGATGGTGTCCAGAGGCAAGGGCACGATCATCTTTACTGGCGCAACGGCTTCGCTACGCGGCAGCGCAGGCTTTGCGGG
>JANPAS010000150.1:0-28444 GCA_031430035.1 Comamonadaceae bacterium | reverse complement strand
ACCTAACCTGCGCTGCCCCCGCAACGGTAAGCAAGAAGCTAGCTACTAGATTTTTGTCAGCCCGGATATCGGCCAACAGCGAGATCGCTTCGAATTCATAACTCCTAGTGATCAACAAGCCCAAAGACCTGCGGGGACGCTAGTCAGGGCGGTACTTCTGTAGGTCTTTTCATGAAAAAACTCTCCCCTGTGCACGCAGCATGTCTGCAAGCCACGTCCGTCTTGGCCTGCGCGGCATCTCTATCTGTAGCGCAAGCGCAAAGCAGCAATCTCCCCGAGATAGTGATATCAACACCCCGATTGGCACCCAACAGTAGTCTAGGACTTGATGCACCCAGCAGTACGGGTTCACGGCTTGAATTGACACCGCGCGAAACACCCGCCAGCGTTAGCAGTATCAGTCGCGCTGATCTGGAAGAGCGCAACATCACGCGTTTGCAGGATGCTGTCAAGCGTTCCCCAGGTTTTACGGATAGCGGCGCACCTGGTAATGGCGGGACAGGTTTGTCGGCACGCGGTTTTTCGGGGCATAGTTCCGTGTCACAGATGATTGACGGCACGCGCCTGGTGGTTGCGTCTGGTACGCAAACCTTTCCAGTGTCAACTTGGCCTTACGAGTCGATTGAAGTGTTGCGGGGCCCTGCATCGGTGCTGTATGGCGAAGGGAATATCGGCGCAGCAGTCAACTACATCACCAAGCAACCCTTGCACGATCGTTATGAAAATGAAGGTTTTTTTACGATGGGTTCTTACGGAACAACTTTGGGCGGTGTGGGCTCGCGTGGCCCCATTAATGAGGTGTTGTCTTATTCCGCGTATGTGAGTGGCGAAAAGAGTGATGGCGTTCGAACAGACAGTGCCTACTTGCGAAAAAACTATTCGCTTGCGCTGACGATTCAGCCAAGCAACAAGTTGAAAGTAACGCTTTCAGCTGATGGCGCGCGCGCTGACGATTCGCGCTACTTTGGCACGCCTTTGGTCAACGGTGCGCTTGACGCGCGTTTTAAAGCAACTAGCTTTAACATTGCCGATCCGATCGTGAAGTTTGACGATCAGTGGCTACGTGCCAAGGTCGAATATCAAGCTACCGACAGTGTTAAGCTGCGTAACGAAACTTATAGGCTGACCAGTAAGCGACATTACCGCAATACAGAAAGTTACACCTATTCGGCAACGACAGGTCTAGTCACGCGCGGCAACTACCTAGAAATCCTGCACGACTTGAGTCAATTTGGTAATCGCTTTGATGCCACATTTGACGGTTTGCTGGGCAGCATGAAAAATCGTTTTTTGGTCGGTTTTGATGTGTCAAGGGTAGACATGATGCACACAAATAATTCGCCTTACCCAGGAGCGAGCACGGTTGACCCATTTAATGTGGCCTCTGGCGTTTTTCTGTCAACGGTAGCCACCACACCACGCAGCCAGATTTACCAACACAGTAGAGCTTTTTTTGCGGAGAATGCGCTGGACATCACACCTCAGTGGAAACTGATTACAGGGCTGCGCACGGATCGTTTGACACTTGACTCCACAACGATACAAACTGGCGCAACCAATAACAAAACATACATCCCCGTCACAGGCCGTGCTGGCATTGTTTGGAAATCTAGTGATGCGTTGTCGCTGTACACCCAATACGCGACGGGCGTAGATCCGCTTAATGGTTCGTTGCCGAATCTAGGTAATCTAAGCGAAAAACTCACAAAAGGAAAGCAAATCGAGTTTGGCGCAAAAGGCGCATTGCCATCGGCGCGCGGCGAATGGACGGTGTCAACCTACCGCATTCAGAAAACCGATATCTTGTCGCGCGATGCAGCAAGCCCCACTGTGACTCAACAGATTGGCCAGCAATCATCCACGGGCGTGGAACTAGCTTTGGCAATGGAGCCTGTGCGTGGCTGGAGCGTGGATGCCAACTTAGCGGTGCTACGGGCTCGCTTCGATAGTTTTAACGAACTGGTAGGCGCAGCATTGGTCTCACGAAATGGCAACAAACCCATTAACGTGCCTGAAACTACAGCTAATATCTGGAACAGTTACCGCTTTGCGCCCCAATGGCAGGCAGGTTTCGGTGTGCAATATGTGGGTGAACGTGCAGCCAACACTGCCAATACGCTCTCTATTCCTTCTTACATCACATTTGATGCCTTGCTGCGGCGTGAGGTGTCGCGCAATTTCAATCTAGCTTTATCAGTTAACAATTTGACAAATAAAGATTACGCGCTGTCAGCGCCAAACAGTGGTGCGCAGTGGTTACTGGGATCGCCGCGCACGGTGATGCTGACCGCTAGAACAAAATTCTGACTTCAGCAGATTGGATGCTATGAGTTCTTCCGTCAAAGGGTTTTTTCATAAAAGCCTAATTTTTCTTCACAAATGGCTGGGCGTTACGCTCGCCTTGCTATTTTTGATGTGGTTCGTCAGCGGCGTGGTGCTGTACTTTGTGCCGTTTCCGAACCTGACGCAGGCAGAACGACTGGTCGGTTTACCACTGCTGCAATTACCCAAGGGATGTTGCATGACGGCAGAGCAAGCCTCTAGCAGCGCAGGGATGAATATTAGCGAAGCGCGGCTTGGTATGCACGAAGGTCAACCTGTGTGGCGCATGCTGGGCAAGCCAGTCAATGACGCACAAGCAGCGCCCCAGTGGAGGACTGTTGATGCACAGAGCGGACAAATCTTGCCCGTTTTGTCAGCAGATGCGGCTAGTAAGGTGGCTGAGGCCTTCAGTGGCAAAAAAGCGCTTGACGCTGAGATGTTGGAGCGAGACCAATGGACCGTACCGCAAGGTTTGAATCCGTATCGCCCACTGCTGCGCATCGAGATGGATGACTCTGATGGGTTGGAACTGTACGTGTCCGCGCAGTCTGCCGAGGTGGTACGTGACACCCGCCGGGCTGAGCGTTTTTGGAACTGGCTGGGTGCTGTACCGCACTGGATTTACTTTACCGAACTGCGCCGCTATCCTGATGCTTGGCACAACGTGATTGTTTGGCTTTCAATTCCAGGCGTGATTCTGTCGGTCACTGGTATTGTTCTAGGCGCATGGCATTTATTTTTAAACCGTAGCCGCTGGATACCGTACCGTCAGTGGTGGATGCGTTGGCATCATATCAGCGGGCTGGTGGCTGCCATTTTTACGTTGACATGGATTTTTTCAGGCTTGCTATCGATGAACCCGTTTGGTGTATTTTCACCACGTGGTGTGTCACCAAATGAGCATGTGCGGTGGGTGGGTATGAGCACTCTTGAGCAGATAAAAAATGAGCAAAGGCAGTGGGTGGGTGTAAAGCCGGGTGCGCCGTTAATGCTTGATGCAGCAATTGCGCTTTCTGGTGAGTTAGCTGTAAAAGAAATTGATCTAGTGCGTATCGCTGGACAAAGCTGGTATCGGCTCCGCAATGAAGCTGAACAACGCTTGGTACGGACAGACAAACAGGCGGTGGACGCTAGCCAGCATCGCATTACTGAATTGCCTGACGACATCATCAAAACCAGCCTATTGACTTTGCGTCCTGCAATTGTTGGCACCGTCACGCTCACTCGACTCTTAGCGTACGACGATCTGTACTATGCTCGTGCAATCACTGAAAATACGCGCCATACGCGACCACTGCCCGTTTGGAGGGCACAGTGGGAGGATGGTCTCACGATATATGCAGACCCAGCATCAGGAAAATTGCTGTTGCGTGCTGATTCATCTAACCGCTGGCAACGTGTGCTGTACAACGGCTTGCACAGTTTTGATTTTGCGCCGTTGCTGGCTCGGCCTTTGTTGCGCGATGCATTGATTTTGATTTTTTCGCTACTGGGTACAGCGTTGTGCATGACATCTTGCGTGATTGCTTGGCGCGTGTTAAAAAAATAAAGGATTTTTTATGTCTCTCGATTCGATTTTGTTTGAGTTAGCACGGCTATTTTTATGGCCAGTCTCCCTCGGAGTTGTACTGTCTTTTGTCTATGCCGTTATCGTGCTCGGCATGTTTGGTATGGAGTATCTACAGCGCCGCCGCCACCCCCAGCGTCTATTGTTGTTAACCGATCGAACGTTAAGTCAAGATCAGATGGAACTGGTAGTTTTGAAAGATTTGGAGGGCGTGCGTTTATGCAGCCGCGTGGCTCCTATGCTGGGTTTGATTGCCACCATGATTCCCATGGGACCTGCGCTGGTAGCCGTAGCTTCTGGCGAGTCGCAGGGCGTGGCGCAAAGCTTGGCCCCCGCCTTTGCCAGCGTGATTGTCGCGCTGGCCTCCGCTTCCATTACCTTTGTGGTGTACACCGTGCGCCGACGCTGGCTGATGCGTGAACTGGTCTTGGTTCTGGATGGTGCAACATGACGCGGCGACACTTTTCTATCCTGAATAGCCTGGATCAGGACGACGACGATCCTGTGCTGTCCACCATCAACTTGATTGATGTTTTTATGGTGGTGATTGGCATGCTCATGATTGCGGTTGTCAACAACCCCATGAATCCATTTGGGCAGGACAAGGTGACCATCATCCGTAATGAGGGAAAACCGAACATGGAAATCATTACCAAAGAAGGTCAAAAAATAACGCGCTTTAAAGCTAGCGGCGCATCTGGCGCAGGCGATGGTGAAAAAGCGGGTACGGCTTTTCGTATGAAAGATGGCACGATGGTCTATGTGCCAACGACTACGCCGTGATTTTGATGAGGCTCTTAGTCGCTTGGCTATTAATGGTATTTTTGTCGCCCTCAGTACAGGCACAACCGTCCGCTCAAACGCCCGCGCCCGTCGTTTTGCTGACGACCTATGTCGTCTCTCCCGCCCGCCTAGCCAAGTTAGTTGAAGAGGCGAAACGCGCGGGTGTGCTGCTGCAAGTGCTATCGGCTGAAAACGACACACCGCAGGCTTTGCAGCAAGCCTTGTTGCCCGCTCAGTTGCTGGTGATAGACGCACCGCATACCAGCGTCGCGCAGGCGGTGGCTGGTAAGTTCGGAGCGGTGACTGGATCTGCAAAAGTGCCCTATGTGGTGGTAGGCGAATTTGCCGCCGTGGCTAAAAATCAGCATGTGGTAGTGGCTCCACTAGCGGCCCAACGAGGGGTGAGTGCAGCGTGGGCACAGCGCCTGCGCGAGTACTGGCGCTTTGGTGGTAGCAGCAATGTGAGCCTAGCAATGGCGGCCTTGCAGTCAAGGCAACGCAGCGCTGTCGATGCTATGCCGCCTGCCGTGCAATTACCGAGCGCGGGCTTTTACCACCCCGCTTGGGGGCAGTTGCAAAGTCAGATGCCGTCCATGCAAAAGCAGGTGAAGACGGTTGCTATTGCGGTTAATAACGCCGTCTTTACGTCGGACGATACGCAGTGGCTGGATAGCCTGATTGCGGCGCTAGAGCAGCGAGGTTTGGGTGCTTTTGCCTTTTATGGCCCGCGTCAGCAAAAAGATTTATTTTGGTCGATGACGCATACAAAGGATGGTCGCCTTGTGGCTGACGTGCTGATTAATGCGGCGCTGGTGTTCAATCCTACCGAACGCAAGGCCGAGCTGGAGCGCATCGGTATACCTGTATTGCAAACCATGCCCGCGTTGGCTATGGACGCTGGGCAGTGGGCGCAAAGTAAAGACGGCTTAGCGCTTAGCGATGTGTCTTATTACTACACGCCCTCAGAACTGGCAGGTATGACGGATGCGATGCTTATTACTGCGCGTGATCCTGTCAGTGGGGCGTTGCAGGCTATTCCCACTCAGATCAATGCCGTTGCAGATAAGGCTGCAGCTCTAGCTAGACTGCAGCAAACCCCGCCAGCTCAGCGCCGTGTTGCTATGCTGGTCTATAACTACCCACTCGGCGAAGGAAATTTTGGCGCTTCTTTTTTGAATGTGCCCAAAAGCCTGCATAGCATGCTAAGCGCTTTACAGGGCGCTGGCTACCAGACTAGCGCACCCACTGCAGATGTGATCACAAAACAGGTGCAAGCCACAATGGGCGCGTTTTACAAGCCCGAATCCGCATCTGATCTGCTGGCGCAGGGCTTGGCAGAGATCTTGCCGCTATCCGTTTATCTGGCGTGGTATGGCACACTGCCGCGTGAAGTGCAAGCCCGCACTGAAGCCTATTGGGGTGCGCCGCCAAAGCAGGGCTTCATCATCCCTCGCGTCCAGCTGGGCAATGTCGTGGTGATGCCTCAGCCGCTGCGCCCCAAGAACATCGGTCACCGTTCGGCTGTGCCGCTTGGCCATAACTATTTGGCAACCTATTTGTGGATTCGCACCCAGTTGGGTGCACATGCAATGGTGCATGTGGGCACGCACGGTACGCTGGAGTGGGCACCAGGAAAGCAGCGCGGACTATCGACCGAGGACGACCCACTGCTAGCGCTGGGCGACGTGCCTAACATTTATCCTTACATCATGGATAACCTAGGCGAAGCCATCACCGCAAAGCGTCGGGGCAGGGCGGTCATGGTCAGTCACAGTACGCCCATGTTTTCGCCTGCAGGTTTTAGGCCAAAGGCGCATGACATGCACGACCTCATGCACGACTGGGAAACCGTAGCGCCTGGCCCTACCAAAATTGAATTAGAAAATCGACTCATTGACCATTTTGTAGAGCAGCAGTATCACCGTGATTTGGGGTGGACGCAGGACAAAATACGCGCTAACTTTGCGGGTTTTATGGAGTTGCTACATCCGTATCTGGACGAATTAGCCCAAACTGCGCAGCCGCTGGGTTTGGCCACCTTTGGCGAAGTGCCTAGTCCCGAGCGACGCTTATTGATGGTTCTGCAAACCTTGCGCAAACCCTTAATTGACGCGCTGGGCGAAGACATTGATGAGGTGTTTTTAATCGATGGGGGCAAGCTGACTAAGTCACGCCCCGCACGCTGGCTGCAAGTGGCACTGCAAGATGCCCATGCTGCCAGTCGCTTAGATTTGCGGGTGATCGATGCCAAGACTGCTGTGCACTTGGCTGGTAGCGCTGTACCCAACCGCGCTGAGTCCAAGGTGCTAGACCCCAAGGTGTTACTGGCCTTAGCGCTGCGTGCCCAGCAGCTAGATACGGCATTGGCTAACAACGAAGAAATCAAAGGTTTCTTGGCTGCACTCAATGGCAAACACTTAGCGGCTAGCTATGGCGGTGATCCCGTGCGCAACCCCGAGAGCTTGCCCACAGGCCGTAACCTGTATGGCTTTGACCCAAGCCGCGTGCCCACACGGCAAGCTTGGGATATAGGCGTAACTGCGTTTGAGGCATGGATGGTTCAGCATCGCAAAGCGAATAACGGTCAATGGCCCGAAAAAATCGCCTTCACCCTATGGGCGGGAGAAACCATGCGCCACCAAGGCGTGATGGAGGCGCAGGCTCTGTATGCGCTGGGGGTGCGGCCACGCTGGGATGACGCTGGACGCGTGGTCGGATTGGATACCGTGCCAAGCAGCGAGCTCAATCGTCCGCGTATGGATGTACTTTTGAGTGTCACGGGCTCGTACCGTGATCAATTTCCTAGCGTTATGCGCTGGCTGGACACTGCCGTGCGGCAAGTAGCCGTGTTACCCGTCAAAGACAATTTTGTAGCTCGTAATACGCAGGCGGTGGCACAAAAATTAATACGAGAAGGCGCCAGCGTAGCCCATGCTCAAGCATGGTCTACCACACGCGTCTTCTCCAACGAGCAGGGCAGTTATGGAACGGGCATGAGTGACGGCACTTTGGCCACCGACACTTGGGCTAAGGCAAACAAAGGCGGCGGTGATGCGCAGCTTGCAAAACTCTACATCGACCGTATGGGTCACGCAGGCTTGCCCAGTACTGATGCAGGAGCAGGAGGTGAGTCGGTGGCTCGCCAAAAAGCCTACGCCAGTAATCTCGCGCAGGTGGACGCGGCGCTGCTGTCGCGTACCTCTAACACGTACGGTGTGCTTACCAGTGACGACCCCTTTCAGTACCTTGGTGGTATTGCGCTCGCGGTGCGTCAGCTGACGGGGCGTGAGCCTGCTCTGTATGTGCAAAACCTGCGTGATGAGACCGAGATCAAAACTGAGAGCGCCGCTATGGCCATCAATAAAGAAATGCAAACCCGTTACCTGCATCCTCAATGGATAAAGGCCCAGCAAGCCGAGGGCTATAGTGGCACATTGCAAATCCTTAAGACAGCTAATTTTCTTTGGGGCTGGCAGGTCACAGCGCCTAAAGAGGTAAGGCAAGATCATTGGCAATCGCTACACAATGTGTATGTGCGCGATCAATACCAGCTGGGCACTCGTCAGTGGTTGGAGGGCGACAACCGCAAGGCGTTTGCACAGACGCTAGAGCGCATGCTAGATGCCGTGCGCCTAAACTATTGGCAGCCCGATGACGCTACCCGTAAGGAGTTGGTGCAGGCTTATAGCGAAGCGCTCAAAGCGACTGGCCTGCGTGAAAGCAACTTGCAAGTTCAGCGTTTTGCAGGACTGACAGCAGCCAATAGTCAGCCTGCTCTGCCCGCCAAATCATCTACGACGCTAGATGCGGAAAAACCAGCCAACGCGCAAGTGCGCGGTTTGCGATTGCTACCGCAAATACTGTCCCCCATTAAGGCTCAGCAAACCGTGCTAATTAATAGTTTGATGGCAGCGATGATGTTTGCACTATTGTTGCTGCTAGGCGCTTGGCGTCAATCCCGCCTCAAGTTAAAATAAACTTGTTGGTGCTCGCGCAGACTTCAAAACAGCGCAGTTAAACGGGAAGCAGGAGATCTAATCAAACCTGCGCTGCCCCCGCAACGGTAAGACCGAAAGGTTCAGCCCGGATATCGGCCAACAGAGAGATAGCTTTGGATTCATACCCTTTGTTATCAAAAACCCAACGACCTGCGGGGACGCTAGTCAGGGTGCTTACTTCTGTTAGGTATTTCCATGCGAAAAATAAAATCCGTGCAAGCAGCATGCCTGCAAGCCACGTCCGCTTTGGCCTGCGCGGCATCTATGTCTGTAGCCCAAGCCCAGCAGGGCTTGCAAGAGCTGGTCATCACGGGTACACGGGTCGCCGTCCCCGTGACAGATGTTATTGCTGACGTCACCATCATTGACCGCACCGTATTAGATAACGCGGCTCAATCATCTTTGCGCGACGTGCTATCCCAGCAGCCTGGTGTTCAATTGCTTTCTTTTGGAAGTTATCGGTCTGGCACTAGCATTTTTTTACGTGGTGCGACTAATGCACAAACGATTGTGCTGATTGACGGAATGCGCGTCGGCTCTGCGACCTCGGGCGGCGCAGCGTTAGAAAATATTTCCATAGACCGTATCGAACGCATTGAGATTTTGCGTGGCGCTGCCTCGGCTCTCTATGGGCCAGATGCCGTGGGCGGTGTCATCCAGATATTTACGAGAGAACCAACGGGTGCATTAGAAGTAAGAGCCAGTGTTGGTGGAGGTATTGGTGGCGGTTCAGATGGTCAAAAACAAACAAGCGCGTCACTACGCGGCGGCAATGGTGTCCTTAGCTATAGCTTGGGAACGTCCCTTGAAAGCGCACGCGGCATCAGTGTGGTTGTGAACCCTGCAAACACAGGTTACAACGCAGATTTGGATGGTTTTAAAGCCGCCAGTACAGATGCTAAATTTGTTCTGAAACCTCACAAAGACCATGCGATCACCATTAGTCTGCTGCGTAGCGAAACAAACTATCAGATCGACTCGGTCATCCCGACTTCAAACCCCGTTACCCCTAACCCGCTAGGTTTAACAAAGGCCACACTTGATACTCACTCAATTGCGCTAACAAAAAATGCGGCATTGAAATGGGAAGCGACATGGTTGCCGAAGTGGAAGTCGTCTCTCATTGTGGGGTCCGCTGCAGATTACTCTAGGCAAGAGTATTTGCGCGCATCAGATGGAGCATTGGGTGCGACTGGAAGATTCAATACCGACCGTAGGCAGTTGACTTGGCAAAACGACATTCAGATGAATAAAGATGTTTTGTCGGTTGTGCTCGAAGGGCGCTCGGAGAGTGTGGACAGCTCCAACGCTTTTGCCGTGACTAGTCGCCTCGTACAAAGCAGATTACTGTCGTATGCATTCAATCGCGCCGAGTGGAACTCTTTAGTGGCGCTGCGCCGTGACAACAACTCGCAGTTTGGCGGATTTAATAATTGGGCGTTGTCTGGTGGTTATCGTTTGAGCAATACCCTGCGGGCTGTGGCAAGTGCCGGAACTAGCTTTCAAGCACCGACATTTAATCAACTGTACTCGCCACTTATTTCGGGATTTGTTGGCAACCCGTTTTTACTGCCGCAGCAAAACAGGGCGAGCGAATTGGGTTTGAAATACCAACAAGCCGGCGTTGCTTTGAGTGCGATTATTTATGAAAACACGATTCAGGGATTTATTATTCCGAGCACCAATGTCCAAAGCTCGCTAGCCGTGCTGCGAGGTGGAACATTGAGTGCCGATGTGCATGATGGCAATACGGTTTACTCTACGTCCTATGATTACGCCGATCCGCGTTCTTATTCATCAACGGCAGCTAGCAACGATTTGCGCTTGGTGCGTGTTGCGCAAAATGTCATCAATACGCGCATTAGTTATCGTATGGGAGACTTGACCGTCTTTGGCGAACATAAGCTATCTAGCAACCGTGAAGATGCCAAAGTAGGCGTTGCTGGACGCGAGTTATTGGGTGGCTACAACGTCTTAAATGTAGGAGGGACTTGGAAGATGAACAAAAACACGAGCCTCATGGCGCGAATCAACAACGCGGCCAACACGCAGTACATGCTGGCTAACGGTTACTCCATGCCTGGGCGCAATGCGTTCGTGTCGCTGAGTTGGTCGATGTAAATACGCGTATGACGACTTGTCCCGCACTCTTAATTGCTGCGCCCGCTTCTGGGCAAGGTAAGACGACGATCACGTCTGCTTTGGCACGTCTGCACACCCGGCAGGGGCGCAAAGTGCGGGTGTTCAAGTGTGGGCCAGATTTCCTAGACCCATACTGGCATACCCTTGCCAGCGGCTCGCCTGTCTATCAGCTGGATTTGTGGATGACGGGTGAGGCTGATTGCCGTGCGCGTCTACATGCAGCAGCGCAAGAGGCAGATTTGATCATCGTGGAAGGCGTGATGGGCTTGTTTGATGGTGAACCCAGCGCCGCCGACCTAGCCGCGCATTTTGGCCTCCATGTATTGGCTGTGGTGGATGCGTCCGCGATGGCTGGGACTTTTGGTGCACTGGCTTTTGGCTTACAGCACTACCAAGCTGGTGTGCCTTGGGCTGGCGTGCTGGCTAACCGCGTGGCAAGCGAACGCCATGCGGGCATGTTGGCGCGTAGCGTGCGCGATCCAGCTCACTTTATGGGCGCGGTGATGAGGAATAACGCCATGACTTTACCCGAGCGCCACTTAGGCTTAACGGTGGCTAGCGAAGTAGTGGACGCTATGGAGCGCTTGGACGCGGCGGCGGATGCGCTAGCCACGACACCGCTTGGGCAGATGTCATTTGCAGATTTGCAGCGATGGGGCGTAGATTTTTCAGCGCCTAAGGTGCAAGCAGTCATAACCCCCGTGCTACATGGCAAAACGATTGCGATTGCCTGTGACGCAGCCTTCTGCTTTATCTATGCCGCCAATCTGGACACGCTACGCGCGCTTGGTGCTGAATTGGTGTTCTTCTCACCTCTGGCTGATAAAGTTTTGCCCGCTTGCGATGCACTTTGGATTCCAGGTGGCTACCCAGAGTTACATGCACAGACGATTAGCGCCAATACATCAATGCGCGATAGCCTTGCGGCCCATATCGCTGCAGGCAAGCCCGTGTGGGCGGAGTGCGGCGGCATGATGGCACTGTTTGAGATGCTCATCACGACGGATGGAACGCAACATGAGCAGTGGGGCTTGTTACAGGGTGAAGTCACCATGCATAAACGCCTCGCAGGACTTGGGCCGCAGCAACTTTGCCTTGCTAGCGGCACACTGCGAGGGCATACGTTTCATTACTCGACAACGACAACTTCATTGCAAGCTGTAACCCGTACTACGCCGCCTCATACTGACCCTATGCCTGATGTTGGTGAGGCTTTGTGGGTGCAAGGCTCCGTACGAGCGAGCTACTTCCACGCTTGGTTTCCTTCTTGTCCTGACGCCGTGGTGGAGTTGTTCTCATGATGCAATTTTGGCGCTACACCGCATTTTTATTACTCGCCCTCATCACCCTTGCAGGCCACAGCGCATATGCCTTGCAGCTCATTGATGATCGCGGTGTGACGATCAACCTAAGCGCTTCTCCCAAGCGCATCGTGAGTCTTTTGCCTTCGCTGGCTGAGACGGTCTGCGAGCTCGGGGCTTGCCAGCGGCTTGTCGGTGTGGATCGATACTCCAATTTCCCTGCTAGTTTGCAAAAGTTGCCGCAAGTGGGCGGCGGGTTAGATCCCAACATAGAAATGATTGTGTCGCTCAAACCCGATGTGGTGCTGATGTCCAAGTCGTCACGTGCAGCGGAGCGACTAGAAGCGCTGGGCATCAAAGTGGTGGCGCTAGAGCCCAAAAGCCATGCCGATGTGCAGCGCGTGATGCTCAAACTAGGGCAATTGTTAGAAGTGCCTGACGCTGCAAGAATTTGGCGCGCCATCGATGCCGGCGTATCGGCGGCGGCTCAGTCGTTACCCGCTAAAGCGCGCGGCATGAAGGTTTATTTTGAGGTCAATCAGGGGCCTTATGCAGCGGGTGAATCGTCCTTTATTGGCGAGACGCTGACCCGCTTGGGTGCGAAGAATATCGTGCCTGCAAAGTTGGGACCCTTTCCCAAACTCAACCCAGAATTCATCGTTCGGGCTAACCCCGACATCATCATGATTGGTCAGCGTAGCGCCGATGGATTGATGACTCGCCCCGGCTGGCAAAGCATTCGGGCTATCCGTGAGCAGCGCGTGTGTATCTTTCCGACTGAAGAGGCCAATACGCTGGTTCGCCCAGGGCCTCGCATGGCAGAAGGTGCGCGCTTAATGGCTAAATGTTTGGGATCGAAGCTTTGAAACTTTTGTCTTTAAGCCTTGTGATTGCAGCTCTCTTATTGGCGGCGCTGGGCATTTGCGTGGGCAGTACGGGATTCGAGAATCTACTGCGCCCCTTGCTTCATCCATTGCTTGATCCAGAGCTAACGGCAATGGCAAAGCAAATTGTTTGGGAAATCCGTTTGCCGCGCACCCTTGGGGCTTGGACGGCTGGTGCATTGCTTGGTCTGGCTGGCGCTGTGGCGCAAGGCTTGTTTCGCAACCCACTGGCCGATCCGTATTTACTGGGCAGTGCCTCGGGAGCCTCGCTGGGTGTCGCTTTGGCGCTTGCAGTACTTGGGGGCGGGGCAGGCATGCTGGGCGGTGGATCTGTAGGTGCAGGCAACATGATGAATAGCGGTGTGGTGGTGAGTGTGTTTTCAAGCAGCATTTGGATACGCCTAGGATTGACTGGAGCCGCATTCTTTGGAGCCGTGTTGGCGGTTTTGCTGACACTGCTGCTCTCGCGTGGCGTCGGTCACACCTTGCGTCTGCTGCTGGCGGGTGTGGTGGTTGGCGTACTTCTCGGCGCGATGACACATCTGGTGCTTTTGTTTACGCCTGATTCGCTTCAGGCCATGCAAGCGTTCATGCTTGGATCTACCGCCTTTGTAGGCTGGACTTCGTGTGTGCTGATGGCGGGAGTGTGGTGCGTCTGTACGCTGGCCGCATGGTTGTTTGCCCGTGTGCTGGATGGTCTGAGTTTGGGCGATGCCACGGCGATCAGTCTAGGTCTGCCAGTGGCACCAATGCGGGCTGCGCTGGTCATTGTGCTGGCGTTGGCAACGGGCACTGCGGTGGCACAAACGGGTTTGATTGCTTTTGTGGGTCTAGCTGCACCGCATTTGGTGCGCTCGATCATTAAAACTACGCATAGTCATTTGATGCTGTTCTCTAGTTTGGTTGGAGGCGTGCTGTTGATGGCCGCGGATATCTTGGCGCGTGGATTGCTTGCACCGCAAGAGCTCCCTGTGGGCGTGCTGACTGCCGTGCTCGGCGGTGGTTATTTGCTGTGGCTGATGCACCGCGGCACGGTGCAAGCGGGAGGCCGAGCATGATGGCGATGGCTGCACAGGGTGTAGGGGCGAGTCTTGGCATGGGCGCAGGAAAAAGGGTGGTGCTGCATGACATGACGCTGGACATTGCAGCCGGCGAGTGGACAAGCATTGTCGGCCCCAATGGCGCGGGTAAATCGACGCTGCTTAAGTGTCTAGCGGGCGTATTGCCTCACAGCGGCACCGTCACGCTGCTAGGCAAACCCATGCACTCTTTGCCTAGTCGCGAGCGGGCGAGGCAGCTTGCTTGGCTAGGTCAAAACGAAACTTCAGCCGATGATTTAACAGTGTGGGATGTTGCCATGCTGGGGCGCTTGCCACATCAGGCGTGGCTGGCCCCGCCTAGCGCTGCCGACAAGCGTGCTGTGGAAGAAGCGCTACGCGCGACGCAGGCTTGGGAGTGGCGGGATCGTGCTTTAGGTCAGCTGAGTGGCGGCGAGCGCCAGCGTGTGCTCCTTGCGCGAGCCCTTGCAGTGCAAGCGCAGGTGCTTTTAATGGACGAGCCGCTGGCCAATCTAGACCCACCCCATCAAGCGGATTGGTTGTCTGTTGTGCGCAAACTGGTCAACCAAGGTACAACGGTGGTCAGTGTGCTGCACGAGATCAGCATGGCCTTGCAAGCCGATCACTTAGTCGTGATGGATAAAGGGCGCATCCTTCACCAAGGCCGATGCGCCGACGCGGCAACGCACCAAGCGCTAATAGATGTATTTGATGGACGTATTGCCATCCATGCGATTGGCGATCAATGGGTCGCTTTGCCAGAAAGAAAAATCGAAGGACTGATGTGATGGATGACACCCAAAAACCCAAAATGTGGGATTACAAGCGGCATATCTTGATTTGTACAGGGCCCCGCTGCGCTGCAGATGGCGCGGCGCAAGCGTTACTGGACAGCTTGACTGATAAGTTTAAAGCTGCGGGCTTGGACGAGGGTGAGATGCGGGTGAAGCGCAGCCGCGTCACGTGTTTTGCTACGTGCTCTGGAGGTCCTCTTATGTGCGTACAACCCGATGGCACATGGTATTACAACGTGACGCCCCGTAATATGGATCGCATCATCGAGCAGCACTTGGTGGGCGGCACACCTGTCACGGATTTAGTGTTTCATCAAGGCCCTGAATTTCAACACTCCTCAAACGATCATGCAAATTGAAAAACCACCCTCAGAGAAACCTTATGAAAAGCCAGAAGGCGAGCGCCGCGGGCTAGTCATCGTCAACACGGGCGACGGCAAAGGCAAAAGCACGGCAGCATTTGGTTTGGCACTGCGTGCCCACGGACGCGGCAAAGCTGTGAAGATTTTTCAATTTATGAAAGTGCCCACCGCTCGTTTTGGTGAACACCGCATGTTTGAGCAACTCGGCATTCCCATTGAGGGTTTGGGTGATGGTTTTAGCTGGAAGAGTCACGACTTAGAGCACTCCGCTCAGTTGGCGCGTGCGGGTTGGGAAAAAGCCAAAACCACTATTTTGAGCGGTGACTATTTTCTAGTCGCGTTGGACGAAGTAACCTATCCACTCATCTATGGTTGGCTCGATTTAGCGGATGTCTTGCAGACCTTGCAAAGTCGCCCTAAAGATGTTCACGTAGTCCTCACGGGGCGTCGTTGTCCGCCAGAGATTATTGAATTGGCCGATACGGTGACTGAGATGCAAATGATTAAGCATGCCTTTAAGGCAGGCATTCCTGCGCAGCGCGGGATTGAAGATTAGAGATATGTTTACGAGCAACGAATGCCGCGCCGTGTACCGCGCTATTTTTGAACGGCGCGATATGCGTCACTTTAGTGGTGGCACAGTAACGCCTGAAGTCATGCAACGCCTGCTCACAGCAGCGCATCACGCGCCCAGCGTTGGTTTTATGCAGCCGTGGCGCTTTATTCGCATTGCTGCGCCTAGCCTGCGAACGCAACTTCATGCATTGGTGGAACAAGAGCGCGTGCAGACCGCGCGGGCACTGGGCGAGCGCGAGGAGGCGTTCATGAAACTAAAAGTCGAAGGACTGCTCGAAGCGGCTGAGGTTTGGGCTGTCGCGCTTGCGGATGGACGCGAAGCCCATGTTTTTGGCAGGCGCACACTGCCGCAAATGGATTTGGCATCTGCTGCGTGTGCCATTCAAAATTTATGGCTAGCTGCACGCGCCGAAGGCTTAGGCGTGGGCTGGGTGTCGATGTTTGAGCCAAGTGCAGTGGCGCGTTTGCTGCAAATGCCTGAAGGTGCTGAACCGATTGCCTTGTTATGTATCGGACCCGTGCCCGCGTTTTATGAAGAGCCGATGCTGCAGCAAGAACGCTGGGCCAAACGTGCGCCGCTTGAGACCTTGCTGTTTGAAGATGTGTGGGGGCAAGCGCTGTGCAAGTGATGCTACTCGCCCTACTGGTGGCGCTGGCTGTCGACGTTTGGTTGGGCGAGCCCTCATCGCGCTTTCATCCTGTGGTTTGGATGGGCAATTATTTAAGCTTCTTTGAATCGTGGGTTGCACCGAGTCACAGCGTAGCAAGCAGTCATGCGCCCGATTACCCCGCTTTTGGACGGGGTGCGCTGATTTGGTTGTTAGGCGCAGGCTTGGTGTGGGCTGTTTTTGCTGCGTTACAAGGATTGTTTTTGCAGTTGTCTGCTGTTCTATCTGCGCTACTGATAGGACTGGCTCTCAAACCGATGCTCGCTTGGAAGATGCTGCGGGGTGAGGTGCTTGCGGTTGAGGCGGCGCTTGAGCAATCGTTGGAGGCAGGGCGCGTGCGGCTCAGTCGTTTAGTGAGCCGTGACGTGACGACGTTGACGCCTGAGCAGGTGCGCGAAAGTGCCATCGAGACACTTGCTGAAAATTTAAACGACTCCGTGGTTGCGCCACTTTTTTGGTTTGTACTGCTGGGTTTGCCTGGTGCGGCGCTTTATCGTTTTGCTAATACTGCCGATGCGATGTGGGGTTACCCTGGGGCGTACCGAGGTCGATACTGGCAATGGGCGGGCAAATGGGCGGCACATGCAGACGATATTTTGAGCTGGGTACCCGCACGCATTACCGCGCTCCTGATCGTGCTTGTGTCCTTTGCAAGCGGGGGCAGAGAGGCTGGACTATCTCTTAATCGACTCCGCGCTGAGGCGCACCAGACACCTTCGCCAAACAGCGGTTGGCCCATGGCGGCTATGGCGCTAGCGCTGGGCGTGAGTCTTAATAAGCCGAAGGTGTATTGTTTGAATGCACAGGGACGCGCCCCTCAGTGTGGCGACATAGAGCGCAGTGCAGTGCTTGCCTCAAAAGTCTGGTTTGCTTTGATTGCTAGTGCTGTTGGTAGCGTTGTTGTGGGGGGTTTTTTATGACCCGCATTCACGGCGGCGCTGACGCACTTGGCGTGCCTCGCTTTGATTTTTCTAGCAATAGCAACGCTTGTGGGCCGTGTCCTGCCGCTTTGAAACTTATAGAACAAGCTGATGCGAGCAGGTATCCAGATGCGAATTACACCTTGCTACGTGCAAAGCTGGCGGCGTTTCATGGCGTTTCTGCATGGCGCATCGTGCTAGCAAGCAGCGCCAGTGAATTTATTTTTCGTATTACAGCGTTGATGGCCAAGCAAACTTTTCTACAAGGCAAAGTGTGCGTGCCCACGCACGGTTACGGGGACTACGCGCATGCGGCCCAGGCGTGGGGTCTTGGCATTACGACGAACCCCGCTGAGGCACAACTGATATGGGCTTGCGAGCCATCCAGCCCATTAGGCGGTGCTCATTCCTTGTGCCCTACTGAGCTTCAATCTCCGCATCAAATGACGGTGCTTGATTGCGCCTATGAGCCTTTACGACTTTCTGGACAGTCTGGTTTGAGCATCAAACAGCGGGATGCCATTTGGCAACTATGGACGCCGAACAAGGCACTTGGGTTGACTGGCGTGCGTGCCGCCTATGCGATTGCCCCCACAGAGTCGGTAACAAGTGCTCAAAAAGATGCGCTAGCAGTAGAGCAGCTATGTGCATCATGGCCTGTCGGGGCGCATGGTGTGGCATTTTTGACAGCATGGACTGAGCACGGCGTACAGGATTGGCTTGCCGAGAGCTTGAGCATCTTAAAAAATTGGAAGGCAAGGCAGATTGATTTATTGCAAAACCTTGGGTGGACATGCCTACCCAGCGAGAGCAATTTTTTCTGTGCCAGTTTGCCAGTACAAACTGATTTATCAGCCAAGCTTCTACAACTGCGCGAGCAGGGTATTAAATTACGCGATGCAACATCATTTGGCTTGCCTAACTACGCACGCATTAGCGTACAGCCTCCCGAGGCGCAAGATGGACTAATGGCCGCATTAAAGGAATTGTCATGACCGCTATCTGCATCATGGTGCTAGGCACGACCAGCAACGCAGGTAAGAGCTGGCTTGCGACGGCGCTTTGCCGCTATTACTCAAACCTTGGTTTCAAAGTCGCGCCGTTCAAAGCGCAAAACATGAGCAATAACGCGCGGGTGGTTGGCGGTGGTGATGCGAATGCTGGCGGCGCGGGCGGTGAAATCGGCAGCGCCCAATATTTTCAAGCGCTGGCGGCGCGTGCCATCCCTGATGTGCGGATGAATCCACTGCTCTTAAAGCCAGAAGCGGACACGCATAGCCAAGTCGTGTTACTCGGGCAAGTCAATCAAATGCTGACCGATTTGCCATGGCGTGGGCGTAGCGAGCTGGTCTGGCCACATATTGCTGGCGCACTTGATTCGCTAAGAGCTGAGAACGATATCGTGGTGATAGAAGGTGCGGGCTCGCCTGCCGAAATTAATTTGATGGACAGCGACATCGTGAATCTGCGTGTGGCGAGGTACGCCAACGCTCGTTGTTTGCTGGTGACGGATATTGACCGAGGCGGTGCTTTTGCGCATCTGTATGGCACGTGGGCGCTGATGCCCGAGCAAGATCGTGCTTTGATTCACGGCTTTGTGCTGAATAAATTTAGGGGCGATGCAAGCTTGCTATCGCCTGCACCTGAACGGTTAGAAGAGCTGACAGGCATTCCCACGGTGGCGACGCTGCCCATGTGGCGTGAGCACGGGCTGCCCGAGGAAGATGGTGTCTTTGATGACGGTTTTGTGGGCGGGACACCTAGCGGTGATTTACCTCTTGTCACGCTTGCTGTGGTGGCTTATCCGCGCATGAGTAATTTGGATGAATTTCAGCCCATAAAAAATGTGCGCGGTGTGCGCTTAGTTTGGGTGCGGAGCGCGGAACAGTTGGCATCGCTAGGAGTTGATGATTGGATCATCTTGCCAGGATCTAAAAACACCGAGTCCGATTTGGCGTGGCTCAAAGAAGGCGGGTTAGATGTGGTCGTTCAAGCCCATGCAGCAAGGGCTGGACGAGTACTGGGTATTTGCGGCGGTTTGCAAATGCTAGGGAAAATTGTTGGTGAAACGACAGGACTTGGATTGCTGCCGCTAGAGACGGTGTTTGAAAAAAACAAACTAGTTAAGCGAACTACGGCAAGTTTTGGCGAACTACATGGCACGTGGCAAGCCTTATCGAATGTGATTGTGACGGGATACGAAATCCATCAAGGCGTGACAAAGGCGTCTGCGCCAATTCAAGGTTTGGCGTGGCAAAGTAGAGAGGGCAATGTGCTCGGTCTTTATCTGCACGGTATGTTTGAAGATTCTGCGGTACTGCAGGCGCTCTGGGGTGCGGATGCGCCTAGCTTAGATGGCGTGTTTGAGGGCTTGGCTAACTTTTTAGACGCGCACGTTGATACTGGCGTTCTCTCCAAACTTGTCAGTAAATTGGCAAGCGATTGATACCGCGCAAGCCTTGCAATTTGGGCTTCGCGCCGTGCAGACATAGCGACCATGCAAGATGAGCCAGTGATGTGCGTCCACTAAAAACTCTTTTGGAATGCGTTTGAGTAGTGCCAGCTCTACGGCAAGTGGCGTCTTGCCTGCTGCAAGCCCCGTGCGATTGCCGAGGCGAAATAAATGCGTATCCACTGCCATGGTTGCTTCGCCAAAGGCGGAATTTAAAATCACGTTCGCTGTCTTGCGGCCCACACCAGGTAAGGCTTCCAGGGCTTCTCTCTTGCGTGGAACAATGCCGCCGTGCTCATCAATCAAGATGCGGCACGTCTGCATGAGGTGCTTGGCTTTACTTCTGAAAAGGCCAATGGTTTGGATGTAAGACTCTAATTGTTCTAGGCCAAGATCAACTATTTTTTGCGGCGTGCCCGCGATGGGAAACAAACGCCGCGTGGCTTTGTTGACACCCACATCCGTTGCCTGCGCTGAGAGCAGCACGGCGGCGAGTAGCTCGAACACGCTGGTGTATTCGAGTTCTGTCACAGGCATGGGATTGGCGGCACGCAGCGTTTGAAAAAAGAATTTGATTTGCGCAGCAGTCATGGCCGGGCTGCTCGTGGCTTTGGTTGTCATAGCGCCGCCCCTTTTAAAACCAAAGGGCAACCCGCCGCCACAAACACTACGCGGTCGCAAACGGCTGCGACGGCTTGGTTGAGACGGCCTGCTTCATCGACAAACAAGCGGTTGATCGCGCCCATTGGCACAAGTCCCATGCCGACTTCATTACTGACCAAGACGATGTCACCTTTGACCTTGGAGAGTCCATCCAGCAAGGCTTGGCGCTGTACTAAAAATGTTGCGGGCAAGTCAATCACACCTACTTCAGGATAGCTTACGGATGCATCAAACAGCAAATTGCTTAGCCAAACTGTTAGGCAATCGATCACGATGACTCGCCTAGAGGTGCTGTGCGTTTGAATCGCTTCGCCAAGTAGCAGGGGCACTTCTAAGGTCTTCCATGCAGGATTGCGCCTAGCTTGATGGTGCGCGATACGTGCTTGCATTTCGCTGTCCGCAGTCGCTCTGGGCGGATGAGCCGTAGCGATGTAGAGAACTTGTTTATTGCCAAGTTGGATGAGTGATTCGGCAAGCGATTCCGCATAGCTGCTTTTGCCCGAGCGTGCTCCGCCAAGTACTAAGGTGCGGTTAAATGTGAATGAAGTGTCCATAGTCGATGGGGTACTGTAGGCTGTCCGCGAAGCTGCAAATGTTTTTTTGCCGAAGGATGGAGCGAATCACCCCTGCATGTGTGATGACCCACAGTGTTTGATCTGCAGCATAAGCGCTCTGCACATCCTGCAGCCAACTGGCGACTCTTGCATCTAACGCTTGCAAGCTCTCGCCGCCATGTAGGGCAGCAAAATCCGAGGCAATCCAAGCGTCCATTGCGGGTTTGCCGATGCTGTCCCAAGGCTGCATTTCCCAGCTACCAAAATCTAATTCCTGCAGTCTTGCATCAAAGGTAAACGCAGCGTTTGGCTGCCGCTTGGCAAGTGCCGTACCTAGCTCGGCACATCGTTTTAATGGGCTGCAGGCCATATGGGACAGGGCTTGCGAGGCATCATTCAGGCGTGATGAAATCTCTTGCGCCGATACCATTGCTGACGCGCGAAGTGGTAAATCTGTTTTGCCATAACAAATGCCTGCAGCGATTTCGGGCTGTGGATGACGAATCAAAACGAGCTTCATCAATCACCCAAAAATGTATAGAACGCGGCTAGGAACACGGCATAAGTCAGCAGCTCAAATACTTGCTGCGCCATGCCTAAGCAGTCGCCGGTGTAGCCGCCAATGCGGCGCGCAAAATAGCGACCCAGCAACCAACGCGCAAGTAGCAGTAATCCAACGCAGACAAGGCCGATCAGCACATCTAGTAGCAAAAGCGGAAGAATTCCACAGATGCCTGCAAATATCAAACTAGACCAAGGCAGGGTTGTCGCGAGTGGCTTGGATTTGCCCTCAAAACGGACGTAGTCAAGGCTCGCGAGATAGCTCACAGCAAAAAATCGGCTCGCCATGTGGGCGGCAAGCACAAGCCAAGGCAGCCATTCTTCTGGCAGGGCGGCCAATAATTCCAGCTTTAAGCCAAGCGCCAGCACGAGCGCAATTGCGCCAAAGCTGCCAATGCGTGAGTCTTGCATGATGCGCAAAACAGCGTCTTTGTCGTAGCCGCCACCAAAACCGTCTGCGCTATCGGCAAGGCCGTCTTCGTGGAAGGCACCCGTCAGCAGCACGGAGGCAATCATCGACAGCACGATGGCGACGCGCAGCGGGAATACTTCCATGGCAGCCCAGAGCACGATGGCCGATATGCCACCAACGAGCAGACCCACTAGTGGGAGAAATTTAGCTGAATGGTTGAGATTGGAGCGCAGCGCCTCAGCTGGTACTGGAATGCGCGTAAAGAAGCCGACTGCACCCAGTAGCTCGATACGCCAACGATTTAACATTTTTCGCTCACACCCGCGCTGGCAAACGACGCCATGTCGTTTAGAAATGCTGCCGCTGCCACCACAAGCGGATACGCCAGCGCTGCGCCTGTGCCTTCGCCAAGGCGTAGATCGAGTTGCAAGAGCGGATCGGCTTTCAGATGCGCAAGTACCACACGGTGTCCTGCCTCGTGCGAGAGATGCGAGTACACGCAGTAGTCCAGCACGGCAGGTGTGATCTGACTTGCGACGAGTAGGGCGGAAGTGGTGATAAAGCCGTCCACAATGATGAGCATTTTTTGCCGCGCCGCCTCAAGGTATGCGCCCGTCATCATGGCAATTTCAAAACCGCCAAAGGCTGCCAGTACGTCCAGTGGCTTTTTTGCTGCGTTGTGCAAAGTCATCGCGCTTTGTAGCACGGCGAGTTTTCGTGCCAGCCCCGCATCGTCAACGCCTGTACCGCGTCCCACGCATTGTTCAAGCGGCAACTGGGCGAGTCGGCTGATGATGCAGGCTGCGGCCGATGTGTTGGCGATTCCCATTTCGCCAAAACCGATTACGTTGCAACCGCCATCGGCAAGTTGGCGAACGATCGCAGCACCTGCCTCTAAGGCTTGCTGTACGTGGCTTGCAGACATGGCAGGCTGGGAGGCAAAGTTCTGCGTGCCTTGTGCGATGGGTGTGTTGATGAAGTCCTTGTGGTCTGCAAAGTCTGAGATCACCTCCGCTACGCCGCTATTGACAATCTTGAGCGCCATGCCGCTTGTTTTGGCAAATACATTAATGGCCGCGCCACCGCGTAAAAAATTGAAAACCATTTGCGCCGTCACTGCTTGCGGGAAGGCCGACACGCCGCTATGTGCAATGCCGTGATCGCCCGCAAAAATCACAATAGCTGGATTTTTAAGCGTAGGTGAGAGCGTGTTTTGAATCATGCCTAGCCTCTGTGCAATAGCCTCGACTTTGCCAAGGCTACCTAGTGGCTTGGTTTTTTGATCGATTTTGGTTTGAAGGTCAGAGCGGATAGCAGTATTCATATCTTTTGAAGGATACTCGAACTATCTGTTTATTGACTGACATCTTTTGCTATGAATCTCCAATCAACCTTTGCTAATCGCCTTGGCAATGTCGAAACCTCCGCGATCCGCGAGCTGTTTAAACTTTTGGCCAAGCCGGGCATTATTTCGTTTGCTGGCGGCTTTCCCGACGCGTCCATGTTCGATGTGGCAGGTATTAAGGCCGCGACGGATAAGGCGCTTAGTGATACCGCTGGCGCCGTGCTGCAATACGGCGCGACCGAGGGCTATAACCCGCTGCGCGAGAATTTATCTAAGCACATGGCGACCAAGGGAGTGACGGTCTCGCCTGATGGCTTAATCATCACCACGGGCAGCCAACAAGCGCTAGACCTGATTGGTAAAACCATGATTGACGAGGGCGATAACGTCATTGTGGAAGCTCCGACATTTTTAGCCACGATTCAGTGTTTCAGGCTTTATGGCGCCAACATTATTGGTGCGCCAATTGATGGTGGCGGCGTGATGGTTGACAAGCTGGAAGAGCTAATCGTGCAGCACAAACCCAAGCTCGTCTATTTGATTCCAAGCTTTGGCAATCCTAGCGGAGCGCTTGTTCCGCAAGGGCGTCGCAAGCGGATTTTGGAACTCGCCGTCAAATACAAAACTTTGATCGTCGAGGACGACCCGTATGGTGATTTGTATTTTGATGAATCCCCCACCGCCGCCGCGCCGCGCTCGATGCTCTCAATGGCAAACGAAGTGCCTGGAAGCGAAGAGTGGCTTGCCTTTGCGGGCAGTTTCTCTAAAGTCATGTCGCCAGGATTGCGTGTGGGCTGGCTGATTGCACCGCCCGAGCTGCTTGCCAAAGCGACGATGTGTAAGCAGTTCAGCGATGCGCATACGTCAAATCTTAGTCAAGCGATTGCTGCCAATTATTTGGCTTCGGGTGCTATGCCCACTAGCGTAGCCAAAGTACGCAAGGTCTATGCGGCGCGTGCCAAAACCATGGCCGAGTGCTTGAAGGCCGAGTTTGGTGATGCGATCACGTTCACCGCGCCGCAAGGCGGTATGTTCTTTTGGGCGAATTTGACGGGTGTGCGAGGTCAATCGACTGACGTTACAGCTCTTGCTAAAGCAGCCATTGCCAACAACGTGGCTTTTGTGCCGGGCGCACCATTTTTTGCGCATGATGCTGATATGACGGCACTGCGCCTCTCGTTTGCCACGGCGAACGAAGATTTGATCCGCGAAGGTGTGGCGAGGCTTGGGGTTGCATTTAGACAATTGCCAGTCCAAAAGTAAAGATTTGTGACTCGTCAACCTTTGGCGCGGGTTTTCGTTAGACTGACTAATACTTATAAGGAGTCTCATCATGCGTCCATTCAACCTATTCACTCTGGCAGGCAGCGTTGCCGTCATCACTTTAGCTTGTGCAGGCGCGGCGCAAGCGCAAGAGCAAGGCCGTGTGCTTTCGTCGCAGGCCGTGATTCAACAAGTGGCTATGCCGCGTCAAGTGTGTAATAACCAACAAGTGGCAGTGCAAGGTCAAAAAAGCGGCGCTGGCGGCATGATGGGTGCGATTGCGGGCGGCGCCATTGGTAATAACGTTGGTGCAGGCTCTGGCCGGGCATTGGCAACCATGATTGGCGTGATTGGTGGCGCTATGACGGGTGACCGCATTGAAGGCGCGCCTCCTGCCCAAATGCAAACCGTGCAAAACTGCAACACGCAAACTTTTTACGAAAACCGCACATCAGGCTACAACGTGGTGTACGAGTACAACGGCAAGCAATACAACGTGCAGATGCCTAATGACCCAGGGCAATTTGTTCAGTTACAAGTGACACCTGTGGGCGCTGCTATGAGCATCCCAGCGCCTGTGATTCAACCGATGGTGCAGCAGCAAGTTGTGGCGGCCCCTCAAGTGATTTACGCACAACCGCAAGTGGTTTATGCGCGCCCTCACTACCCCGTGATATATCCTGCTATCAACATTGGATTTGGCTGGCGTGGTGGTTACGGCCACGGCCATCGCCATTGGCATTAATTAAAAAAGCCCCGAAATGTCGGGGCTTTTTTAATGTGTATGAGTTGATGAGCCTGATCCTCGGCACTGTATCCACAGTTAGAGCTGCTTGGTTCCCCATCTGACTCGGTTGGCCGCTTCCCCATGCGAGGGGGCTCATCAAGGCTGATTATAGAATCAGCGCATGTCTTATCTTGTCCTTGCTCGCAAATACCGCCCGAAAACCTTTACCGAAATGGTCGGCCAAGAGCATGTGGTGCAGGCATTAACCAATGCTTTGACCTCGCAGCGCCTGCATCACGCCTATCTTTTTACGGGAACTCGCGGCGTGGGCAAAACCACCGTTTCACGCATCTTGGCCAAATCGCTCAATTGCTTGGGTGCGGACGGGCAGGGTGGCATCACAGCTAGCCCTTGCGGCGTGTGCGAAGCCTGCACCGCTATTGATGCAGGTCGTTTTGTCGATTACACCGAGCTAGACGCCGCTTCTAACCGCGGCGTGGACGAAGTGCAGCAGCTGCTTGAGCAAGCTGTTTACAAGCCCGTGCAAGGCCGTTTTAAGGTCTTCATGATTGACGAGGTACACATGCTGACCAACACGGCGTTTAACGCTATGTTGAAGACGCTGGAAGAGCCGCCTGAGTACCTCAAATTCGTCTTGGCGACCACCGATCCGCAAAAAGTACCTGTGACGGTGTTATCCCGTTGTTTGCAGTTCAATCTGCGCCCCATGGCGCCTGAAACCGTGCGAGCGCATCTGGAGACGATTTTGTCGGCGGAAAATATCGAGCGCGAACCTGCAGCTCTTCGTTTGCTGGCAAAAAACGCCCACGGTTCGATGCGCGATGGCCTGAGCCTAACCGACCAAGCGATTGCCTTTGGCGATGGCGCGCTGCGCGAGACGCAAGTGCGGCAAATGCTAGGCGCGGTGGACGATCGCTACATTCTTGATTTGATTGGCTGCTTGGCACGCTGTGATGGCGCATCCGTCATTGCCACTGTGCGCACCTTGCAAGATGCGGGCTTGAATGCTGCATCCACGCTAGAGCAAATGACGGATGTGCTGCATCGGATGATGGTGTCGCAGATTGGCGGAAAAACTAGTGCTGCTGACTTAAATGCAGATGTAGATGGCGAAGACACCACGATTGCCTCGCTGGCTACGCAAATGCCAGCCGATGAAATTCAACTTTTGTACAGCATTTGCTTGCATGGCCAGGCGGACTTGGGACTCGCCAGCGACGAATACGCGGCGCTCACCATGATTTTGCTGCGCTTGCTCGCTTTCAAACCTAAAAAAGCAACGGATGGGAGTGCCGCCGAGCCGTCAAAAAAGCCTGAAATGCGAGAGGAGAGACCACCGCCTGAGGTGCTCGCTAGACCAGAGCCAGTCAGGGCTGCAGCAGTGCCTGTGCGCATCCAGCCTGAGCCCTTGGCTGATTCAAAGACCGAAATCCCTACGCCGCCAAAAGCGCCTATGGTTGCTGCGCCCGTGCTGGAGATCACCCCGCTTGGCGATATTTGGTTTGAGACAACGCAAGCGCTGATCGCGAACGAATCGATTGGCGCTTTGGTGCGTGAGCTTGCGCTGCAATCTCAATTGATTTCTAAGGAAGCGGATGCTTGGATTTTGCAAGTCGATAACGCGCTCTTAGCAAATCCTGTGCATGCGGAAAAATTACAAACAGCATTGCAAACACGGGTGTCAAACGCGCAATTGCAAGTGCAATCGGGCAGCGTGGTCGATACGCCTGCCAAACGCTTGGCTAAAGCGGCTAATGAACTTCAAGCGGCTGCCGAATCGCTCATCATGAATGACGAAACGGTGCAGCAACTCATGCGAGAATTCGATGCCAAGATTGTGCCGAACTCGATTAAGCCCATCAAATTAACCCCCATAGAGATAACTGAAAAGGAACAAAATGTTTAACAAAGGACAACTCGCAGGCTTGATGAAGCAAGCGCAAAACATGCAAGACAACATGAAAAAAGCGCAAGAAGAGCTCGGCAATATCGAAGTCACGGGCGAGTCTGGCGCGGGTCTCGTTAAGGTCACGATGACCTGTAAACATGATGTGCGCCGCGTGCAAATTGATCCATCGCTCTTAGCGGATGATAAAGACATGCTGGAAGATTTAGTGGCGGCTGCGTTTAACGCGGCACTCAAAAAAGCCGAAGACACCAGCTCCGAAAAAATGGGCAAGATCACCGCGGGTATGCCCAGCCTGCCAGGCGGCATGAAGCTGCCGTTCTAAACTTTAGGTTTGATGCAAAGTCTCTCCGCTTTGATCGAGGCTCTACGCGTCTTGCCAGGCGTGGGCGAAAAGTCCGCTAGCCGTATGGCATTTCACTTGCTTCAGCACGACCGAGGCGGCGCGATGCGTCTCGCGCAGGCCTTGTCTAACGCGGTGTCCACGGCTATGCACTGTACGCGTTGCAATACGTTTAGCGATGCACCGCTCTGTGTGACTTGCGTAGACGAGTCCCGTGATGCCAGCAAGCTATGTGTGATTGAAACGCCAGCCGATCAATCTGCCCTAGAGCGCAGCGCTGCCTACAAGGGTTACTATTTTGTGCTGATGGGACATCTCAGTCCACTCGACGGTGTGGGTGCCGCGCAATTGAATATTCAAGCGTTGCTGAAGCGCGCAACGGATGGCGTTGTTTCCGAAGTGATTTTGGCAACCAACTTCACTGCAGAAGGCGAGGCGACGGCGCATTTAATTGCACAAACGCTCAAAGCCAAAGGCATCGCCGTGACGCGCTTGGCCCGTGGTATCCCTGCAGGCAGCGAATTAGAGTATGTGGATTTGGGTACGATTGCATATGCCTTGAGTGATAGGCGATAATTTTTCGACGTAGGAGATCAAAATGGCACATTTCACAATTGCATACGGCTGTGTTTTGGCGATGGCCGTGCTTCCCATCATTTGCGCAGGATTGGCTAAAAGAGCGGGCTTTGGCAAGCCACGCCGTGAGGGTGGTTACGACAACCTTGATCCGCGCGCCTGGCTCGGTAAGCAAACAGGTTTTGCCGCAAGGGCGAACGCTGCGCAGGCGAATACATTTGAGGCGCTACCGTTCTTTTTTGCGGC
>JANPAS010000149.1:0-20221 GCA_031430035.1 Comamonadaceae bacterium | reverse complement strand
TGGAGGGAGCTGATCCCAAAAAACAAACGCCTATCGGTGGTCAGTGGAATTTTGATGCCGACAACCGCGAAGCCTTCGGCAAAGAAGGCCCCAAGGATGTTCCGCCGCCGACGCGCTTTGCACCCGATGCCACGACCCAAGCTGTGATTGATTTGGTCAACACGCGCCTTGCCACGCATCCTGGATCCGTGTCAGCCTCCAGCGAAGGCTTTGGTTGGCCTGTGACGCGCACCGAAGCGTTGGCGGCATTGGATGCATTTATCACGCATCGCCTGCCGCTATTTGGTAAATATGAAGATGCCATGTGGGCTGGCGAGGCGTGGCTCTACCACTCGCATTTGTCGGCAGCGCTCAATTTAAAGCTGCTCAATCCGCGCGAAGTACTGGCAGCAGCCGAGGCAGCCTACAAAAGCGGGCATGCGCCGCTGGCTGCAGTTGAAGGTTTTATCCGCCAAATCTTGGGTTGGCGCGAATATGTGCGCGGCATTTATTGGACGCAAATGCCCACGTATTTAGAACTGAATGCGCAAAACGCCGCTCAGCCATTACCCGCTTTTTATTGGACGGGTAAAAACCAAAAATCCGAACCGTTAGAAATGAAATGCCTAGGTGATGCGATTGGCCAAACCCTAGAACACGGCTATGCGCACCATATCCAGCGCCTGATGGTGACGGGGCTTTATGCGCTGCTATTTGGCGTGCATCCCAAAGCCGTCCACAAATGGTATTTGGCCGTTTACGTCGATGCTGTCGAATGGGTCGAGCTGCCCAATACGCTGGGCATGAGCCAATTTGGCGACGGTGGCATCATGGCCAGCAAGCCCTACATTGCGAGTGGCAAATACATACAGCGCATGAGCAACCACTGCAAAGGCTGCCAATATGACCCCGCCAAAAGTAGTGACGACGCAACTGGTAAAAAGGCTTGTCCATTCACCACGCTTTATTGGGATTACATGATCCAGCACGAGGCGATGCTCGCCAAAAACCCGCGCATGGGGATGCAGCTAAAAAACTTACATCGATTGAGCCCACAGCAGCGCGAAGCGATCACAGCGCAAGCTGCCCAGCACCGCCAGCAAATACTAGCTACGCCACATCAATCACAGTCAACATGAAAACGCCAATCGATCACTTTCCGCCAACACTAGAGGCTGCAAAGCAGCGACTCTCTTGCGTCGATATCGCGCTCTATGCCAAAAGCCGCAATACCATTGGCGGCGCCGTCTCTAGGCTCTCGCCCTACGTCAGTCACGGATACTTATCGTTCCCGCAAATCGCTAAAGCTGTGGCGCATCAAGCCAGCTTCAGTCCGCAGCACAAGTTTGTCTTCGAGCTGGGCTGGCGCGCTTACTTTCACCACGTTTGGCATCATTTGGGGGATGGCATTTTTGAATCGCTGCACGCAGGTGTTTTGCCTGATAGCGCTTATAGCCAAGAGCTGCCGCTAGATATTCCAACAGCCAATACAGGTATTCCCGCCATTGACCAAGCCGTCGGGGCGCTAGTGACCACAGGCTATCTCCATAACCACGCCCGCATGTGGCTAGCCAGCTACGTCGTGCACATCCGCAAAGTGCATTGGCTAGTGGGCGCAGAGTGGATGTACGGCCATTTGCTAGATGGCGACTTGGCCAGCAACATGCTCAGTTGGCAATGGGTGGCAGGTACGGGTAGCAACAAACCCTATTTGTTTAACGCCGAAAACGTTGCCAAATACGCACCTGCCAGCTGGCACTCGGTGGGGACGGTTGTCGATGCGAGCTATGAACAGCTCCATGAGATCGCCAGTAGTCACAAGTCCGACGCAACAGACTCGCCTAGGCAAATCCCCCTTATTGATACCGCTGGTTTGGACGAACGTCAGCTCGTCGATTCGGCGCACTACTTCAAATTCATTTCTACTGCAGCGCTATCAGAATTAGTGAAAGACCGCCCCGTGTACCTCGTCCATCCTTGGTCTTTGGGCAACTTACCCCCTGCCCTGCCAGCGGATGCACTCATCCTAGGCGTTGCGGATAGCGCCTTCCACGCCCAGCACCCTTGGAGCGAGCGGCGCTGGGATTGGGTGATGGCAAGGCTGCAACAAATCACCAGTCACTGCTACGCGCCAAGACTCGATGCCCTGCAAGCCGCTCTGGTATTGGCCTCTAGCGTGCACTATGCCCCCAGCCCTCATGCAGATTGGCTTGTCCGTTTGTCACATCCACAACTTCAAACAACCGAACTGCCAAAGCTATTTACCGATGTGGACGTGTATTGCAAGAGTTTTTCGCAGTGGTGGAACAAAGCCAAAATGCGCCCATTGGAAGGAATCGACACATGAAACAAGCTGCTAAAGAGCAAAGCTTTAAGGGCAACAAGCAATCATTGCCCAGCAAAATCTGTACCGTTTGTAGCCGTGTCATGACGTGGCGCAAAGCGTGGGCTAAGAACTGGGAAGCGGTGAAGTATTGCTCGGATGCTTGCAGGGCGAAGAAATCAGTTCTTTAGTCTTTGAACCAGCGGAATAAAGCCAGCCCAAAAAACCAACAGCATCAGCATGGGCGCATAGCCAGCGGCAAGCTCAAGCGCACCCAGCTTTGAGGCACCTGCATAGGATAAATAGCCAAAAACCCCGCTAATCGCAGCAGCCAATAGCCAGTGCAAACGTCCTAGCCAAGCCATAGAGTGATTGAGCGTACAAGCAAAGGCTACCCACATGAGCGCCATCCACCAAGGCTGCAACCAATCAATGGGTTGGCTGTTAACAGCTGCAAACTGTACCAAATTCAACATTTGCAGCGCTGTATCAAAAACGAGGCCAGCGCCAAAGCTGATCGCAATCAATTGCAAATCGTATTTAAAGGAGCGGCTGGTTTTAAGATGCCAGCCGATAAAAAGCACAGATAAAAAAGCAGGCACAATGAGTTGGTTGGCGGGCACTCCCAAAGCCCAAGCAAACCAAACGACATTAAAACCTAAAGCATTTAATATTAATTTTTTATTCATCGTCTCCGTTGAAAACATCCAAACCTATGGCACATACTAACCGCCGTAAATTTACAGCGCTATCACTTGGGCTGACCACACTAGCAATGACGGGCTGTTCAACTCCGCAAGTCGTTGACTACGCCACCGAGTCGCCCAAGCTCGATCTAAAAAACTACTTTAATGGTACGGTAGATGCTGTCGGAATTTTTACCGATCGCTCAGGCAAAGTCGTGAAAAGATTCACGGTACGAATGGAGTGCTCATGGGATGGCAACAAGGGCGTACTAGATGAATTTTTTACCTACTCGGATGGCACGAAAGACCGCCGCATTTGGCGGCTTACACAATTGGCAGATGGGCGCTACTCAGGCACTGCCGACGACGTGATTGGCGAGGCAAAGGGACAAGTCAGTGGTCATGCCTTCCGCTGGAACTACGTATTGGCACTCCCAGTAGACGGCCGCGTGTGGCACGTCAACTTTGACGACTGGATGTACTTAATGAACGACAAAGTCATGCTCAATGTGGCCACCATGAGCAAGTGGGGCATCGAGCTTGGGCGTGTGACGTTGTCGTTTATCAAGCGGTAGCTGTCTGCCAGAATTAATTTGCGCGCTTTGCCGTCCACACATCCATCAAATCACTAGAAGCCTGAAAACGGATACCGTTGTCACTCAAAATGCCTTCCGTACTTTGCAGCATCTGAGCATGCGGCAGAATAATCGACTCACTTGAGCGTTGGTCAAACTTAATCACGACCAAGTCATCTTTCATGTCCCTGATGATGTCGACCAAATGCTTCAAGCTACGAACAGGAATATTGTTGATGGACCGCACCACTGCACCAAAACGACTGTCGTACCCCGAGACAAGGCGATGTGGAAAGAATGGCGAGCTCACCACGACCAAATCCTCGCGCTCGGCGCTGGGCTCATCCGCTACGCGAGTCAGCAGGGGCTGCGCATTAAACGCAAAGCTATTGAGCGCGCCTGCGTTGCCATTAAAGAACGAACGGAACTCCATGGTGGCACGAGAGAAAACAATGGGGCCATAGATAAAATAAGACGGATAACCACCTTGCAGCGAGCCAATTAGCCGTGGTCTGCTATTGACAACGGGGACTTCAATTTCTAGCGTTTTCCCGTCTCGAATCACGGTTAGCGGCACTTTGCCGTCTTTGGCCACCTTTTGTACCATGTACTGAAACCGCACTTGCATGTCAGGCGTTAAGCGCACCATGCCTTGGTTATCGATAGCAGTGCCGCCAATGCGTGTGAGCACATCCCATTCTTTGAGTGGGTAGTCAGCGCTCTTCACAGCAGGGCGCTGCAGCACCATCCCTCGAACGGTTCTGTCTATTTTTAAAAAACTGCGCAACGACGGATTCTCTAGCGTTTGAAAATCATCAAACATGGCAGGCTTGCCGTCGTACTTGCCGTCAGCAACGTCCTTCAAAAATAGTTCTACTTCTTCGTTTGGGATGATGTAGCCGATGTTTTGGGCACTAAGTACTCCCGCAAAAGCCACACCAATCATCTTGTCGCCTGCAAACACAGGGCCGCCGCTGTTACCGGGGTTGATGGCAGCATCGACTTGAATTCGCAATCCTGAAGTTGATAACCCATACGCGACAAACTCAATGCGCGAGACGATACCCTTGGTAATAGAGAGTGAATTACCCCCAACTGGATAGCCATATGCCAACACTTCATCCTTGACTTCGGGCAACAGGCTGGCGCGTGTGGGCGGGGTGCGACCCGCAAAAAACGCGTTGTCCTCTAACTCTAAAACAGCTAAATCAATCCCGCTAGCAATGGCTACCACCCGAGCCGTCATTTTGTCGCCGCCTTCTTTGGCTCTGACCTCTACTTTGCTGGCGTAACTGACCACATGTGCGTTGGTCAAAATGCGGTTGCCCTCAATCACGACACCAGAGCCCGTGGAGTCAGACGGCGAGGCTTTTTGCCAAGGCCTGAAAGTATCTGGCGCACGTGAGGTGGTAAAAATTTTGACAACAGCGCTCTCAAGTTGATTGGCTCGCGCAGGTTTTGCGGAGGTTTGAGCCCAAGCGGCGAGTGCGCTCAGCATAAAACCAGTCAGGGCAGCTTTAATAACGACGCTGCTGAATCGATGGGAATTCATAATAAGCTTGACTTTGTTCATAGAATCAAAATTATGATGCATACCTCGCCCTCCAGTTCCTCGGAGCAACCCTCGCCTGTCACCTTTTGGCAAGCCTTTAGCTTTTGGCTCAAACTAGGTTTTATTAGTTTTGGTGGCCCAGCGGGGCAAATCGCCATCATGCACAAAGAGTTGGTCGAGGAGCGCCGCTGGATATCGGAGAAGCGCTTCCTCCACGCGCTTAACTATTGCATGGTACTGCCCGGCCCCGAGGCGCAGCAACTGGCAACCTACATCGGCTGGTTGATGCACAAAACAAAGGGCGGCATCATGGCGGGCGTTTTGTTTGTGCTGCCGTCACTCTTTATTTTGATTGGCCTGTCGTGGATTTATATTGCCTACGGTTCGCTACCGTTGGTCGCAGGGCTGTTTTACGGCATCAAACCAGCCGTCACGGCCATCGTGCTGCAAGCCGCGCACCGTATCGGCTCGCGGGCACTGAAAAACAACGCGCTGTGGGCGATTGCAGGCGCATCATTTGTTGCGATCTTTGCTTTTAACGTGCCGTTTCCACTGATTGTTTTGATAGCTGCCATCGTGGGCTACCTCGGTGGGCGCGTGTCACCCACGACCTTCCAATCGGGCGGTCATGGCGCTGCGAAAGCATCTTTTGGAAAAGCCATCATTGACGACGACACGCCAACGCCCGAACACGCACTCTTTAAAAAATCGCGCCTCGCACTCGTGCTGGGCGCTGGTTTGATGCTGTGGCTCATTCCCATGCTGGCGCTGCTGGCCATGTATGGCACAGAGCACATCTACATGCAGATGAGTTGGTTTTTTACCAAGGCGGCATTACTCACGTTTGGTGGTGCGTATGCCGTGCTGCCCTACGTTTATCAGGGTGCTGTTGATAGCTTTGGTTGGCTCTCGGCCACGCAAATGGTCGATGGTTTGGCGCTGGGAGAAACCACGCCAGGGCCGCTGATTATGGTGGTTGCATTTGTCGCGTTTGTCGGGGCATATCTCAAAGGCTTGGCGCTCACTCTCGCCCCGCAAGCCTTATTCCTTATGGCTAGCACGGCTGCTTGCTTGGTGACGTGGTTCACCTTTTTACCGTCTTTTATTTTTATTTTGACAGGTGGGCCATTTATCGAAACCACGCATAACGATCTCAAATTTACCGCACCACTCACTGCCATTACAGCCGCTGTGGTGGGTGTGATTTTAAATTTAGCGCTGTTCTTTGGTTACCACGTGTTGTGGCCTATGGGGCTTAAGGGCAGCTTCGATTGGATCTCTGCATTGATTGCTGTTGCTGCAGCGATTGCACTCTTTAAATACAAGCGCAATGTGATTCACGTGATTGCAGCTTGTGCGCTGATAGGTCTTACCATTAAAACTTTGATGTGATGAAAAATAAAACTCTTACCGTTTATCTCGCACTATTTTTAGGTGTACTAGGCGCACATCGTTTTTACCTAAAAGGTTTTCGCGATGTGGGGGGCTGGCTACAAATCATCGTTAGCGCAATCGGTTTCGTTGGCATGCGCCGCATCTGGGCGCTAGGCCAAGACGATCACCTGAGCTGGGTATTGGTGCCGTTTTTTGGACTTTCATTATTTGCAGCTTGCTTGGCTGCTATTATTCATGGCCTCATGCTAGAGGCCAAATGGAATAAGGCCTACAACGGCAACATCTCTGCAAGCCTTACTGGATATACCCTAGCAGGCAGCACGTCTGGAACGACTATTTTTGGCGTGATTTTGTCGTTATTGCTGGGCGCAACTGCTCTGATGTCCTCGATTGCATTTACGGGTCAGCGGTTTTTTGAGTACTCGCTCAAATCTATTTAAAAAATCTGCAGACTCACCCAGTAAGCCACTGCGGCCACAAACGCGCTGGCAGGAATCGTAAAAATCCACGCCCAAATAATATTGCCCGCAACGCCCCAGCGCACTGAGCTGGCGCGCTGCGTAGAGCCCACGCCCACAATCGCGCCCGTGATGGTGTGAGTGGTTGACACGGGCACACCCATAAACGTATTTAGAAATAGCGTGATTGCACCTGCGCCCTCAGCGCAAAAACCACCCACGGGTTTGAGTTTGGTGATCTTTTGACCCATGGTCTTCACAATTCGCCACCCCCCAAACATGGTGCCTGTGCCAATAGCGATGTACGCACAAATTGCAACCCAAATAGGCGGCGATTTATCGCCAGCCGCTGCATAACCAGTTGCAATTAAGAGCATCCAAATAATGCCAATCGTTTTTTGCGCATCGTTACCGCCATGCCCCAAACTAAAAGCTGCAGCCGATGCCAGCTGCAAACGCCTAAAGGTTCGGTCCACTTTGGAGGGCGTTGATTTTCGGCAAATCCAAGACACAGCAACCATCAATAACGAGCCGAGTAAAAACCCCAGTAGTGGTGCAATGAAAATAAAAACCACAATTTTGATGATGCCACTAGAAATCACTGCGCTGGCACCTGCTTTCGTGACTGCCGCGCCAATTAAGCCCCCTGCCAAGGCATGGGATGAGCTGCTGGGAATACCGTAAAACCAAGTAATCGTATTCCAAGTCAAACCACCAATCAGTGCGCCAAATACCACATGGATATCGACAACAGACTGATTGATGAGTCCTTTGCCAATGGTTGCCGCTACGGCATAGCCAAATACAAAAATAGCGATCGCATTAAAGAATGCGGCAAACACCACGGCCTGCCCTGGCCTTAAAACGCCGGTAGAAACAACAGTTGCAATGGAGTTGGCAGCGTCGTGAAAACCGTTCATGAAATCGAATGCCAGCGCGAGCAGGACCAGCATGGCAACGATCCAAAATGCGGTTACGGGTACAGAACTCGCATCCATTAAGAGTTCTCCAGCACGATGCCTTCAATGTGATTCGCCACGTCTTCGCACTTATCAGTAATCGTCTCAAGCAACTCGTAAATGGCTTTGAGCTTAATGACCTCACGCACATCCGGTTCTTCACGAAACAGTTTACTCATGGCGCTACGTAGCACGCGATCTGCATCCGATTCCAGCCTATCAATCTCTTCGCAAGTTTTAAGTGCCGCTTCGGCGGTTTTAGCGTCGGCAATGTTGCCCAACATCGCGATGGCATCCTTCATCCTCTCGCAGCACTTGACGCTGATGTCGGTGAGACGCAGAATCTCATCCGTCGTATGTTTCAAGTCATACAGCGTCATGGCTTCGGCGCAATCTTGAAACAAATCCGCCACGTCGTCCATGGTGTTGATGAGTGAATGGATTTGCTCGCGATCAATCGGGGTGATGAACGTTTTGTGAATCATGCGGTTCACGTCCGCGGTAATACGATCTGCCGCATGCTCGGCGTTGTCTACATCGCGGTTGTAGCTCTCGCGCAGATGCGGATCGCTGTAATTGGCAACTAACTTAGAAAAGGCGCGAGCGGCCTCCACAATGCAGTCCGCGTGCTGGTTAAACATTTCGAAAAAATTACCTTCTTTTGGAAGTAGTTTGCTGAAAATCATGAAGTATTCCTTTTTACGATAATGACGAATTCTAACGATCAAGCGGAAGCAACAAAGGATATAAAAATGGGCGCACAATGGAAAGCAAAAGGCAAAGAACTCGCGGCTAATGCACGTGGGAAATTATTTGGTCGTCTGGCCAAGGACATCATGCTGGCAGCAAAAAACGGCGGTGATCCTGCATCTAACTCTAAGCTGCGCCTCTTCGTTGAGCAAGCTCGCAAGGTGTCTATGCCCAAAGACACGCTGGAGCGAGCCATCAAAAAGGGCTCGGGTGTGGGCGCAGATGCGGTCAGTTTTGAGCATGTGATCTACGAAGGTTTTGCGCCGCATCAAATAGCCGTGATGGTAGAGTGCCTGACCGACAACGTGAACCGCACCGCGCCCGAAATGCGCGTGTTGTTTCGCAAAGGACAACTGGGCACATCGGGCTCGGTCGCTTGGGATTTCAACTTTGTGGGCATGATTGAAGCCGAGCCTATTCTTAAAACCTCCGATCCCGAGCTTGCCGCCATTGAAGCGGGCGCGCAAGATTTTGAAGCCATTGAGGTTGAAGAAGACTCGGATACGAAACCAGGCACCACGCTGTTTTTAACCGACCCCACGGATCTTGATGTCGTAAGCAAAGCACTGCCCGAGCACGGCTACCACGTGGTATCCGCCAAACTGGGCTACAAAGCTAAAAACCCTGTTGATCCTGCAAGTTTGAGTGCCGCACACTTAGAAGAAGTAGAAGCCTTTTTGGCCGCGATTGATGGCAACGATGACGTTCAAAACGTGTATGTCAGCTTGGGCGGGTAATTAGACGGCTAATGACTTGATCGCTAACAGTTGCTAGCTGCTTGGCGCTCACCAGCTCAGGCGCAATCTCATGCAAAGGCATGACTACAAAGGCTCTGCTCCACATGCGCGGATGCGGCACGGTAAGCGTAGCGCTCTCAATTCGTGCATCGCCATACAGCAGGATATCTAAATCAAGTGTACGTGGTGCGTTATGCAGATGTGCTCTATCCTGCGGCAAGGCACGCCCCGCTTGGCGCTCCAATTGTTGCAACTCGGCAAGCAACTGGTAGGCGTTCAGCCCAGTTTCTATTTTGACAACAGCGTTGACGTAATCGTCACCAGATGCGTCCACAGGTTTGCTTTTGTATAGGCTGGAAGCCATGACTACTGTGGTCTGCGGGATACCCCCCACGGCAAGCCTTGCTAGCTGGACGCTGCGAGCAGGGTCGCCAAGATTAGATCCCAGCGCTAGGTAGGCCGTCACCATTGGCTTGACTCGATTTTGGTTTACGTTTACGCCGCGGCTTCGTGCTCTTAGCATCTGTTGAACCTGCCGTTTTGGGCTGCAATCTTGCTTGCTCAATCAACGCCATACGTCCCGCGTGATCGGCATCTTGAAAGTCTTGCCACCACGCGGCTAGCTCGGCCAATTCTGCTGCATTCGTCTCGCCAAACTCAGCGCCGCACTCACCGCGCAATCTCAAAAAGTCAAAGCCCGCTCTAAAACGCAAGTGCTCAACCAGCGTATGCGGTGAGCTACCCACTCGTTTTTCAAACCTAGGTTGCATCATCCAAATTTCGCGCATGTCTGCACCGAGTTTTCCGCGCCCCGAGACATCACCGACGCGCTCTTCAAACACCGCGTCCACGCTTTCAGCCAGCGCTGGGAAGGTTGGGATTTTGCTAAATGGCTTTTTGCCCTCAACCCGCGCCGTCCAGCCTTCAATCACATCTTGCCACAGCACGCAAGCCAACAAATAGCTGGGCGCAACGGGCTTGCCAGCTTTGACACGCGCATCAGTGTCGCCCAGCATGCCTTTGACCATCGGGCTATCTGAGCGTTCCACGATCACATCTAACAACGGGTAAATGCCGCGCTCCAGACCCAGCTCTTTAAGCGTTTGAATACTAGCGAGCGAGTGCCCTGTTTGCACGAGTTTCAGCATTTCGTCAAACATGCGTGACGGCGGTACGTCATCCAGCAACTTCTTGAGCTTTTTAATGGGCTCTAGCGTTTTAGGCTCTAGCTTGAATCCCAATTTGGCAAGCTTGGCTGAAAACCGCACGGCGCGGATGATGCGCACGGGGTCTTCGCGGTAACGGGCTGCGGGCTCGCCAATCATGCGAATGACGTGCTTTTTTGCGTCGCCTATGCCGCCGTGGTAATCGACGACGACTTCGCTGGAAGGGTCGTAATACATGGCATTGACAGTAAAGTCGCGCCGCGCCGCGTCACTGGCAATATCGCCCCAGACGTTGTCGCGCAGTACACGGCCACTGCTGTCAACCGCGTGCGTCAGACCTTCCAGTTTGCTCTTGCTGCGCTCGTTTCCCTTCACTTTGGTAGCATCCGCTGCATCCACATTGGCGCGGAAGGTCGAGACCTCAAATACCTCATGCTCGCGACCACTGCCAAAAATAACGTGAACAATCCGAAAGCGCCGCCCGATGATGAAAGCGCGTCTAAACAGTCGTTTCACCTCTTCGGGCGTGGCCTCAGTGGCGATATCAAAGTCTTTGGGCGAGAGTCCCAAGAGCAAATCGCGCACCGCACCGCCCACGATGTAAGTCTCGAAGCCCGCGTCTTGCAAGGTCTCCACGGTTTCTATAGCGCGTGGGTCTATTAAGTCACGGTTAATGTGGTGCTGGCTGACGGGCACTTCGACGCGCTTAGAGGCTTGGGAGGTTTTGCCGCTAACGGTTTTGCCTTCGCCCTTCACAATTTGAATAATTTTTTTAAGCATGAAATCAATCTAGGACTGGAATAAATCCAGAATGCGCCATTGTCGCTGTACGGCAATCGCCCGTAGCCGATCGTCGGGATTGGTCGCAACAGGATGCGTCACACGCTCCAAAAGCGGCAAGTCGTTCATCGAATCGCTGTAGAAAGTGCTCTTGGGCACGTCTGCCCAGGTCAGTCCGCGCTCAGACAACCACATCTCCATGCGCGTCACTTTTCCATCTTTAAACGAAGGCACACCCGCAATGCGGTTGGTCACGTGGCCGTCGGCATCCCGCTCAAGATCAACGGCAATTAAGTGCTCCACACCAAACGCGCTGGCAATCGCACGGGTCACAAACTCATTGGTTGCAGTGATGATGATGCAAGTGTCACCTGCGGCTTGATGCGAGCGCACTAGCGCAAGCGCCTCTGGACGGATGGCGGGCAATATCCAATCCGTCATATATTTTTGATGCAGATGCGCCGCACGATCTTTGCCAGCCGAAGCTGCCACGCGCATCGCAAACGCGACGTAAGCGTGAATGTCGAGCGTTCCCGCGCGGTACTGGGCGGCAAATTCATCATTGCGCTGCTGGTGCAAGGCGGGGTCAACCAGTCCTTCAGCAATGCAAAAAGCGCCCCACGTGTGATCGGAGTCAATCGGGAGAAGTGTGTGGTCTAGGTCAAAGAGGGCAAGGTTCATAAAAAGGCAATCTATAGGATGAGTTTATTCTGAAAGACCTAGTGCACAATTCGGTCATATGACTCAGGGGGTCGATCTCGATGAATCCTTTAAACAAAACTATGCGGCAACTATTGGGCAGTATCGTCTGCGCCATGAATGTGCTCAGTTCTGGCACTGTGTGGGCGCAAATAGCGCCAACACCTAGCGAGACGGCTCGCTACCAAGGTCTACACGCAGCCGCCAGCAAGGGTGATCTAGCGCAGATTCAAAAGTTAATTGCATCACGAGTTGATCTGAATGTTCGCGATAGCTATGGACGTACTGCTCTGCATGTAGCGACGTTTGCCAAGCAGTCGGGCGCTATCCGATCACTGGTCAACGCTGGCGCGGATATCAACTTACTTGAAAACGACCGCTACGATGCCGTCACGATTGCCTCTGTCGCCGATGATGAAATAACACTTCGCACCCTGCTCTCTCTAGGCGCAAGTGCCAAACAAATCACCAGTCGCTACGATGGCACTGCGCTAATAGCCGCAGCACATTTAGGTCACGATGGTGTCGTTCGTCAACTTATTGCGGCTGGTGCACCCTTAAACCACGTCAACAATCTCCATTGGACAGCCACCATTGAAGCCATCGTTTTAGGTAATGGCGGGGCAAGGCACCAAGCCACACTCAAAGCCCTCATTGATGCTGGGGCTAATCTGCAACTCACAGATGGGCAGGGACTCACGCCATTACAGCTCGCGCGGCAACGTGGCTATACGGCGATGGTCAATATGCTGGTTGCGGCTGGAGCTAGGAACTAGCGAGCTATTCAAGACTCGCGTTCATCAGCATATCTTTGAGCAGCGGCACCGTGATCGCCCGTTTGGTTTGCAGCGCGTATTGGTCGAGTTTGTCTAGCCACTGCATCAAATGACCCAGATCACGCGAAAAGCGCGTGCTCATGTAGTCCAGCACTTCATCACCAAGCTGCAGGCCACGTGCGTGGGCGCTTTGCTTGAGTATTTCTCGCTCGGCCACGTCTGATAAGGCTTGCAAGGCAAAGATGTCACCCCAACCAAGGCGGGATCTGAGATCGTCGCGCAGCATGAGGGCGGCTGGCACGGCATCGCCCGTGGCGACCACGGAACAGCCACTGGTCGCGCTGTTCACAAACCAATTGAACGCCGCGTGCTGCTGAACGGAGCTGTAGCGGTGCACGTCGTCCAAGAGCACCACACGCCACGCAGGGTTGAAGCTGGGCGGCTCTTGCATCTGGGCCGTCATGCGGCCAAAAGGCTCATCGCGCTCGGACAAGCCGCGCTCAAGGGCGCGTAGCAGATGGGATTTGCCTGTACCCGATTCGCCCCACAAATAAATCGGCACGGGCGAGCGCTGCTTGGCATCTAGCCACAGCCGTAAGTGCTGATGCGCGGCCTCGTTGCCTGTTTGTAAAAAATTATCGATTGACGGGCTAATGTCAACGGCGACATCTAAGGTAAATTGCTGCATCTCATCCGTCCGCTTACGCCTGATACAACTTAGACGCAAGGTAGCGCACTTTTAAGCGGCGTAGCGCCACCAAGAGCACCGCACTAGCGGGCAGTGCCACCAAAACACCGATAAATCCGAACAACTGACCGAAAGCCAACAGCGCAAAAATGACGGCAAGTGGATGCAGCCCGATGCGCTCGCCTACCAAGCGCGGCGTGAGATAAAAGCCTTCAATCACCTGCCCAGCGCCGTAAACCGTAGCTAGCATGAAAGCCGTTTGCCCAAGATCAAACTGGAGTAAGCCTGCCAGTAGCGCCAAAATCAGTCCGATACCAAAGCCGATATACGGGATACACATCGCCAAACCTGTAAACACACCAATCGGTAGCGCCAGATCAAGCCCCCACAGCGCCAAACCTGCGCTATAAAAAATAGCCAAAATCACCATCACCAACAGCTGTCCGCGCATGTACTGCCCAAGCACGCTATCTGCCTCGGTGATAAAACTTTTCACGCTGGGTAACTTGGAGCGCGGAATCCAACCTTCCACGCGGTGCAGCATGTTTGCCCAGTCGCTCAGCAAATAAAACAGCACCACGGGCACTAAAACAATCAGTCCCAACAAGGTGAAGATCACGCCGCCGCCTAGTTTGAGTGACGGCAGCACGCTAGCCCAAATATCGCTGGCATTGGCTTGCAAATAATCCACGGCAAAACTTTTGACAGTGGCCGGATCTAAGCTGTATTTCACGCCAAGACTCGCCAAAAGCGGCGATAGCCATGTATTGAGACGTTCAGCAAGGCGCGGCAACTGTGCCTGCAAAAGCGGAATTTCCTTGCTCAAAATCGGAACGATGAGCAACAAAACCGCCAAAGCGATGGTGATAAATCCGAGTTCAACAACGACGACGAGCAGCCAGTGCGGCAGGCGACGTTGAGTGGCGCGATGCAGCATCTGCACCACGGGCGCGAGGGAATACGCCAGCACGAGCGCAATCACAAAGGGCGTGAGCACGGGCGCGAGTAATTTCAAAATCAACCAAGCGATGACCGCTAGACCAAGCCAGATAAGGCTTGCACGCCATGATGGCTGGGGAGGCTTATCTGATAAGGGTTGCGGCATAGTTTGGTTTATCACTTAAAATTAGAACTTCATTTTATAGACTAGCGCCATGACTTCTACCGCCTCAGCCAACACTCCCATCCACTACAAAGACGCAGGCGTTGACATCGTAGCGGGCGACGCCCTGATTGAACGCATCAAGCCGCTTGCCAAGCGCACCATGCGCGAAGGCGTACTAGCTGGCATTGGCGGCTTTGGCGCGATGTTTGAAATGTCTAAAAAATACAAAGAACCCGTCCTCGTCTCGGGCACCGACGGCGTGGGAACGAAGCTAAAACTCGCGTTCGAGTGGAATATGCACGACACCGTGGGTATCGACCTTGTTGCCATGAGCGTGAACGATGTGCTGGTGCAAGGTGCAGAGCCGCTCTTCTTTCTTGACTACTTCGCTTGTGGCAAGTTAGATATTGACACTGCCGCTGCTGTCGTAGGTGGCATCGCCAAAGGCTGTGAAGAGTCGGGCTGCGCCTTGATTGGCGGCGAAACCGCTGAAATGCCTGGCATGTACGCGGCGGGTGAATATGACCTCGCAGGCTTTTGTGTCGGCGCGGTCGAAAAATCAAAAATCTTATCTGGCAAAGATGTAGCTGAGGGCGACGTTGTGCTGGGTTTGGCCTCTAGCGGTGTGCATTCCAACGGGTTTAGCCTAGTGCGCAAGTGCGTCGAGCGCTCGGGCGCGAACATGCCAACTTTGCTGGACGGCAAGCCTTACCGCGAAGCGCTGATGGAACCGACCAAGCTCTATGTCAAGCCCGTTTTAGCTGCTTTGCAATCTACCGACTTCACGATCAAGGCTTTAGCGCACATCACGGGCGGCGGTTTGCTGGAGAACATTCCCCGCGTACTGCCAGACGATTTGGCAGCAGAACTCACAACAAACGCTTGGCCAAAAAGCGAAGTGTTTCAGTGGCTACAAGCCACGTCCGCTATCTCCGATACCGAGATGGCACGCACTTTTAATTGGGGTATTGGCATGGTCGTCGTTGTCGATGCGGCATCGGCTACGGCTTGCAAAACCTTCCTAGAAGCGCAAGGCGAAAAAGTGTTTAACATCGGTGGCATCGCCAAGCGTACGCTGGATGCTGTTACGCTGCATTAAAAAAGGTTTAACTCATGCCAGTGATTGCCGTCGTTAACCGCAAAGGCGGCAGTGGAAAGAGCACCATTGCGACCCACATTGCGGCGTACTGCACACATCAAAATATTGGCGTGATGCTGGGCGACGTAGACAGGCAACAATCCACACGCTCGTGGCTCAAACTGCGCGAACAACGTCATCCGCAGGCCAAGCCCATCTTGGGCTGGGCTGTCAACCAAAGCAGTGCGCTGCGTGCGCCAACAGGCGTTTCGCATGTGGTGCTCGACACCCCAGGAGGCCTTTATGGTCTCGATCTAGCAAGGGTCGTGATGTTTGCCGACGCCATCATCATGCCGATTTGTAATTCAGTATTTGACCGCGACTCTGCGGCGCAGTGCTGGGATGAACTCAAAATTTTGCCGCGCATCTCTACAGGTCGATGCAAATTAGCTGTCGTGGGTATGCGGGTCGATCACCGCACGTTGGATTCAGCGGCGCTCACACAATGGGCAAACGAGCGTGGCCTACCTTACCTTGGCGCGCTACGCGATGCGCCCACCTATGTGCAATGCATTGAGCAAGGCGTGACGCTATTTGATCTACCTAAAGAGACCGTGAGTCAAGATCTCGCAGAGTGGCAACCCATCGTAGATTGGCTAGGTCCCGTGTTCTTTCCAGCGCCTCCCACGGTGATCCCTGCCGTGCAACCACCACGTCAAATCAGTATAGGGAACGAGACCATCATGAGCGCACGTGTGGGCAGTTTACAACCCGTGCAACAAAGCTTGGTACAAGGAGAGCGCTTGGCGCAAAAGCCCACTTATGCGCCAGTCAGTCCTGCAACGCCTGAAAAGCGCGGTGGACTCTTAGAAGCTTTGGGTATTCCAAGCTTTCTGCGGCGTAAATAGCTAGGCCAGCATCTGGGCACGGGTGAGCAGCACCATTTCGCGGTCACCCATATCCACACCGTTGTGCAGGTACAAATCTAAGTCGATCACGGCTTCATCCCTACGCCGTAGTTTTGCCAGTGCCAACCCACGGTCGCGGTACTCGTGCCACGCCTCGGGTAGTAGCGTAATCAAGCGGTTTTCCACGCACACCATGCGATCCCAATCGGTATCACCACGGTAGATTTCTTTGAGATTACGCAAGAGTCGAATCACGATATCACGGTTACTGGCATCTTGCAAATAAAGGCCGAACGGCACTTCAAAATCGCCCTCTAGACCGAGGTTTTTGTGAAACGGCTCTAGGCGGCTGGCGAGCTCCGCGCCACTAAGAGAACGCGCATCCAGTGGATCCATGATGACCTGTCCTTGCGGCAGCGCGATTTTGAGGAGAAAGTGACCCGGGAAGTTAATGCCGCTGGCTTTCACGCCAATGCTGGCGGCCAACTCTAGCCAGACAATCGCCAGCGTAATCGGGAGGCCTTTGCGGGTTTTGAGCACTGCATTCAAATAGCTGTTGTCGGGTGCGTAATAGTCGTTAACGTTGCCTGCGAATCCCATTTCCATAAAGAAAAATCGGTTCAAGATGTGCAGTCGTTGCAGCGGCGGCGCATCGACTGGCAGCTTGCGCTTGAGCTTGGCCGCCATTTGATCCACGCTGTCCAGCACTTGCTGCACGTCGAGGTCTTCGTACTCGTCTTGCGCCACGGCGATGGCGGCTTCTAACAGCGGAAAGTTCTCATCGCTTTGCACCAAGAGGGCAAAGTAGTCCAGCGGCGTAGAAGGGGCGGTGAGTTGCGAGAGATTGAGCATGAAAGATTAATGAGCCTTTGTTTTGAGCAGCGCTTTGAAATTCAAACCCATAAGCGCAAGCATAGCAAAATATGCCAAGCCGCTGGCTGCAATGATGCCAAAAAGCGACAAAATGCGCTGCCAAGCCCCATACGGCATGGCTCGCCACTCTAGCCACGGCAAGTTGTTCGAAAGCCAAAACAGCGCGACGCCCAGCAAAACACTTGCAATCGCAACCTTTACCAGCAGCTTGCCCCAACCCGCCATCGGCTGATACACCTTGCTGCGCATCAATCCCAGCAAGAGCCACAGCGCATTGATGAGAGCCCCCACACCAATAGACAGCGCCAGCCCTGCATGCGCAAACAGCGGCACAAAAACCAAGTTGAGTAGCTGCGTAATGATGAGCACCGCCACGGCAATCTTGACGGGTGTCTTAACGTTCTGACTGGCATAGTAACCTGGCGCCAGCACCTTAATGGCGACCAGCCCAAGTAGTCCCACGCCATAGCTGGCAAGGGCTAGCGCCGTTTGCTGCACATCGGTTGGCGTAAACGCACCGTAGTGGTACAGCGAGGCCGCCAGCGGCACAGCAAACACACCCAGCGCCACAGCGCATGGCACGGCCAGCACGACCACCAAGCGCAAACCCCAATCGAGCAAGCGACTGTATTCAAGCGTATCTTTTTTGGCGTTAGCGGCGGATAACGCTGGAATCAAAACCACCCCCAAAGCCACGCCCAGCATGGCGGTTGGAAATTCCATTAACCGATCCGCATAACCCAGCCAGCTCACGCTGCCCACAGCCATATGCGAAGCAATTTGCGTATTGATGAGCTGCGAAATTTGCGCCACCCCCACGCCCAAAAGCGCAGGCAGCATGAGCGTGAGGATGTTTTGCGTACCCGCATCCGTCCATGCAGCGCGAATATCAGACCAGCGCCAGGCCATACTGGTTGTGGCCTGCAGGGCAGTTATCTTGCGCACAGCCCCTATCTGCACGCCAAGCTGCAACACGCCGCCCAGCATCACGCCCACCGCCACCGCGTACATCGGCTCGATGCCGATCGACTTAAACCAAGGCGCGCCGAACCACGCGGCAGCAATCATCGCTACGTTCAGCAACACAGGCGTGAAGGCTGGCACAGCAAAGCGTTTGTAGGTATTGAGCACGCCAGACGCGAGTGCGCACAGCGACATAAACGCGATATACGGAAACATGATGCGCGTCATCACCGTGGCCGCATCCATGCCTTTGCTAGGCAAGCCACTTGCCATCAACCACACCAGTAGCGGCGCAGCGATCACGCCCACGGCGCACGTGGCTAGCAAAATCCAAAACAAAACTGTCGTCACTCGGGTGATGAGATCGCGCGTCGCCGCATCGCCATCGCGCGCTTTGGTAGCAGCCAAAACGGGTACAAAAGCTTGGCTAAACGCGCCTTCGCCAAACAAACGACGCAGTAAATTGGGGATGCGAAACGCCACATTGAACGCGTCCGTCATCGCGCTTGCACCAAAAGTGGCGGCAATCAAGAGCTCACGCATCAATCCTGTCACGCGGGAAAGCAAGGTGAATAAGGAGACGGTAGAGGCAGAACGAAGTAGTGACATGGACAGGGTGGTTCTACAGAAGTATAATGCTCAGTTCCGCTAAAAACATCGTTAACACTTTAGGACTTATCCATCATGGCAACCAAAGCTAAGAAAAAAAACCCCCGCCTGGCATCAGGCCGCAAGCGCGTCCGTCAGGACGTCAAAATCAACGCTGCGAACACCTCGCTGCGCTCTAAATACCGTACCGCTGTGAAGAACGTTGAAAAAGCCGTTCTAGCTGGCGACAAAGAAAAAGCCACTGCCGCTTTTGCAACCGCTCAGTCCACGCTTGACTCGGTCGCAGACAAAGGCATCTTCCACAAAAACAAAGCAGCTCGCGATAAGAGCCGCTTGTCTGCCAAAGTGAAAGCTTTGGCTCTAGCAAAATAAATAGCTAAGAAATTAGCAAATCTCAGACAGAGTGAAAACTCTGTCCGCACGCAAAACTTTTAATTTGAAATTTTTGCGCCGTTTCAATCAGATGTGAATCTTTAGCGGGAACTCTTCACAAAAGAAAACAAAAAAGCCACTCAACCGAGTGGCTTTTTTTATGCCTTTTTAGCTTCAGGCAAAAGACAAACCTCGGCCACTTGCAGTTGGTTGTCTCGTGCAAAATTCATCACAAAGTCCCACGCCATCACGTTGTAGTCTTTGATAGCGTGATCGACAATGACTGAGCGCACATTTCCTTGGGTAATCGGGACGCACCACGGCGAGTAATCTAGATAGCGCATTCCCTCGACCGCATCGGGTCGAAAACACGCCATCACACCCGCAAGGCGTTCGGCCCAATCGCTGGGTCTAAAGGGCTTATCATCAAGGGTTATCCCTTGGATTACAGTTTGAGTCACACAATCGATTCTACTGCCATGTCCGTTATCTTATATAAGACAACGTGCACCATTTTTGTTCATTCGGAGTTCCTTGATATGTCAGCACTCTCTACAGCTCTTAGCCACCCAATTGACCAGCCGCACGTCATGGGAACATTCGGTCGCTTGCCTATTGCGCTCTCGCATGGGCAAGGCGTGCGCGTGTGGGATGTGAATGGCAAAGAGTACCTGGATGGTCTGGCTGGCATCGCCGTCAATACGCTGGGGCACAACCACCCGCGCCTTGTGCCTGCACTGCAAGAGCAGGTTGGCAAATTGCTGCACGGTTCTAACTATTATTTCACCCC
>JANPAS010000148.1:0-4097 GCA_031430035.1 Comamonadaceae bacterium | reverse complement strand
AATCGTTGGAACACTTGGTGTGATTGGCCCTACTCGTATGCCCTACGAGCGCATGATTCGAATCGTTGACATCACTTCCAAACTAGTGAGCAATGCGCTTAGTCATCAAAAATAAAATTTATACCCATGAAACTCGACGCTAATATTTTTAAAGCCTATGACATCAGAGGTATTACCCCGACATCATTGAATCCAGACGTTGCACGCCGCCTCGGCCGTGCGTTTGGCACGCATGCACTCAAGCAAGGTGAGCGCACCGTAGCGGTTGGGCGTGATGGCAGACTGTCAGGGTTGGACTTGGCTCAGGCCTTAATCCATGGGCTGTGCGAGGCAGGTGTGAATGTGATTGATGTGGGTATGGTGACAACACCTATGCTTTACTTTGCGGCGAATACGCTGTGCACTAGCGGTATTCAAATCACAGGAAGCCACAACCCGCGTGACTACAACGGATTCAAAATAGTGATGGGTGGACGCGCGGTTTACGGCGATGAAATTCAAACACTTCGTCGCATGATGGAAGAATCTATGTGGGCCTTGCCTGCCACGGGTTCTGCCTCGCAAGTCAATATCCATGCGGCTTACAAAGAGCGCATCGCAACCGATATCAAACTCAAGCGCCCGATGAAGATCGTGATCGATTCGGGGAACGGCATCGCTGGCGCCAGTGCACCAGATATTTTTCGCGCACTCGGCTGCGAAGTGATTGAACTGTTTAGCGAAGTCGATGGCAACTTTCCCAATCATCATCCGGACCCCAGCAAACCCGAGAACTTGCGTGATTTGATGGCCGCGCTCAAAAATTCGGATGCAGAACTCGGTCTTGCATTTGACGGCGATGGCGATCGCCTGGGTATCGTCACCAAAGGCGGCAACAACATTTATCCCGACCGTCAAATGATGCTTTTTGCGCGGGATGTTTTGTCTCGTGTGCCTGGCGCCACCATTTTGTTTGATGTGAAATGCAGCCAACGCCTAGCGCCCGTCATCGAAGCCGCTGGCGGCAAAGCGTTGATGTTTAAAACAGGCCACTCTCTTATTAAAGCCAAGATGCGTGAAATTGATGCGGATATTAAGCGTGATGACGGACAAGCGCAGGCCGCGCTGGGTGGTGAGATGAGCGGACATATCTTCTTTAAAGAACGCTGGTACGGCTTTGACGACGGCACGTATGCAGGGGCAAGATTGCTAGAGATTTTGAGTGCAAGCCCGGATGCGAATGCAGTCTTGAACGCATTACCCACAAGCTTCTGCACGCCAGAATTGAATGTGGCTTGCAGTGAAGGCGAGCCACCGCAATTGGTTGCACAACTGCAAGAATTAGCCAAAGCCTACGCACCGTTTGCGACTGCAAAAATCAATCCCATTGACGGTCTCCGAGTCGATTGGAATGATGGGTTTGGACTGATTCGCGCCTCCAACACTACGCCCGTGTTGGTCTTGCGTTTTGAAGGTCATACCGAGGTAGCGTTGCATCGGATTGAATCTGACATGATGCAATTGCTTCAATCAATCAAAACCGACGTGAGTTTTGCTGCGGGCCATTGAACGCGTTAGCCAAAGTGCCATGAATATTTTGATCGTCAAACTCTCTTCGCTCGGTGATGTGGTGCAGACCATGCCTGTGGTAGCGGATATTTTGGCTGTGCATCCTGATGCGCAAATTGATTGGGTGGTGGAAGAAGCTTTTGCGCCGCTAGTGGCACGTTTGCAAGGCGTGCGCAGCGTGATCCCCATTGCGCTTCGGCGCTGGAAAAAAACATGGCTCTTTCGCAACACACGTAATGAGCGAAAGGCATTTAAAAATGCACTTGAGACGACAATCTACGACGTTGTTATTGATTGCCAAGGGTTAATTAAATCGGCACTGGTGGCGCGCATGGCGAGCCTTGCCCCACAAGGCTTGCGGGGCAGTTTTGCCAATAAAAGTGAAGCCTGCAGCTATGAATGGCCAGTTCGGTTCTTGCTGCCGAATAACCAAACCATGCCTACGCGTATTCATGCCGTGGCGCGGACTCGGTTACTAGCCAGTCAGTTACTGGGTTATACGGTTCAAGGCGTGCCCAAGACGACTTTTAAAAACGTACCGCCGCGTGACCCTGTTAGCAGCATAGTCATGTTCACGCACGGCACGACACGTCTAGATAACGAGTGGCCGACGTGGAAATGGGAAAAATTAAGTGCCTGTTTGGTGGATCATGGCGCGCATCGCGTGTTGTTGCCGCACAGTAACTCGCGTGAATTGGCCGTTTGTGATGGCGTGAAGCGTCATATCCCGAACGATGCGGACGTCTTGCCACGCATGGGCTTACCTGAATTGCTTGATGTGATGGCGACATGCCAAGGTGTGATTGGTGTGGACTCAGGGCTCTCCCATTTAGCCGTAGCGCTAGATTTACCGCATGTGCAAATTTTTAGCCAAAATCGTGCCTGGCGTGCGGGACCTGTGGGCCATTCACATCAAGTCGCATTGGGGGGCACCTATACGCCGAGCGTTGAGGAGGTCCACCAGGCGTGGCTCACGGTAGAGGCTGCTAGGTGATACGCACGCTCTACTCGTTGGTGGTGTGGGCCATGCAGCCTTTTGTGCGCCGCAAAATCAGCGCGAGAGCGACTTTGGAGCCTATGTACGGTGAACACATTAATGAACGCTTCGGTGAATATGACTCTGATGCAGCGGACGAATCCCGCCCGCTTATTTGGATTCATGCGGTCTCGTTGGGTGAAACGCGCGCTGCGGCTATTCTTTTAAAAGAGCTGCGTCATGTGATTCCGAATATGCGTCTCTTACTCACCAACGGCACGGCAACAGGCCGCGCTGAAGGCACCAAGCTTTTGCAAAAGGATGATGTGCAAGTTTGGCAGCCTTGGGATACAAGAGGTGCGACACGGCAGTTTTTTGCGCACTTCAAACCGCATCTTGGTATTTTGTTAGAGACAGAAGTTTGGCCTAATCTCATTGCAAGTGCTAAGGCTGCCAACGTACCCATCTCACTTGTCAATGCGCGGATGAGTGAGAAATCACTCAAGCAAACGCTGCGGTTCAAATGGCTGGCAACCGAGGCCTACCATGGCCTCACCCAGATCTTTGCGCAGACACAAGATGATGCCGCGCGGCTAGCGCTGATGGGTGCCAAAGTCGATGGCGTGTTTGGTAATTTGAAGTTTGACATTACCTCAAATGCCGATCAACTGCTCCAAGCTCAAACGATGCGACGGGCGCTTAGCAAGCCCGTGATTCTCTTGGCGAGCTCACGTGAGGGCGAAGAAGAAGAATTCTTAAATACCCTGCAAGCCTTACCTCATCAGGTTCGCACAAGTGTCCATTGGCTCATCGTGCCGCGTCATCCGCAGCGGTTTGATGAAGTGGCAAATTTGATAGCTGCTGCTGGTTTTGTTGTTGCTCGGCGTGGTCATTGGCCCATTGATGGCGCGGACGATTCGATTTGGCTGGGCAATAGTTTGGGCGAAATGGCTTTTTATGGTGGCCTTGCAAGCGCTGCACTACTTGGCGGTAGCTTTGAAAAACTAGGCGGGCAAAATTTGATTGAAGTGCTCGCCTGCGGTTGCCCCGTTGTGATGGGCCCGCATACGTTTAACTTTGAAGAGGCAGCTACGCTCGCCGCACAGGCTCATGTTGCATTTAGGGTTGACACACTAGAGACCGCCATTCAGCGCAGTTTGGCGCTATGCACCCCTAGTGGTTTTGAAAAAAATGCTGCAAGCGATTTTGTCTCTAAGCATCGCGGCGCTGCCTTAAAAACGGCTGCAGCCATCCAAAAGTTGTTGGCCCTAACTACTTAGCCAGTAGGGCATTGATAGGCGCTAGGTCAGCCTCTTTTAAACTGCCATTGGCTTGGCGCAGTCTGAGTTGACCTAATAACACGCTGTAGCGAGCAGCCGCCAAATCTTTTTTGGTTTGAAAAAGCTGGCTTTGCGCATTCAATACGTCAATATTGATACGCACACCCACCTGATAGCCCAGCTTGTTAGAGTCGAGTGCGCTTTGGCTAGACTTTTCGGCAGCTTCAAATGCACTGACCGAACCGAGGCCTGACACAACACCCAGATAGGCGGAGCGCGTGGCTTGCGCTACG
>JANPAS010000147.1:0-4391 GCA_031430035.1 Comamonadaceae bacterium | reverse complement strand
TCCGCCGCCACGCTCTTTAAGTAACTCCACCATGTACTTGAAGTACTCCACGTGCCCGCCTTGGTACGAGCTAATCGCAATGCCTTGCACGTCCTCTTGCAGCGCTGCAGTCACCACATCGTCCACCGAGCGGTTGTGCCCAAGGTGAATCACCTCCGCGCCCATGCCTTGCAAAATGCGCCGCATGATGTTGATGGAAGCGTCGTGCCCGTCAAATAGCGAAGCCGCTGTAATGAAGCGGACTTTGTGCTTGGGCTTGTAGCTGGCGAGAGGGTGCAAAGAAGGAATCGAATTCGTAGTCATAGATAGAAATCTCCAATTGGAGAACTTTAGGCTTTTATCCTTTTGATGGGAAGTGCAAAACTTGCCGCTTTGTGTGGTGAGTTTTGCCACCTTAGCGCCTCTACGACTTTACTTCAGGTAAAGTGTTTGAATTCGCCTTTATAGATCATGCAAAAAGATACGGTTTCCATTTATTTCTTACGTGCAGCAGTGAGTCGGCTGTCATCGCCAGCAACGGCGCGCGTTTTGCAGTCCGCGTCTATTTCGGCAGAGCTCTTGTTATCGGATTCAGCGCGGGTCACCGCAGCATCTTTTGCCAATTTATGGCTGGCTATCGCCAATGAGCTGGACGATGAATTCTTCGGCTTGTGCGAGCAAAAAATGAAAGTAGGCAGCTTTGCCTTGCTCTGCCACTCGGTTTTGCACAGCCGAAATTTAGGACAGGCCATCACCAATATCTTGCGCGGTTTTGCCATTTTTTTAGAGGACATCAAAGGAACACTGACGATAGAGAGTGAGCAAGCGACGATTAGCATTAGCAACCACATTGCGCTACCTGCGAGCCGCCTTTTTGCAGAGGAAACCTATTTGGTCATGCTGCATGGGCTCATGTGTTGGTTGGCGGGCAAGCGTTTGTCGCCGTCATTCGTTGAATTTTCTGACGCACAGCCTCTTTATTGGCGTGAATATGCCATCATGTTTTCAAAAAATCTGAGCTTTAATGCGCCGCGCACCCGTATTCATTTCGAGGCTAAGTTGTTAGATCTTCCCGTGGTTCAAAACGCAACGACGCTAAAAACCTTTTTGCGCCATGCGCCGCAATCCGTCTTTCTAAAGTACAAAAACCCTCATGGTTGGACGATGAAACTGCGCCGTCAGTTGCGCCTGTCGTTGGGTGGCACAGAGTGGCCGACGATGGAAGATGTCGCGCTAGCGCTCCATGTGACGCCCACAACGTTGCATCGAAGGCTAGAAGCGGAAGGCAATAACTACCAAGGTGTGAAAGATGACTTTCGGCGTGATGCAGGGATTGAGTACTTGTCCAATACGCAGCGCACGATTGCTGAAATTTCCGAGTTACTGGGCTTTCAGGATGCCAGTGCATTTAGGCGCGCATTCAAAGCATGGACGGGTGTGCAACCGTCGCATTATCGAAATCGGTCTTTACCAAACTGATAAAACTGTATTTTTAATCAGTATTTTGTTATGATTAGTGCTCTTCTCAATTTTGGAGTCAGTCATGAATCACACGTCAGTCGCCGTCAACCTAGGATTTGAATCACTCAAAAAAATCAATGAGCATGCAGCCGAATACTGGTGCGCGCGGGACTTGCAACCGCTCCTAGGCTACGCGCAGTGGCGGCGGTTTGAATTGGCGATTGAGCGTGCGAAAGAATCCTGTATTTCGTCTGGCAATCAGGCTTCTGACCATTTTGCCGGCGGCGGCAAAATGGTTGATCTCGGATCTGGTAGCCAGCGAGAGCTTGATGACTATCACCTCTCTCGCTTCGCCTGCTACTTGATTGCCCAAAACGGCGATCCTCGCAAGCCAGAGATTGCTGCCGCGCAGCAATACTTTGCCGTGCAAACGCGCAGACAAGAATTAGCCGATCAAGCTCAAGCTGATCGCGAACGTTTTGAGCTTCGTAAGCAAACGGCAGAAGAGTTCAAAGCCCTATCAGGAGCGGCTCAGCAGGCAGGTGTGCAGAGCAAGATGTTTGGCGTGTTCCACGATGCTGGCTACAAAGGGCTTTACGGCGGGCTCGGACTGGGTGCTATCAAAGCGCACAAAGCGATTCCAGCAAAAGACAATCTAATGGATCGAATGAATGCCACCGAATTGGCTGCCAATCAATTTCGGATGACGCAAACGCGGGATAAATTAGCGCTGGGCGTTAATGGTCAAGCGGCTGCAATTCAAACGCATGAGCAAGTGGGTAAGGAGGTGCGAAATGCTATCAAACGCATTGGCGGCGTGATGCCTGAGTCCATTGAGCCAGCTGAGCACATCAAGATTGTTGAAAAACGTATCAAAAAGATTGGACTAACTGCAACTGCGGTAGCCCAGCTCACGGCTCAAACTTGAGCTTAAGCACCTCGCCCGCAACGCAGCGCCCTTGCACTTTTCCGCCCTCAACGCCCATGCGAAAGTGGATGCCTGCATAGAGCCTAGACACCGCCGCTTCATCTGCTGCGGCTTTAAAGCTCGCGAAGGTGCGTGGCCCCCAGCCTCGGTCGTTGTGCGTGTTGTCGATAAAACTTGTGCTTGCGCCAAAGCGTTTTTCTAAGATGGCAGCAGCGCTGCTGGACTGTACGGAGTGCCCCGATGGGTATTCAGGGAAGGGCGGCGTATGCATCAAGGTGGGCACCCAATTGCTGTCGATGACGAGTTGAACGTAGGTGACGGGGCGCAGCAAATTGACGGTGTACTTCGTCTTCCAGCCCGCAATAAAAGCATCGGCCATGGCGAGATTCAGCTGCGCGTACAGCTTGGCGGCATCTGCCAAATTGGCTTTATTACTTTTTAGCAAATCACCTGCAATAAACGCCCAGTGTCCTGCTGGTGTGGGGGTTTTGAGTGGATCGTCGGCCCAATAAAGCGCTAACTGGCGCTGCTCAGGTGTGGCTCGAGTGCTGATTCGGTACACCTCTTCGGCTTCCTTGTAAAAAGCTGAGGTTTGTTTTTCTGAGTACGGTAACGGCGCTGGTGCTTCGCACGTACTCGCATTCTTCAAAACAAAAGGACGTACTTCCCCCCACCAAGGCAGGAGCGGCGGTGCAAAGGCGGGCGCGGTGGCTGACCATTGACCCTCGCCACTCGGTGGCACGTAGTTTTGTTGCGCTCGCCGCAAGGGGCCCCACGCCTCGTGTCCGCCATCGGTCCGCGCCCAAGTCATGATGGCCATCGCCATGAGCTTGCCGTAGGTTTGCGAGCGATTGGTGACTTCAACCGTGACCACACTCGCATCAAAGTCTTGGTTGTATTTGAGTGGCAAGCTGCGCTCTAAGAGGTCGATGCGTCCCTTGTTCTCGGCACTGGCGTTTGGAAACATCATGCGCGTCATGGTCGCCATTGCTGCGTTAGCGACGGTCGGCCAATGCAGCGCTTCGTCGGGCTGGGTGAGCGGCAAGGATTGCAATTCGTTTAACTGCCCCGCCAAGCTGATGCCGCCTGGAATGCCACTCTGAGTGGACTCATACAAGGTGAGTCCTAAATACGCCAAGGCGCGCGAGGCAATGGGCGGGCTAAAGCCAGGCGTTTGCTGGGTGAGTTGGAGCGTGAGACTAAACCACTCGGTAGCGACGTTGCTGGAGTAAGCCGTAGCGGGTTTGGATACAGGAGATTGTCCGTAGGCCATATGGGCTGTGCCTTGCAGGCATGATAGTGCCACTAGGCCAATTGATATAAGGCGTGCAGAGATTCGCCTCATGGGGCTCTCCATTTTGTAAGATTTTGAGCTGAGACGACATAAAAATCATCTGCTTTAACTGGCATCCAGTCGCCCCAATGGGTTTGTGGCCATTGCACGCGCACTTGCGCATCCGTAGCCGTGCCGAGCCCAAAATGCATCCAGCCCATGTGACCGCTGGCATGGCCACCGCCTACTGTCAGTTCTTGGCGAATGATTTTGTCGCCAATCTTCACCTCCACCCACGCACCCACCGCATCACGATTACCGATAGGTTGCGAAAGTTTAAGTTGCAGCCAATGATTCCCTTTTATTGCATCTGCTGGCAATTGCCGCCAGACTTGCGCTTTGTCCCAGCGACTGACTTGAAGAGCATCTAATAGACCGTCGCCGTTTAAGTCAACAATCATGCCACCGCGCCCACGCTTAAAGCTGGCAAGGCTAGAGAGATGACCGGCTTCAAAAAAGCGTGCATCCGTTTGTTGCAAGAGCAAGTTACTGGGGTCTAGCGCTGCAAAGTCGGGCATGGTGCTGACATTGCCTTTGACGATAAAGAGGTCGGTCAAGCCGTCGTTGTTGACATCGGCAAACTGCGCATGCCAAGCCGTCGATGGGTGGACATCGCCGCCCACATAAGGGCGGTGTGCCGTCACGCCGCGCTTGTAGGCGATGTCCACATATTTGGGCTGCGGATTGCTT
>JANPAS010000146.1:0-2398 GCA_031430035.1 Comamonadaceae bacterium | reverse complement strand
CAACCGTGACTTGGCCCGCCGTATCGAAGCCATGGAAACCCGCTACGACGAGCAGTTTTCACAAGTGTTTGATGCAATCAAACAACTCATTTCAGAAGATAAAACGCGCAAAGCCAAACAGCCTATTGGTTTTCTTTAAGTTTGGTCCCCTCGACAGGAATCGAACCTGTATCTAGCACTTAGGAGGCACTCGTTCTATCCATTGAACTACAAGGGGAAAATGTGAAAGCAGGAGGGATTGTAGTGCCTGCAGGTGGCTAATTTACTTCGATACTTATTTACTAAGCAATCGCATCGCCTCTTCCAAGCCCTTAATCGTCAATGGATACATGCGGTTATTGACGATTTGTTGAATCACCGCAATGCTTTGGCGGTATTGCCAGACGCCTTGGGGCTCGGGGTTGATCCAGGCGAATTTGGGGAAGGCATTGGTCAGGCGCTGCAGCCATTCCGCGCCGGGTTCCACGTTGTTGTATTCCACGCTGCCGCCGGGTTGCAAAATCTCGTAGGGGCTCATGGTGGCGTCGCCGATGAAGATGAGCTTGTAATCTTTGTTGTACTTGCGGATGATGTCCCAAGTATCGAACTTCTCGGCAAAGCGGCGGCGGTTGTTTTTCCACATGAAGTCGTAGACGCAGTTGTGGAAATAGTAAAACTCTAGGTGTTTGAATTCCGATTTGGAGGCTGAAAACAGCTCTTCCACCCGCTGAATGTGGTCATCCATCGTCCCGCCCACGTCCATCAGCAGCAAAATTTTGACGTTGTTGTGCTTCTCGGGCACCATTTTGATGTCCAAAAAGCCGGCATTCGCAGCCGTGCTGTGGATGGTGTCGTCCAAATCCAGCTCTTCTTCGTTGCCAAGCCGTGCAAATTTGCGCAGGCGGCGCAGCGCGACTTTGATGTTGCGCGTGCCCAGCTCTTGGTTGTCGTCATAGTCTTTGTAGGCGCGTTGGTCCCACACTTTGACGGCGCTGCGGTTGCGGCTTTTGTCTTGCCCAATGCGTATGCCTTGCGGGTTTTGCCCATACGCACCAAAAGGCGATGTACCGCCCGTGCCAATCCACTTGCTGCCGCCTTCGTGGCGCTCTTTTTGCTCTTCAAAACGCTTTTTCAGCGTTTCCATCAGCTCGTCCCAGCCCATTTTTTCGATCTTGGCGCGTTCCTCGGGAGATAAATTGAGTTCAAGGTTTTTACGCAGCCAATCCAGTGGAATCTCTTTGGTGAAATCGGCAATTGCCTCCACGCCTTTGAAATAGGCGGCAAAGGCGCGGTCAAACTTGTCGTAATGCTTTTCGTCTTTGACCAAAATCAGACGGCTGAGGTAGTAAAAGTCGTCAATGTCGTAACCGCTGCCAGAATCACTGTGCTCTGATGGTTTAGAAGGCGTGTTGGGTCCGAGCACGCCCACTTTCAGCGCACCCAATAAGTCAAGATACTCTTTGACTGAGATGGGCAACTTGGCGTTGCGCAGGGTGTAGAAGAAGTCAATCAGCATGATCGTTGTTATGGGCGTGGCTTATTTAAAGAATACAGCAACTGCGCCTTCGCCTCTGGCCATTCTCCGCTGCGCATGCTGTACATCACGGTGTCGCGAATCGTGCCGTCACGGCGCATGAAATGGCCGCGAATGATGCCGTCTTTTCTTGCGCCCAATCGCTCAATGGCGGCTTGGCTGGCGAAGTTGAAGTTGTCTGTGCGCCAACCGACGACGTTGCAGTCTAAAGTCTCAAATGCGTGCTGCATCATCAACAATTTACAGGTGCTGTTGACATGGCTGCGTTGGCTACTTTTGCGATACCAGGTGTAGCCAATTTCAACCCGTTTTACTGAGGGCAGGATGTCGTGGTAGCTGGTCGTACCTAGCAATTTGAAGGTGTTGGCTTCAAGCACTGCAAAGGCAAAACGGTTGCCAGCTTCGCGGGCGGCTAGCGCATCTTCGATGTACTTTCGTGTTTCTTCTGGCTTTGGTACTGAGGTGACGCGCAGATTCCACAGCTCGCCATCCTTGGCAGCATCTTGCAAGCATTCTTCATGCGTGAATCCCAACGGCTCAATGATGACCTGATTGGCGCTGAGGGTGGTGGGTTCTACAAAAGCCATAAAAGTAAAAAGTAATTATTGAAAGCGAGCATCAGGCGCTATGCTTCGGATGAAGCTTTGCGTAGAAGGTGATTGCAAGTTAGAGAACCCCGAAAGCTCACCAACTGAGCAGTTAAGCGATGAGCCGTACGACGTTGTGCCCACAATAGTTTGTTGGCTGCCTACTTGCAAAAGCATAGGGCCGCCAGAATCGCCAGAGCAGGTGTTGCTAGTGCTGGCATCAAAGTAAGCATAAATCTTGCCGGTATCCACGCCGCCAATGGTCATAGCGCCTGCACGAAGTTTTCCGTCAATTTCT
>JANPAS010000145.1:0-3693 GCA_031430035.1 Comamonadaceae bacterium | reverse complement strand
TGTGAAAAAGAGAAACCACAAGTAGAGGGTGGTAAAAATGGTGGTGATAGGTGGATTTGAACCACCGACATCAGCATTATGAATGCTGCGCTCTAACCAACTGAGCTATATCACCAGCTTGTTTGCATATGAAACAGAGCCAGTATTCTAACCGCAGATGGAGCAGTTTTTGTTCCGCGCGATGTTGATTTCATCAAACGCCATGCGTTTGCCGTCAATCATTAAAAGCCGTCCTATCAGCTGACTACCCATACCTGAAAGGATTTTGAGCGCCTCTAGGGCCTGCATAGTCCCTACCATGCCAACCAAAGGGCCGAGTACGCCGAGTGCGCTGCACGCAGTTTCTTCAAAGCCCTGCTCAGGCGGGAAAACGCAGGCATAGCAAGGAGATTGATTGTGTTGGCTTGGGTGATAGACGCTGAGTTGCCCATCTAGACGAATGGCAGAACCGCTGACTAAGGGTTTGCCGTGCTGCACGCATGCCAAGTTGATGGCGTGCCGCGTGACAAAGTTGTCGGTGCAATCTAGCACCACATCAGCCGCTAGCACAAGCGCAGCAAGGCTTGCAGCAGTGGCACACTCGGAGACCGTATGGACATTGACTTCTGGATTAATAGCCAGCATGGCGGCTCTAGCAGAGTCCACTTTGGCGCTGCCAGCGCGAGCGGTCGTGTGGGCAATTTGACGTTGCAGGTTGGTGAGATCAACCGTGTCATGGTCAACCAGCGTGATTGTTCCCACACCTGCTGCGGCAAGGTAGAGTGCGGCAGGAGAGCCCAGTCCACCAGCCCCCACGATGAGGGCATGACTTTTGCAAATGCGCTCTTGGCCTTCAATGCCCACCTCGTCCAGCAAGATGTGGCGCGAGTAGCGAAGCAGTTGGTCATTAGTCATGCCACTGCCGATCACTTCTCTTTTTTCTCTTCCTTGCGTGCTACTTGAACCTTGCTGGTGAGCACGGGTTTGCCTTGCAATTGATTCAAGGCTTGGCGCAGTTGGAAATCACGCTCCGAGCCAAACTCGGGGATGATGCGTTCTGCTGGCGGTTTTTTAGCTTCTTCTTCCAAGCGCTTGCGAGCCTCTTCTTTAGCGGTCTCTAAAGCTTTGGTTTTTTCAGCACGAACTTCTGCTGATTCTTCGCCTTGAGGATTCTTCAAATGTTTCTCGTAATCGGCTTCGCGCGAGCGCAGCACGGCAAATGGGCTGCCGCCTTCGGTGTCATCGACCAGCACATCGGGGACGATACCAATCGACTGAATCGAGCGACCATTCGGTGTGAAATAGCGTGCGATGGTTAGCTTCATGGCGGCGTTTTCGCCCAGTGGACGAATGTTTTGCACCGAGCCTTTGCCAAAGGTTTGGCTGCCCATAATGGTGGCGCGTTTGTAGTCTTGCAGTGCGCCTGAGACGATCTCGCTAGCCGATGCGGAGCCTTCGTTGACTAGAACCACAACAGGTATTTTTTTAATGGCTACGGGAAGATTTTTTAAAGGATCAGAGGCTGCAGAGGCGCGATAAAAATCGGGTGACGCTTTATACACATACTTACTTTCCTTTAATTGCCCATTCGTTGATACGACTGGCACATCGGGCGGTAAGAATGCCGCAGAAATGGCAACCGCGCCGTCTAGCAAGCCGCCCGGATCGTTACGCAGATCTAACACTAAACCTTTTAAGTTAGGGTTTTGTTTGAACAGTGCCTCCGTTTGCTTGACAAAGTCGTCCACGGTTTGCTCTTGAAATTGCGAAATACGAATCCAGCCGTAGTCTGTATCCACAATTTTGGATTTCACGGATTTGGTTTTGATTTCGTCGCGGATGATGGTGACTGGGAATGTTTTGTCTTCGGATTTGCGGTAAATCGTTAAGACGACCTTGGTGCGAGGTTCACCGCGCATGCGTTTGACCGCATCGTTCATGGTGTTGCCCTTGGTGTTCCAGTCGTCCACTTTGGTAATCAGGTCGCCCGCTTTAATGCCCGCGCGGAAAGCAGGCGTGTCCTCAATTGGAGTGACGACTTTGACATAGCCATCTTCTTGGCTTATTTCAATGCCCACGCCGACAAATTTGCCGCTGGTGCCTTCTGAGAACTCTTTAAACGATTTTTTATCGAAATATTGTGAGTGAGGGTCTAGCCCCGAAATCATGCCTGCAATGGCGTCGGTGATGAGTTTTTTCTCATCTGTGGCTTCCACGTAGTCGCTTTTAATCATGCCAAATACAGCGGCAAACTGCTGCATTTCATCCAGTGGAAGCGGTGCTAAAGCGCCCCTAGCAACCGCCTGTAGCTGCGTGCTAATGAGGGCGCCTGCTAGAGCACCAATTGAAACCCAACCAGCAATTTTTAATTTGGAACCCATTTTTGATTCTTAAATGTGCCTGCAAGCCATGCCACATGCGGGTTGCGAGGCGGCTTGCGAGCTAGGTGCACAGTATAGACCATGCCTTATCTAAGCGCTTGGTGCTCACGGGCTGGGGTGTCCGCAGCTCTTGGGCGAAAAAGCTCACGCGTAGCTCTTCTAGTAACCAGCGGTATTCATCAAGCCTTGCGTCTACTTGTCCCTTTTGCTCAATCACGCGGCGTACATAGCGCTGCTCTAGCGGGCGCAGTTCCGATAGCTTGCTGGTGTCCCGCGCAGGATCGGCGCGCCATTTGTCTAATCGCATGACGATGGCCTTGAGATAACGCGGCAAATGCTGCAGTTGCGTGTAGGGCGTATGCGCTGCAAATCCTTTAGGCATAAGCCTTTGCAGCTGCTGTTGGCAGTCAGCAATAGGCTCGGATGCATTTTTGTTATCTTTGATTTTGCGCACCGCGGCGGCGTACTCAATCAGCACCGCGTGCACCATCCGCGAGACCTCGCCTGCAATGAGAGTGAGCCTGCCGCGGCCTTCTTCCACACGTTTTTTGAATGCGAATTCGTCGGTGGGTAGTGGATCTATCAGGAAAGCGCGATCCAGTGCTAGACTGATAATTTGTGCCTTCAGCTCGTCTGCTGTGCCAAGTGGCATGTAGAGAGCGGTCATCTTCAAAATGTCGGGAAGATTCTTCTCCAGATATTTGATCGCGTCTTTGATTTGCAGAGCAACTAACCGTCTGAGCCCCGCACGGTGCTTGGCGGCAGCGACATCGGGCTCGTCAAATACTTCAATCGTGACCGCATCACCTGCGTCAATCAAGGCGGGAAAGCCGATCATGGTTTGCTTGCCGCTCGATATCTCCATGAGCTCGGGGAGCTCGCCGAACGACCATGTGGTGTGGCGTCGGCTGGCGGCTGCATTTTTGGTACTCGCCGCTGAATTGGGGTCAGACCCTAATTTCGTCAGTGCGTTGCTGGTCTCGGGTTGCTTGGCTGGTCTTGAATTAGGGTCAGACCCCAATTCAGCTCCCAGTTTGAGACCTGCCAGCGCTTGAAACGCGCCTCGCGCTTGGCTTCCTAGCTCGGCTTTTAGCGCTACCAAGTTACGCCCCGTACCAAGTTGCCGTCCATGCTCATCGACCACGCGGAAGTTCATGAAGTGATGCGGCGACAACATGTCGGTTTTGAAGTCGTTGCGCTTGATGTCTAGGCTTGTCTCGTCGCGAGTTCTTTTGAGTAAGGCATCTAGCAACCCACCGTGCGCCCAGCTAATCGGCTCGCAGAGCATGCCAGATAAGCGCTCCGAGCTTGCGGGCAGTGGCACAAAACGCGA
>JANPAS010000144.1:0-7204 GCA_031430035.1 Comamonadaceae bacterium | reverse complement strand
AAGGTAAAACCTCTGCAGCACTTACTTTTCGCAGCAGTTGCAGCTGATGTATCAGGCTGCGCGCATCCAATGCTGTAGTAGCGAGAGGTTGATTGGCTTCGATGGCGTTGGTCATGTTGCTGCCAAGATCACGTTGCGATGTCAATTGTTCCCTTAATACCAGTCTTGATGCGTCCAGATGGATTGTTGAAACTCAATTCAACTTGAACTAGGCCACTAGCAGGGTCTGCAACCGGCGAGATAAATTTAATCACTCCTATCACTTGAGACTCGCCACTGCCAGGCTCGAGGAGAATTCGTTGCTTTGAACCCACTCTTAGTATCCCAGCAATACTATGCGGTATAGATAAGCGCAGAATGGCAATGGACGTATCAACCAAATGCAGCATCGGGTCTCCAGCCTTGGCCCATTCACCTACCTGCGGAATCACTTTAGTTACGATTCCATTTATAGGCGCAATGATGTGTCGCTGAAGCCGATCACGTTCTGCAGAGTCGTAATCGAGTTGTTCTCTTTTCTTTTGCTCGATTAATTGCTCCAAACGTCCACGACTGGCAAGCTGCTCGGCCTCGAGGCGAAGCAACTCGTCTTTGCTAATAGAACCAGTCTTCTTGAAAACCGCCTGGGCATCGGCTAGCAGCGTATCCAAAATACGCAACCGCTCGCGTGCAGCGGTTAATTCACTCTGGTCTGCAAAAATGACACGGCGGCGGTCACATTCAATAACTTGAATTCTGTCATCCAATTGTAGAAGTAATTGATTTGCTTTGACCGCTTGCCCAGGTAGAGCCATGCGCTTCATCACCAGCCCTGAAACCCCTGCACTGAGGATAATGTCGTGTTGCGGGTAAATTAAGCCAGAGAAGCTTTTCGCACAGGCATTGATGGGAAACGCGATAACGAACAAGGAGAAAATCAATGATGCAATATATTGCAAGCGCTTGGTAAACTGCTGAGGAGATATAAAAAGAAGCATACGATACTTACTTGCGAATTGCTGTTGGCTCTATGATTTGAATTTGGTGGTCGCTAAGTAGTCTGCCCTGTGCGTATAGCCAAGTAGAATGCGCCACCTCAAAACGAATGCGGTTGTCAAGAACACGTAGTTCTGCTTCAGTTAAATCTAACTGTTTTTGGATCAAGCTACTAAGCAGTCCCACCCCAAGCCTATAGCGCTCTAGCTCCTTATCGAGCAAAACTTGTCTTAATGTAACTTCTTCTTTGCTCGAGTTGAGGACGTCAGTCGCTTGTTTCAAATCACTTTCACGAACAATGAGATCGTTAGAGAACGAATTTTTGATTGACTCAATCTCAAGCTCTGACTGGGATACGCGAGCACTTTGGGCTAAAAACTGCTGCTCTGCTTTTTGATTACCACGCATGGGGAGCTCGAAATTCACGCCAAAATTCACTTCGGGAAATTTTACAGTTCTTGCGATTGTTTGAGCTGTTCTAGAGTCATTGTCATACCCTGTGCCGCTATAACCAAAAAAAAGGTCAAGTGCCGGGCGCATTTGATTGCGTGCAAAGCTCATTCGATCTTGAGCTTGCTGGAGCTTAATCTTTGCTATTTGGTATGGAGGCCACATATCTAGTGCTTCAGCCTCTGAAATATCCACCATTTTCAGATCCAAACGCAGTGGTGTCTCTATAGGTTGAGTTGACAATTCCGCCCTTCCAGTCCAAACCAAATTCAGTGCTGTAGCAACTTTTCCCTGTGCCTCTCGTAGCGAATGTTCACTTCGTATCACTTCCGCTTGGCGGCTAAGCAAAATTCCTTGAGCTTCAAGTACAGCTGTTGCTGGTAATTTACCAGCCTCTATGCGTGCTTTTGTGTCCGCGACCATAGCCTGGGTGTTGGCGTAAGCCTGCTCTCGAAGAGTCAAAACAGCTTCTGCTCGGTGCAACTGCCAATAAAGGGTAAGCCCTTCGATTGCGGACTTTACAGTCTGTAGTTTAAGCTGGTGGTTTGAAGCAAGGTGTTCAAGCTCAGCAATTCGGAGGTCTGTTTCCGTGACAGCACGTCCAGCATTGCGCATGAGTGGTTGCTTCAAAGAGAGGTTGAGCGAGCTGTTGTACTCGCTGCCGGACCTGCTAGTCTGAGGGATAAGGTTGTTTGTTCTTCTAGCGACTTTGTAACCTAAAGTCAACTCCCCTCCCCAAGGCAACTTACTCCTAACACCTATTTCGTTACTACGTACAACTTCATCCAGAGCGGCTGTATTGCCAGTCGCAAAATTTTGCAGCCGCTCATCGGCAGTTCTTTGCCTTAAGCGGTCGTCGTCACGAATGCCCAGGGTAAATACCGCCTCATACAATCCTGCCTCAGCACGAAATAACCTACCGGTTATTTCCGAGCCAAGCATGCCGTACTGTATTTCAACGTTTCGTGCGACTAACAGCTGTAAAAACTGCTTCTGCCCCAATTTGGCCAAACCAGGTTTTTTGACTTCTAGTTGCTCAGCCTGCGCAGTGAAAACAGGTACGCAGATCGCCAAGCAAAGCAAAGCCCAGCGATTCATCCCTATTTCGCAAGTGCTGTTTTTGCATCCTGCAACTTGACCAAACGCTCTGTTTGCGCTAGTGAGATCAAGTGTGCGTACAAAGGAGCTAGGTAGCTCTTGCCCTTGATGTCTAAGAAGCGTTCATCAGAAAGGCTATTTAAACGCTCTTCGTTGACGACGTAACATCCGGTGACGTTTTTGACTTTATCATTGTCGCGAACGCGCATGTTCAGGGGGGTAAACATGTTGTTAGCCGCAAGAAACTTGCAAAAGTCATTAGTTAGCGCGTCCATTTGCTGGAGTTCTGCTAAGTAGCGTTTAACATTCTCAATTACTTGAGTGGGTTCTCCGTTTTCATCAAACAAAGCGGCGCCTTCAGTGTCATTGACCAAATCGCTCGCCTCGTCTAGGCATACAACATATTGGCGGTCTTGGCCGCTAGGAGTTAGAGCGAAAGGATATCGGCGAATGATAGCTGGAACATACGACGCTTGCCATTTTCCGTCCGCGTCAACAAACAGGTTATCGCCAGCATTAAGCCCCATTAAAGCTACTGGGCGAAATTCGTCTTTTTCTTTATCCTCGAGAAAAACGATCGGGAAAATTGATGCTGCCCGAGCAAATTCATGCATCGTTAAATAAGCTATGTGAAACTTTGATGCAAACTGGAAATCTGTGATCTCCTTAATTTTTTTGCCGGCATGTCGTTCTTTATTGACTGGTACAACTTGTTGAAACACGGAAAATCCTTACATTGTTAGGTGTTGAAAAACAGATACTCTAAAACGCACATTGCTGCGTCATGGCGACAAATAAGTATACACTTAAACCGCTCTCGTTTTCAAGTCAAATAAGGCGACAGTTTCAGCTGCACTGACTTTTCAGACACTACTGACCGCGTTGCCGGATTTCTCTTCGTATTTGGTTTTGGTATTCATTTTTAGTAGCTGTTTGGCTAGTGCCAGCATTCAGCGATGGGCAAGGCGCGCGAACTGTACCTATTGTATGGTGTGCGTGCGAATGGAGGCAGGTGCATTGTTCACCGCTGGGAGTGTGACTGCCTGGTGCCCAACAGCATTTGGTTGCGGAAGTCAAAGCAGGTGATCAAGTGTACGATCAGCTCGTACATCGTTGCATTGCATGGGAATAACAACTTCGTAGTTGACGCTGCGGCAATCCGCTCTATAGCAATATCGCTACACGTCTACCCCCCGTGTTATTCATGGCGATATTTTGGCTTCTGTGCGCTCTTGGTAATCACTAACTGATAAATTCTGTGTCTCGTCAGTATTAAACACCTCTTGCTTGCAATGGTTTCGTAGCCTTACTTGTAGACTGTTTTCGCAAGAAGCCGCATCAGTATGAATTGTGCTGCGGGTATACCCTACTGGTGGCGCGGCCAGACGCAAAGGCTGCCAAACACATCGCATGCAATCGAGGCGTTTCACCCATTTGCGATTGACTTATTGCCTACATTAACCTTGATCGACAAACATCTTGCGTTTGCCATAGAAAGGGTCGCGCGTGCGATATCAGGGACCAAGCATAGGCACCTTTTAGTTTTTTGTCTGTGCGCGCTTATCAAGCTGCCTCAGGTTGTTGCATGCAGAGTTCGAATTTTATTCTATCGTATTACATACGGGGTTCGTCTATTGCAATATATAGGCGCTTAGAACTATGCGCAGCTACTTGCCGTGGATTGTATTTATGTCCAAGCAGTGCCTTGCCCTACTCAAATATCGGGCGATTTCATTGGCCCGCCTGACCAGCGTGCACCTCGTACTCTAGATCCAATTTGTTGGCTGTTTTTACACCGCGGTTCCCATCGTAACCCACACTGTTCTAAAGTTCTGCTGTACGTAATTTGCGGCACCTGCTTTAACTAGTGGTTTACCCTTTTGCATAGTACTTCAGTGCCGGAATTTTTAATTGCGCGGCACCCGATCACTCTTGGTAAATCTTTTGAAAATAAGTGACAATGTGGGTAAGTGTATCTAAATGATTTCGATTGGAGCTAACGATGAAAGCAGCAAAAAAATTAGAAGTGTCTCGCAGGCGCGATGCGATGAGACGCGATGCTTTTCGAATCGAACCGATGGAGCCGCGCGTTTTACTTTCGGCTGACCCGATTTTTGCTGCCGCGTTAATTGCGCTGTCTTCAGATCGGGATGAAATACAAAGCATTACCAATGCTTATGCTGCAGCTCAGGAGCGAAGCAAGCCCTTGGTTTCTGTTCCGTTGATGTCACGTTTGCTGTCTAGCCCTGCTGCCAGCAAAGCGACTTATAACTTTGCTGTCGATGCCGTGTTTTTCGATATGGGCGAAATGGCTCGGCAGTCTGGTTTCATGGAGGCCTCTTTGCTAGTTGCCGCCAACGAGGTTTTAGCCGGTAGCGGCGCGTTGGATACTAGCTTGTTGAATACGGGTGTAGTTAGCCCCGGATACTCCCCAGGGGTACAAAATATCGCCGGTAATTACACACAAGCTTCTAGCGGTACTTTACTGATAGAAATCGGAGGGTCATCCGCTGGCACAGGTGATGATTTTTACGATCAAATTAACATCAGTGGCGCTGCAGTTTTAGACGGTACCCTTGCAGTCAATTTATGGAACGGGTACAAGCCCACGGACGGCCAAGTCTTTCAAATCATGACATACGGCTCGGCAATCGGAAAGTTCGATATTGGTAGTGGCCTACTCAAAACCAAAGACGGGGTCTTTTTTGAGGTTTCTCAGGGTGCTACGAGCCTGACCCTAACGGCGCGGACCATCAATCCCTCGATCGACTATATTTTGGACGTTTTAGATGCCAACCCCGCCGATGCATTAGGTCTAGGGGATGCTCAAATCAATCAGATTGGCCAGTGGCTCAATTACGACTACTTCCAAGATGTCGCACCTATTACGTTCAGTGGCAGTATAAATCTAGACAATAAACTAGAGGCAACGGGTACATTCAGCCTGGGTTATAACGCCGATGTTTCGCTAAGCCCAGCCGGTGGCAGCGCCCTTAACACGAATGTTTGGAGCTTGAGTGCCACCAATATAAGTGGTTTCATGGGTGTGTCAGGCAAAGGTCTCGCTCTAAGTGGCCTTAATTTAGATCTGGCGTTTGTTCAGGCTGAGAATACTAATTACGGTTGGCTGATGGGTCACGGCGCACTGAATAGCGCCAACGTCACTGGCGTTAACGCTTTGTCACTTTCTGGAAACAATCTTGCGCTTGACTTCGATTGGGGTTATGGCAAATTGACTAATGGCTCTGAAAATAACGGCCTGTTAGACTTAAGCGCCAAGCCAATAACAGTTGGTGCTTCTACATTCAACGGTAATGGGACTCAAAGCGAGTACCTTTTGGCATCTGGCACTTTAGCCGGATCTGTTGGAAATGTGCTACTTAGCGCTACTGTGGGCGTATCAGTCTTAAATGATACCTTTGCATTGGCTGGTAGTAACGTGAACGCGAGTTTAGCCGCAGGTGGTATGTCGGTTGGCTTGAGCGGCGGCACATTCGGCTTGGTATCTGACAGCTCGGGATTGTTTTTCGAGGCTGTTGGCGTTTTGAGTATGAGTGGAGGCGGCTTCGCTGCTGCTAGCGCTAACTCGGTTCGAGTTGTCTTTAATAACACTAGTGTGTTGCACACTGGCAAGCAGCTAAGTTTTGCAGGAAATTACAACTACACGTTTGCTGATGTTCCTGCATCAAGCAGCTTGCAGGCGGTTAATGTTACTGGTTTGTCAGTCAATTTAGGCTCAAACCTTTCGATCGGAGGCAATTTTGCCTTCGAAAAAGACGCAAGCGCCAATACGATGCGGGTGATATCTTCGAAGGCTACGGCGCAAGTGACGGCTGGAAATATGACTGTTGGTGTCGCCAATAGCAGTTTGGGATTGTCAATATCGGCGGCTGGGAGGGTGTTAGAGGCTAGAGGCAACCTCAGCTCGAGTTTGGGAGATGACGTTTCTATTTCCGCCAACCTTGTTACTTTAAAGCTGAACGAAACTTCCCAAGATGCCAGTGGTAGCACTATCACCTCAGCAGGCCAGTCCTACACCTTTGGCAGCAATATGCAAGCTGGCATACGTGAGCTTTCTATATCCGGTGCAGAGCTGACTGTGGCAGGTTTTGTACAAGCATCTGGTTCACTGGTTGTTCGTTGGGCGGGGCAACCGACAATATTGACATTAGCTGATGGCACGCAGCGAAACGCCAATCAAATATGGATTGCAGGCACTGGTTTATCCGCTGCGGTAGGTGTCAACACCGGCAGGTCTGATTTCGTAGGATTGCAAGCAACCGGACTTGAGTTTGTATTTGGCTTGTTCTCGGATGCTGCCAACGCGCTTAATCAATGGAAGAGCATATCGGGCACTTTGGATTCAGCCTACTTGTCTGGGGCTAGTAACGTCGCACTTTCTGGCAATGCAATTGCACTTACGTATAACAGTGCGACAAACCAACAACGCGTCGCAAATTTCGCTGGAAATCAGTCGTTGGGAATCTCGCTTGGCGGCAAGGAACTCAAATTATCCGCAGACGGAAGCGAAGGCCAACTATTACGTGCCAGAGGCAACTTAAATCTAGATGTGAACGGTTTCTTCCAAGCCAGCGGCAGCTTTGGGATTGAGAAGAAATCAGGTCAAGTCAAACTAGCCGACATAGCAAGCACGGTCAGTATTGACGAATCAGCTGCGCCC
>JANPAS010000143.1:0-2161 GCA_031430035.1 Comamonadaceae bacterium | reverse complement strand
CACACCGCCCAAGCGGGGCATCGACTCTGTCACCGTGCCAGGAGCAGTCGCTGGTTGGATGGCGATGTCAAACCAGTATGGCAAGCTGCCGTTTGCGGATTTGATGCAACCCGCCATTGATGTGGCCGAGCGCGGCTATTTAATGCCCACAGTCGTGCAGCAAAAATGGGCTGCGGCCACGCCAGAACTATCCGCTCATGCGGTTTCGCAGGGCTCTTGGGCGAATAGCTTCTTGCCTTGGGGGCGTGCGCCAAACGTTGGCGAATTGTTTCAGTTCAAGGCTGCTGCACGTGGTCTGCGCTCCATCGCCGAATCAAAGGGCGAATCGTTTTACAAGGGTGACATAGCCGAGGCGTTAGTGGCTTTTTCTAAATCGCAAGGCGGTGCGATGACGATGGCGGACTTAGCCAACTTCAAACCAGAGTGGGTCACACCAATCGCTCAAAACTATCGTGGCTATACGCTGCACGAAATCCCGCCCAATGGACAAGGCATTGCGGCACTCATGGCGCTGGGCATCTTAGAAAACTTCGACCTTGCTAGCTTGCCACTTGACGGCGTGGCTACGCAACATCTGCAAATCGAAGCGATGAAGCTCGCCTTTGCCGACATCTACAAATATGTCGCCGAGCCAAGCGCCATGCGGGTTAGCAGCCAACAATTGCTGGACAGCGCCTATTTGCAAGGTCGCGCGAAATTGATTGACTTGAACCGTGCACAAAACTTTGGTGCAGGCAACCCTGTCAAAGGCGGCACGATTTATCTGACGACCGCTGACGAAGACGGCATGATGGTGAGCTTCATCCAAAGCAACTACATGGGATTTGGCTCGGGCTGCGTGGAGCCCAACTTTGGTATCAGTTTGCAAAATCGTGGGCATGGATTCAATCTAACCCCCGACAGCGAAAACTGCGTTGCACCGAACAAACGCCCATTCCACACCATCATTCCCGCTTTCCTGACTAAGGAGGTGAATGGCATCACAGAGCCCGTGATGAGCTTTGGCGTGATGGGGGCCAACATGCAGCCGCAAGGACATATCCAAACGCTGATTCGAATGCTGGACTACGGCCAAAACCCGCAAGCCGCCTGCGATGCGCCGCGCTGGCGTTTCAATGCAGGGTTAGAAATTAACGTCGAAGCATCCATGAACGCCGCTGCCGTGCAAGGCCTGAAAGACCTAGGCCACCAAACCGCCGTTATCAACGACAGCTACCAAGACTTTGGCGCGGGACAATTCATCTGGCGCATGGGCAATCCAAAGGTGGAAGGCTACCAAGTCGCCAGCGACCCAAGACGCGATGGGCAGGCCGTGGGGTTTTAAAAATGAGCCTTAAGACAGGCAAAGCAGTGCAAGTCCAATAGCCGCTGGCAGCGCCTGCACATACAAAATCTTTTTGCCCACTGTCGCAGCGCCATAAACGCCGGCAATCACCACGCACAGCAAGAAGAACACTTTGATGCTGAGGCCTGCTGCGCCTAGGCTAAGACCCCAGAGCAAACCTGCCGCTAAAAATCCGTTGTACAGCCCTTGATTGGCGGCTAACACTTTGGAATCATCTGCTTGTTGTTGGGTTCGACCAAAAACTTTGAGGCCGAGTGGTTTGGTCCAAAAGAACATCTCTAAAACCAAGAAGTACACGTGCAAAAGTGCAACGATGGCGACAACGATATTGGCAAGCAGTGACATGATGATTCCTTCTGTAAAAAATGGGTATTAAAAAGATACTAACGCTTTCTCTAACGCCGTCTCAGCCCAAGCCAGATCACCGTGCCCACCACTAACAGCGCCCCTGCAATTTGACTAGGCGCAATGGTTTGCCCCAAGACTAACCACGCCATGATGAGTGCAAAGACGGGCTCGGCGTTCATGATGGCAATGTTATTGCCAACACCAAGCTTGGGCAGCACGGTAAACATAATCGTAAAAGCCGTGCCGTATAAAAAAGTGAGTGCCGCTAGTGCATACCACCCTATATCGCTTTTAGGCCAATGCGTCCCGCCTTGTATGCCGATTACGGCGAGGGCCATCACGCTCGCAATCACCAGAGTATTAACCGTGCGTACGCGTCCGTCCATACCGATCGTCTCGTGCTGCATCACCACCATGGATAGCCCAAAAACTGCGCCTGCAGCTAATCCAAAAGCCACGCCTGCGCCT
>JANPAS010000142.1:0-1615 GCA_031430035.1 Comamonadaceae bacterium | reverse complement strand
GCGACCACACCGCATATCGCCTCGCCCGACGTGCATGTGGATCATGAAAAGCGTCGCATCGTCATGTACTACCACGGTCTGGCGGCCTTTCGCACCCAGCGCTCGCGCGTGGCCATCTCCAGCGACGGCCTGCGCTTCGCGGCGCGCGATGAACTGCTGGGGCCTTCGTACTTCCGCGTGTTCCGCCACGCCGGCTTCACCTACGCCTTGGCGATGCCCGGCATCATGCTGCGCTCGGCCGATGGCCTGGCCGGTTTCGAGCGTGGCCCGACCTTGTTCGAAGGGCGGCAGCGCCATACCGCGCTCCTCAGGCGTGGCGACATATTGAGTGTGTTCTGGACCCGTGTCGGCGATGACCCGGAGCGCATCTACTGCTCTGATATCGATCTCGCTGGCGACTGGAAGCAGTGGAAAGCCGGCGAGCCGGTCGAAGTGCTGCGCCCGGAATCCGACTGGGAAGGCGCCAACGCGCCGGCGGCGCCCTCGTATCGCGGCGCCATTTGCGAGGCCGTGCGGCAACTGCGCGACCCGGCGATCTTCGAAGATGAAGGCCGCACCTACCTGCTGTACGCTGTCAAGGGCGAGGCCGGCATTGCCATGGCGGAACTGCTGCCGCGCTAGCGCGGTGGCCTGGAGAATCAAGCATGGATCTGTCCGACAATCCCCTTGGCAACGCACTGCGCGCCTCGCTGGCACTGCAGCGCCAGGCCTATTTCGCGCACCCCGTTCCCACCCTCGACGAGCGGCGCGCCGATTTGCGCACCCTCAAGCGCTTCGTCCAGGAGCACAAGAATGCGCTGTGCGACGCCATCAGTGCCGACTACGGTCACCGTTCGCGCCATGAAACCCTGTTAGCCGAGATCGTGCCGGTAATCGGCGGCATCGACCACACCTTAAGCCACCTGCGCGGCTGGATGAAACCGCAGCGCCGCGGCGTCGACCTGCGCAGTTTCTTCGGCGCGAGCAACCGTGTCATTCCGCAACCGCTGGGCGTGGTCGGCGTGATCGTGCCGTGGAACTTTCCGGTCAACCTGTCGCTGATTCCGCTGACCTATATCTTCGCCGCCGGTAACCGCGCCATGGTCAAGATGAGCGAGAACTCGCGCCATCTGGCGCGCTTCCTGATCGAGCGCATGCCGGCCTACTTTCCGCCGGAGAAGCTGCAGTTCTTCGATGAGACCGGCGGCGTCGGCGTCGAATTCTCGCGCCTGCCGTTCGACCATCTGCTGTTCACCGGGTCCGGCACCACCGGCCGCGCGGTGATGGCCGCGGCCGCGCAAAACCTGTGTCCGGTGACGCTCGAACTGGGCGGCAAGGCGCCGGCGATCGTGTGCGAGGATTTTCCGCTGCGCACCGCGGCCGAACGCATTCTCTTCGTCAAATGCCTGAACGCCGGGCAGATCTGCACCTCGGTGGATCACGCCTGGCTGCCGCAGAGTGCGATTGACGGGTTCGTGGCGCTGGCGCGGGAAATCGTGCCGCAACGTTATCCGCGCCTGGACTCACCCGACTACACCTCGATCATCGACCAAGCTTCGTTCGAGCGCCTGCAGGGCATGCTTGACGACGCCCGCGCGCGCGGCGCGACCGTGCTGCCGCTCTTGCCCGGCCCGGC
>JANPAS010000141.1:0-2173 GCA_031430035.1 Comamonadaceae bacterium | reverse complement strand
CCAGGCAAAGAGCCCTTTTATCGAAAGTTCGGCTTCCTGCGCATGAAAACTGCAATGGCCATCTTCGAAAATCCAGAGCAGCAGGTGGAACGGGGGTACATCAGTGAAGCCTAGCTCTTCTATCGTGCTGCGTGAGTAGGTGACGATGGTGGCAAAATTGCGACTTGCGGGCAGCAAGGGATACGATGCGCGGACTTTGCGCGAACTATCCAGCGTGGTATCTCAAAATGCAGACTTGATTGAAAGGAGCTGGAATGAGCACTTCACCTGAATCCGTGCGTTTTGACGATGACAGTATGTGGGTCAGCCTGTCAGATGGCCGCGTTATATCGGTGCCTTTGGCATGGTTTCCCCGTTTGCTAAATGCCAGTGCGGCGCAGCCAAAGGCGGTTGAACTGAGCCGCACAGGTTTGCACTGGGAGGCGATTGATGAAGACGTTTCAGTACAAGGCTTGCTAGCAGGGCGCGGCGACATGACGAGCCACGGCGCAGTAGTGGCTTAGCATCTGGTTTGATCTAACTAAATACCGCTGGTTTTACGGTACGCATTACTTTAGGCCGCGCAACGCACCAGTGCGCTACTTCCCCCATCGGCAAAAACCAACCCATCAACACAATGCAGAACCAAGTTATCAACCTCGCCGCGAAACTGGACACGTTCACTGAACACTGGAGTCCAAGAACCGTCGGCCTGTTCAACGGGCATGACCTCATGGTCGTCAAAGTCAAGGGTGAATTCGTGTGGCACAGCCACGCTAACACCGATGACTTCTTCCTTGTTCTGAGCGGTGTGCTGAAGGTCGAAATGCGAGACCACACGGCGCTGTTGAAGGCCGGCGAAATGTACGTCGTTCCCAAAGGTGTCGAACATCGAACTGTGGCTGAAGAGGAAGCTCACTTGCTCCTCATTGAGCCTACGGGTACTCCGAACACAGGTAATGTCAACACAGCAGCGGCACGTACAGCGGCATAGCAACAGGGCGCGGGTAGAGCTTAAAACTCCTTTGAGCACAACGATTTAAAGAAAAATATGCAGCTAGCCGCCATAGAATATGCGCAGAGTGCTATCACTTTAATAGTGATTAGGAACAAGGAATCAGTATGTCGTTCGTTATGCCCGTCACGTTGTTAGATCGCGGTATTCGCTTAGAGCCTCTCGCACTCGCTCATGAAGCAGGCCTGCGCGAAGCGGCTGCGGATGGCGAGCTTTGGAATATTCGTGTGACTTCTGTGCCTGAGCCGGAGAACACTAAGAAGTACATTGATGATGCGCTCAAGATGCGCGATGAGGGCAATCGCTTTGCTTTCTGCGTGATTGAGGAAGCAACTGGCCGCGTGCTGGGCTCATCGAGTTATCACGATATCTTGCCTGCAGTCAAACGCGTGGAGATTGGCTACACATGGTATGCGCAGAGCATGCAGCGCTCGCATGTGAACAGCACAGCCAAACTGCTGCTGATGACGCATGCGTTTGAGACGCTGCAATGCAGAACCGTGGGCTGGCGCACGGACAATTTCAACTTTCGCAGCCAAGCAGCGATTGAGCGCTTGGGGGCGCGCAAAGATGGCATCATTCGCGGCCATGCGCTGCGCCGCGATGGCACGGTGCGCGATACGGTGATGTACAGCATGACGGTGGGCGAGTGGCCAGAGGCCAAAGCTCAGTTGCTTTATCAGCTCAATAAGCCAAGAAAATAAGCCTCGCTAACTCATCATGCAACACCACTACATCAACAACCAAAGCACTCCAGCTTCTAGCGGCCAAAGCCTGCCGATGATTGACCCCGCCACGGGAGAAGTGTTTGAGCAGATCTCGCGCGGCAATGCGCAGGATATGGACGCCGCTGTGCGCGCAGCGCGAGTTTGCTACGAGAATGTGTGGCAACACATCACCGCTGCTGAGCGCGGGCGCTTGCTGATGAAGCTTTCAATGAAAATCGCCGAGCATGCCGATGAATTGGCCGCGATTGAGCAGCGCGATTGCGGCAAACCTGTGAAGCAGGCCAAAGCTGATGCTGCGGCGCTGGCGCGTTATTTTGAGTTTTATGCAGGCGCGGCAGACAAGCTGCATGGCGAGACGATTCCCTATCAAAACGGCTTTGCGGTGTTCACCTGGCGCGAGGCCTTTGGCGTGGTAGGCAACATCATTCCGTGGAATTACCCGATGCAAATT
>JANPAS010000140.1:0-2227 GCA_031430035.1 Comamonadaceae bacterium | reverse complement strand
GGCTTGCGTGAAAGAGTTTGAGATTATTTTGGAGCAGTCGGGCAAGCTGCTTAAAAAATGTTTGAAGCCATATCTCGCGTCAAGCAAAGAAGCCGACAAGCTGATGTTTAAAGATATCTTCCGCATGGCTGCAAAGCACAGCCTGATTGGGCTTGACGAGGCCGAGCGCTGGATGAAGTATCTCGACAATCGCAACGATACGGCGCATGATTACAGTGAAGACTTTGCCAACGAAACGCTTGCACTCATGCCTTCTTTTTTGATTGATGCGGCAAATTTGCAAACGGTGATTAACCAACAATCATGAGCCAGACTTCGTCGCAAGCCACGCCAGTAAAGACTTCTAGTTTGATGCTGCGCGAGCAAGATCGCGCGCACTTGCTGGCGTTGCTTGCCGAGCATTTGCCAACGGTCACCGCTTGGGCTTACGGCTCACGCGTGAATGGTGATGCCCACGAGGCTAGTGATTTGGATTTAGTTCTGCGCACGCCTAATTTAGCGCCAATAGCAATTGATGCGCTAGTGAACTTCAAAGACGCACTCGTCAATTCCAATATCCCTATTCTTGTTGAAGCGCGGGATTGGGCGCGGTTGCCAGTTGCCTTTCACAATGAGATTTTGCGGCAGCATCTGGAGCTGTAAACCGTTGTATTTACTTGTTGCTAAGCAGTCCCAATGACCTCCCGCAAACCACGCATCGCCATTGCATTTCCCGCAGATGCCAATGCGCTAGCCGCCACTTTGGTCGAAAACACACGTTTGTCAGGTGTGGCACAGGCGCTATCCAGCGCAGGCGCCGAGGTGGTGAGTGCGCCGTTTTGTGATGAGATTGCAGCTGAGTTTGAAGCGCGGCTGGCGGAAGTTGATTTGGTGCTGGTCTGGTTCAACCCTTTTGAAGGCGGGCGAGATCGGTCGCGCTTGAATACTGCCCTGCGTGCCGCTGCTGCCAAAGGCGTGCTGGTCAGTGCGCATCCTGATGTGATTGACGTTTTGGGCACGAAAGACGTGCTATATCGCACACGGCACATGGCATGGGGCAGCGATGTTAGGCGCTATGCCAATGCGCAAGCGATGCGTGCGGGCTTGCTGGAGTCGCTGCAAGGTGGGTCACGTGTGCTCAAGCAGCTGCGTGGTCAAAGTGGCGATGGCATCTGGCAGGTTAGTTTGAAAGGTAGCCAGTTGGTCGTCTGCCATGCAACGCGCGGCAGCCTGCCGCAGACCATGACGATGGATATTTTTGCTGATTTGTGCCTTCCCTATTTTGACCATGCGGGTGCCATGATCGATCAGGCTTTCCAGCCAAGGCTTAGCGAGGGCATGATCCGCTGCTACATGGTGGGCAACCAAGTCGCTGGCTTTGGTGAGCAGCTTGTCAATGCGCTGCTGCCCGATTCAACTCCGGGGTCAAGGCTCTACTTCCCAGCCGACCGTGCCGATTTTCAGCCCCTGAAACGTAAGCTGGAGCAGGAGTGGATAGCGCAAATGTGCGAGGCGTTAACTCTCAACCAAAGTGATTTACCTGTGCTGTGGGATGCAGATTTTTTGTTGGGCAAGAAAGACAGCAACGGGGATGACACCTACGTACTGTGCGAAATCAACATTAGTTCGGTCTACCCGTTTCCACCGTCGGCTATGGCACCGCTAGTGGAAGAGGCCTTGGCTCGATGCCGCGCCGTAATATGAAGACTGCTTAATTTAGCCTTGCGAGGACTTTGAACTCTCGCCCCTGCTTTTGAACCACGATGCCCTCGCCAGATGCAGGATAGATGCCTGTGAGCGCGGTGATGTTCACTTGGTGCGTGACGACAACCAAGGTGCCCACTCCCGTCCAAGCCAAAAGCTGATTGCGCGCGGCTTCGGTTTGCTGTGCTTTTTTGTCGGGTGGCTGGCTTAAAAACGAATTAAATGCAGGCGCGTCTTTAGGCAAACTGGGGAATGCTAACTCTGCGGTATCCCTCGTGCGGCACCACTGCGAGGTGAGAACCGCCTCCACTTTGATGCCGTATTTGCGAAACCTCTCCCCAATTCGCCGCGCTTGCGCACGTCCTTCTTCGTCTAAATTGCGCTGGGTCTTGCAATCGTTGATGTCGAACCCAGCTGGGTCGCCGCCACCGGGCGCAATGGCATGACGAAATAGCACAATGGTGCTCGGCACTTTGAGTGCCGCCCATGCTTTCTCGTTATCGTTGGTTTGTGCAGACGCCATGCCGCACAGCAGAGCCATACT
>JANPAS010000139.1:0-14240 GCA_031430035.1 Comamonadaceae bacterium | reverse complement strand
GGCCACAGCAAGCACAGACGTGCTGGTTGTGCGGGAGACCGACTTACTCAAAGTACGCTCACGCGATGTGCTGGAACACATTGAACGCGTGGCGCATCACGTGAGGCGCCTAGAGCAAACCATTGAGACCGCGATTCAGATTCATTTTTCGATTCAAGGTAATCGCACCAACGACATCATGCGAACGCTGACCGCATTAACGGCGATTTTTTTACCTCTCAATTTTGTAACTGGGTTTTTTGGCATGAACTTCGAGTTTCTGCCCCTCATCCACCGCGGCGATGGTCTATGGTGGGCAGTAGCCGCGATGGCAACCGTCACCACCATTCTAGTCACCGTGTTTTTGCGTAAGCGGTATTTGGCGCGGACGGGGAAGTAACCGTCGCCGCCGTCTTAAGCCGCCAGCTTGCGCTCTACAAAATCTAAACGGTCTTGACCCCAAAATAGCTCACCTTCAATCACAAAGGTGGGTGAGCCAAAAACTTGAGTGTCGATGGCGGTTTGTGTATCGGCGTCGTAGAGTGCTTGAATTGACTCAGTTAAAGACTCCTCAAAACGAGAGGCTGGCAAGCCGCACTCAGTCAGCATCAGTTTGAGCGTATCGACGTCGGCAATATTGCGCTCCTCTGCCCAAACTGCACTCAGAACACGTCCACCATAGTTCACTGCTGCTTCCATGCCATCTGCCTCGCGCACGGCAATGATGACGCGGGCTGCGGGGTCGCCCGCTACTGGGAAATACGCGGGCTGAATGTTGAGCGGCAGTTTTAAATGATCGCGAAACCGTGCTAATTCAGCCAATCGATACAACTGGCGCTGCGGCGCACGCTTTGGCAGCGGCAATCCACCAGAGATAGGAAAAATCTTGCCTAAGTCCATAGGCTTGATAGTGATGTTTGCGCCGTATTTTTTGGCCAAAGCCACTAGTCGCGCATGCCCAAGGTACGTCCATGGCGATTGGGGGGCGAGGTAATAATCAATTGTTTTTTGCGACATCACAAACATCCTTAAAAACTGCCATTATGAAGACTTCATCATCTCAAAAAGTAGCGCTTGTCACGGGGGGTAGCCGAGGCATTGGCGCGGCGACTTGCTTGCAGCTTGCCAAAGCAGGCTACGCGGTCGTTGTGAACTATGCCGCCTCGCGAGCCATAACAGATAAGCTCTGCGAGAGCATCATCGCTGCAGGTGGCACAGCGCTTGGCGTGCAGGCCGATGTGGCTGATGAAACGCAGGTGCTTGCCATGTTTGCCGCCATTGATGTCCAATTTGGCAGACTAGATGCGCTGGTCAATAACGCTGGCGTGGTGGACATGACGGCGCGTTTGGATGAGATGAGTACGCTCCGCTGGAAGCGCATGTTTGACATCAACGTCATTGGTTCGCTCATTTGCGCGCGCGAAGCTGTGAAGCGCATGAGCACTCGCTATGGGCACAGCGGCGGCGCGATTGTGAATTTATCTAGCGCAGCAGCAAAGATTGGTTCGCCTGGGCAATACCTTGATTACGCTGCCAGCAAGGGCGCGATTGACACGTTTACGCTGGGCTTGGCAAAGGAAGTCGCTGCTGAGGGCATTCGCGTGAACGGCGTTCGCCCGGGGATCATCGACACCGACATCCACGCCAGCGGCGGCTTGCCAAACCGCGCCTTGCAAATGGCGCCGCAAGTGCCCATGCAGCGTGGCGGCACAGCACAGGAAGTGGCTGAAGCGATTTGTTGGCTGCTATCGGATAGCGCAAGCTATGTGACGGGCACTACCATTGACGTGACGGGTGGACGCTAAGTCCGCTATCCGATGGTTTTTCCTTCTTGTCCCAGCATGCTCAGCGTGACGTATTGACTACCTCGCCCTGTCCCTCGGTAGTTAATTTTGTAGCCGCCTAGATCAATAGGCTCGCGCTGTGCAAAAGCATTAAACGCAGCTAAGCGACTCAAAGGCCGACTCACTCGGCTTAGTACTTCGTAGGTGTAGCGAGCGCTAATAAAGCCGGTCAGACTTAGCGGCGTTGGCGGCTCATCAAAAAATCTCGTCATGGCTGCGCGGTAGGCCTGCACGATGGGCAGCGGACTGGTCACCACAGGTACTGATTGCGCAACAATAATGGTTGTTTGTTTTGCGATATTCAATTGCTGTATGGTTTGCAGATTGATATCAGATAAGCCCATGATGACGCAGGAGCGCTTTTGAATCTCAAGCCCCTGCACCAAAGCAATGAGCTCGGGAGTTCCGCCAATAAAAATCTGCACACTAGGGGCGTTTGGCGCCAAGGTTTGACCTTGATTTTGCAGGTCGCCCTGAACTGGCATATGGACGATTTTAATTTTGAGCTCTTTGCCTATGCGCTCTATCTCTTGTCTGTGCGCCGACTGCTCAAGAATGGACGCGTAAATCACGCCAAACTCTTTAATGCCAAAACCTGCCCAGTAGGCGGCCGCATGGGAAATTTGCGTTTGACGATCGGCACAAATAGCAAAAGTTTTATGCCCCACCACGCGCTCGGAATTTTGTAGCCAAGGCGCGACATGCGCCAATTGACTCGCCTCATCCTGCAACCACTGAGTGATGAATTGCGACGTACTGTCACCCGTTGTGCCTGAAATGGCAAGGCAAGAGCCACTACTCTGAGCCGCGATAAATGCCTTACGAGCGCTGGCCTCTGTTCCATCCACTTCCAAAACCACATGCCGCACGGACTGTCCGTGCAAACCGCCCTTCTGATTGATACTTTGCCAAGCGGCGCGTGAGCCAATAAGAAAGTCTTTTGACACATCCTGCTGTAGCGTGGAGGTGTCGACGATTTGCACAATGTCCCAAACGGCTGCTCCACTGCCATTGGCGCTGCGATTGGGCTGTGCGAGGCTGTGCGTCATCGGCATAAATGGCAAACCCATGCTGGTTGCTATAAGTGAGAGCCTTTTGAGAGCGTCGCGCCGGCACATCTGAGAGGGTGGCTGCATAAGTTTTGCTTTTAAAACTACCATCCTAGTTTTTGATTATGACAATCGCGTGTCTAGTCACTCGTGTGTAGCCGTATCGCTATGGCTCAGCGTAACAAGGTGACAATTGCAACTCTTTGACTCAAACAATCGTCATTTGTACGATTAAATAACATGACCACCAGCATTCAACACTACGTCGATAACAAGCCTTTTACAGGCTCATCCACTCGCACGCAAAACGTGACCAATCCAGCCACGGGCGCAGTGACAGGAAGCGTCAGCTTGGCAAGCGCATCCGATGTAAATGCGGCCGTTGCCTCAGCCGCAGCAGCCTTTCCTGCCTGGAGCGATGCGCCGCCGCTGAAACGAGCTCGCGTCATGTTTAAGTTTTTAGAACTCTTAAACCTAAACCGCGACAAGCTCGCGCACATGATTACCGCCGAGCACGGCAAGGTGTTTACCGATGCGCAGGGCGAAGTCACGCGCGGCATCGAGATTGTGGAATTCGCCACCGGCATCCCGCAGCTACTCAAAGGCGATTACACCGAGCAAGTCGGCACGGGTATCGACAACTGGACGATGCGCCAGGCGCTGGGCGTGGTCGCAGGCATTACGCCGTTTAACTTTCCTGTGATGGTGCCGATGTGGATGTTCCCAGTCGCTATCGCCGCTGGCAATACTTTCATTTTGAAGCCCAGCCCACTCGACCCGAGTCCGTCACTGTTTATGGCTGAACTGCTCCAGCAAGCTGGCTTGCCAGATGGTGTTTTAAACGTGGTGCAAGGTGACAAAGAAGCGGTGGATGCGCTGCTCGTCCATCCTGACGTGAAGGCGATTTCGTTCGTGGGTAGTACGCCGATTGCCAATTACATCTACGAGACGGGTGCGCACCACGGCAAGCGCGTGCAAGCGCTGGGCGGTGCAAAAAATCACATGGTCGTAATGCCCGATGCAGACTTAGATCAAGCTGTAGACGCTTTAATTGGCGCGGCTTACGGCTCGGCTGGCGAGCGCTGCATGGCGATCTCTGTCGCAGTGCTAGTGGGCGATGTGGGCGACAAAATCATGCCGAAATTGATTGAACGCACGAAAGCTCTCAAGATTTTGAACGGCACGAATCTCGCTGCCGAGATGGGCCCCATCGTGACGCAGGCTGCACATGACCGTATTACGGGCTATATCGAGGTGGGTGCCTCAGAGGGCGCACAGCTATTGGTCGACGGGCGTGGCTTCTCGGGAGCCAATGCTGGCATGGGCTGCGAGGGTGGTTACTGGATGGGCGGCACGTTGTTTGATAACGTGACAACCGATATGCGCATCTACCGTGAGGAGATTTTTGGCCCTGTGCTCTCCTGCGTGCGCGTCCCTGACTTTGCCACAGCGGTTCAAATCATCAACGACCACGAGTTCGGCAATGGCGTTTCCCTCTTCACACGCGACGGCGGTACAGCACGCGAGTTTGGTCGCCGCATCCAAGTCGGCATGGTGGGCATCAATGTGCCGATTCCTGTGCCGATGTCGTGGCACGGCTTTGGCGGTTGGAAGCGCTCGCTCTTTGGCGATATGCACGCTTACGGCGAAGAAGGTGTGCGCTTTTATACCAAGCAAAAGTCCATCATGCAAAGATGGCCTGACTCCATTGCCAAGGGCGCTGAGTTTGCGATGCCTACGAGTAAGTAAAAGCGAGTCTATGAACGTGCTAAATTGGAGTCCCTTTCATCTTTAGGAGATAACGCATGGGTTCATTATTTGTAACAGCACTGGTGGGATTGGTTGTGGGCTATATCGCACGGGCGCTGCATCCTGGTAAGGACAACATCGGCTTCATCATGACGGCCATTCTGGGCATTGCTGGCTCTTTCCTCGCGCAATATGCAGGAACAGCACTCGGCTGGTACAAGCCAGGAGAGGTATCGGGCTGGATTGCATCGGTTGTTGGTGCCATTATTTTGCTCGTCATCTACGGCATGGTTAAAGGCAAGGCGTCTGAGTAAAAAACTCTCCGCGCTCCAGCTTGCCGCTGGAGATGCCGCTCTCACTGCTGCGGTATTGAGCTCCAAACGGATGCTTCACCGCCGCGCCCTGATGTCAGGGGCGGCAGGCGCGATTCCAGTGCCAGGACTTGACTGGGTGGTGGACGCGGCGCTTCTTAACAACCTCATTCCAAAAATTAACGCCGAATTTGGCCTTGCTGAACATCAGATTGCTGCGCTCGAGCCCAACAAGCGCGAGCGCATCCAGCAAGCTGTTGCGGTGGTAGGCACGATGCTGATCGGGAAGTTCATCACCAAAGACTTGTTGCTGCGCGCTGCAAAAACGATTGGCGTTCGGCTGACTGCTCAGCAAGCGGTGAAGTTTGTTCCGCTGGCAGGGCAGGCGCTCTCCGCGCTCATCAGTTACAGTGCCATCCGCTATTTAGGCGAGCAACATTTACGTGATTGCGTTCGAGTGCTACTCAAAGAGCCGCAGCTCTCCAAATAAAAAACCCGCCCAAGTTACCAAGGGCGGGTGTTAAGTAACGTCTTTCAAACGTCACGGAGACTCAAAACTTTTATCCGTGATAGGCCGTCTCGCCGTGCGAAGAAATATCGAGGCCTTCGCGCTCTTCTTCTTCCGAAACACGCAAACCAATCACCATATCAACTAACTTGTAGGAGATGAAAGCGACAACGCCAGACCACACCAATGTTGTACCAACAGCCGTTGCTTGGATGATGACTTGATCAACGATCGAGTAGTCCGCAGCAACTTTGTTCGCCACATAGTCATAGATGCCTGTGCCGCCAAGGCTTGGCGCAGCAAACACACCCGTCAAGAGCGCACCCAAAATACCGCCAACACCGTGGACACCGAAGACATCGAGTGAGTCATCAGCGCCCAAAATGCGCTTCAGACCGGTCACGCCCCAGAGACAAATCGCACCAGCGAGCAAGCCGATCACCAAAGCACCGCCCACACCGACAAAACCAGCAGCAGGGGTAATGGCAACCAAACCAGCAACAGCACCAGAGGCTGCGCCAAGCATAGAGGCCTTACCTTTAGTCAGCGCTTCAGCGGCGCACCATGCCAAGCAAGCGGCTGCGGTTGCAAAGAGTGTGTTGACGAAGGCCAAAGCTGCGCTGCCGTTGGCTTCTAGAGCCGAGCCTGCATTGAAGCCGAACCAGCCCACCCACAAGAGAGCGGCGCCAACCATCGTCAAAGTCAAGCTGTGAGGTGCCATTGCTTCTTTGCCATAGCCGATACGCTTGCCAATCACATAGGCACCCACCAAGCCAGCGATACCAGCGTTGATGTGAACCACGGTACCACCTGCAAAATCGAGAGCGCCTTTAGCGAACAACCAACCAGCCGCTTTAGTCACCACATCCAGCGAGGCCGCATCTTTGATCGCATCTGGGCCATCCCAGTACCAAACCATGTGGGCAATTGGCAAGTAGCTAAAAGTGAACCACAAGACCACGAAAGCCAGCACAGCCGAGAACTTAGCGCGCTCCGCAAAAGAGCCCACAATTAAAGTCGCGGTAATCGCTGCAAAGGTTGCTTGGAACGCAACGAAGGTCAACTCAGGAATGACAACACCTTTGCTAAAGGTTGCCGCCACCGAATCAACCGTGATGCCCTTTAAGAATAACTTGTCAAAGCCACCAAAGAACGAGCCACCGCCTGTAAATGCCACCGAGTAGCCATACAGTGCCCACAGAACAAGTACAAGTGAAAAGACAACAAAGACTTGCATCAAGACGCTGAGCATGTTTTTGCTACGTACAAGACCACCGTAGAACAACGCCAAGCCAGGCACGGCCATCAAGATAACAAGCAGCGTCGCCACTGTCATCCAAGCCGTATCGCCCTTGTTAGGTGTTGGTGTTGCCGCGGCTGGAGCTGCAGGAGCAGCAACTTCGGCAACTTTAGGCGCATCCGCCTTGGGCGCATCGGCCGCTGCTGCAGCGACTGCAGGCGTCGCCGCAGGTGCAGCAGTTTGCGCATTGGCACTGACCATCACGAGAGCGAGGGCTACAGCCATCCCGCTCACCGCTAAAGAGGTGAGAAATTTTTTCATGATTGGGATTCCTTTTCTGAGTGAGGTTTAAAGCGCTTCCACGCCTGTTTCGCCTGTACGGATACGGACGACTTGCTCGAGGTTGTAAACAAAAATCTTGCCGTCGCCGATTTTTCCTGTGCGTGCTGCGCCTTCGATGGCTTCAATCACGCGCTCAACAATGGCGTCGTCAACAGCGGCCTCAAGTTTGACTTTTGGTAAAAAATCAACCACGTATTCAGCACCGCGATAGAGCTCGGTGTGGCCTTTTTGACGACCAAAGCCTTTGACCTCTGTCACAGTAATACCTTGCACGCCCATAGCGGAGAGCGCTTCACGCACTTCGTCAAGTTTGAAAGGTTTGATGATGGCGGTAACTAGTTTCATAAATGCTCCTTGCAGATGGTTGTTGATAACAACGCCGATATTAAATTAAAAGTTCTTCTTAACTGACAAGACAATAGCACCCTTGCCGCGATTTCGGCCTTCTGGCGTCGCGTAGGCATAGGCGCCATTATTTTTAGTATTGGCTGTCACAAACGCACCGCTCAACACCAGACCATCAATATCTTTATTAACCGTCACCGAGTAATCGGTATAAGCGAAATTGTTGTTGTTTGTCACCGACTGGCTGCCCATATGCGGAACTAACGAATAACCGTTGCCCAAATCAAATGTCGCAGAGAGGTCGAGATAACCGCTGCCTTTAGAGTTGGTTGCACCAGAAGCGGCGCCCACGCCAAAGAGAGCGCCCTGTGAACGCGAATACTTAGCAGTGAAAACGCCATAAGTCATGGCGCCATAAAACTCTAACGTATTCGCGTTAGTGCTACCAGGGATAACGCTGTATTTATTGCCCGTATAGAGATACTGAAGCGCACCAAAGTCAAGCGTCAAGTCTTTTGCGGCTTCAAACTTATATCCACCGTAAAGATCCAACTCGACTGGACTAGCGCCTGTGTCAACGTTAGCAATTCTGCCGTCATCTTTGATCCATTTGATGGTCGAAGCCCATGCACCAAGGTATACGCCACTCTTATGGGCGTAGTCCAATCCACCTTGAACCGCTGGCCTAAGAGCAGTTTGCGAAATGCCGCGATAACGGTAGTCGCTCGTCACACCTAAGTTGTAAGAGATGGTGTAGTTTGGCTCTGGCGCTTTAGGCGTAGCCGTTTGAGCGGTAGCCACATTGGCAACCAACAGGGTTGCTATTGCGATTGACGTTAGTTTGAAAGACATAGTAGTTCCTTATTTGAAGTTGTTAACACAACATTACAAGCAAGTTGTGTGCCAAAAATATACTTGCCTTCGTCTTTAAAATACTGTACATTAAATCAGTCTTAATGCATTCAAGGTTATTTTTCATGCACCAAAATAAGGATTGATGGCTATGTCTGGATTTTCAGTGATTCAAAGTAGGGCGCTACTCGCGCTCGACTCCCCTGCTGTCACCGTCGAGGTGCACTTAGCGAATGGCTTGCCCAGCTTTACACTGGTCGGCCTAGCTGAGACCGAAGTCAAAGAAGCGCGTGAGCGCGTACGCTGCGCGATTCAAAATTCTGGGTTAGATTTTCCTAACAACAAGCGCATCACGGTCAATCTTGCGCCAGCCGATTTGCCCAAGGATTCTGGTCGCTTTGATTTGGCAATTGCCCTAGGCGTATTAGCAGCCAGTGGGCAAGTTAATGGAGATCTCATGGCGGAGTATGTGTTTGCAGGCGAGCTCTCTTTGGCGGGCGATCTGCGCTCCGTGCGTGGTGCACTGGCCATGAGCCTTGCGCTGCGCAAATTAGACAATCCACCCAAATTGGTGCTTCCCTTATCCAGTGCACGAGAAGCGGCGTTAGTGGATGGGTCTGCCGTCTATGGCGCCACACACCTGCTAGATGTCGTCCGCGAGTTTTCATATCCAGAAGCAGGAAGGCTTATCCAGCCTGCCACGCAGAGCAGTGATGAGTCAGAGACCTCATCGGATAAGGGCTGGCAGCGCGTCATGCCCGCCAAGCGGGCAGCAGCGCCGCTCTATCCCGACATGTCCGACGTGCGCGGCCAGCTAGGCGCCAAACGCGCCCTAGAGATTGCGGCGGCAGGCGGGCACAGTGTCTTGATGGTTGGTACGCCTGGGTCTGGCAAATCCATGCTCGCGCAGCGCTTTGCTGGGCTGCTCCCGCCTATGAACACCGAAGAAGCCCTCGATTGCGCCGCCATGCTGGGCCTAGGTGGCTTTGCAGGATCGTCATCCGCCAGCGACCACGTGCTTCAGCAGTGGGGGCAGCGCCCCACGCGCAGCCCGCATCACACAGCAACCGCCCCAGCGCTGGTAGGCGGAGGAGCACCGCCGCGCCCAGGCGAAATATCGCTCGCACACAACGGCGTGCTCTTTTTAGATGAACTTCCCGAGTTCCCGCGCTCAGCACTAGAAGCGCTACGTGAGCCGCTGGAGTCTGGCAAGGTTTCCATTGTTCGCGCTACGCAACGGGCGGAGTTTCCCGCGCGGTTTCAGCTGGTCGCTGCCATGAACCCCTGTCCCTGCGGCTATTTGGGCTCTGCTGTGAAGCCTTGCCGTTGCTCACCCGATCAAGTCTCACGCTACCAAGGCAAATTAAGCGGCCCGCTGCTGGATCGCATTGACCTGCACATAGAGGTGGGTGCCATGCCCAGCAGCGAACTGGTCAACGCTCCAGCTGGCGAGGATTCCGAGGCCGTACGCACCCGTGTTCGCGCAGCGAGAAACCGCGCCGTTCTGCGCCAATCCAAAGCCAATCACGCCCTTGGCAGCGCCGAAATCGACGAGCAATGCCAACTGGACGCCACCGCGATCAAATTTTTAAGCACCACAGCCACACGCCTAGGCTGGTCAGGACGGAGCACACACCGCGTCATGAAAATCGCCCGCACCATTGCAGACTTGGCAAGTAGTGAGACGGTGGGTGTCGCGCATATTGCCGAGGCAGTGCAGTACCGACGGGCTTTGAAAGGGGCTTGACAAAATGCAGCACAAAGCTAATTACAATATACCCATACTTAAAAATATGGGTGGCAATATGAAAACAACGCTGGACTTATCAGATGCACTTTTTCTTCAAGCCAAAGAGCTTGCTCGTGAGCAAGGACTAACTTTTCGATCCTTAGTCGAGGAGGGCTTGCGTCATGTCTTAGATCAACTCAAGCCTACCGAACAACCAACATTTGTCTTAAAGGATATGAGCTTTCACGGCGGCTCACAACAAGCGCCCATCGACTTTAGCCAACTGCGAGAAATTGCCAACGAACGTCCCAATACCAATGGGGTCTCTTGGTAATGATTGCCATTGACACCAATATCTTGATTTATGCACATCGGGCTGAAAACTCATTTCACACAGCAGCGAATCAAGCCATTCTCGACTTGATTAACCAAGGAAAGCCTTGCGGCATACCGATTGGTTGCGTTCACGAATTTTTGGCAGTAACCACCAATCCAAAAGTTTTTCTGCACCCAACCCCAAGCCAGCATGCGCTAGGGCAAATTCAAGCTTGGCTGGATGCCCCCTCTATCCGGCTGTTGCATTCGGGTCTTTCGCACTTCAAAATATTAAGCAATCTCGTTAACAAAGGACACATATTTGGCGGCAAGATGCACGATGCTCGTATCGCTGCGACATGCATTGAAAACGGTGTTTCGTTACTCTGGACGGCAGATCGTGATTTCAGTCAATTCACACATGCTTTAAAAACATTTAATCCGCTCATACGTTAATCTCTGGTCATGAACTTTATCCAACAACTCCAAACCGCGCACACGCAAAACAACTCCTTGCTCTGCGTTGGCTTAGACCCCGATCCGACAAAATTCCCCGCGCACCTCAAAGGCCGCGCCGACAAGATTTTTGATTTTTGCGCGGCCATTGTGGATGCGACAGCCGACACCGTCATCGCCTTCAAGCCGCAAATTGCTTACTTCGCGGCATACCGCGCCGAGTCGCAGCTAGAACGCCTCATGGAGCACATGAAACGCGTGGCGCCCAACGTCCCCATCATTTTGGATGCCAAGCGCGGCGACATTGGCTCTACGGCCGAGCAGTACGCGATTGAAGCGTTCGAGCGCTTTGGCGCAGATGCAGTGACGCTCTCGCCCTTCATGGGATTCGACTCTGTGTCACCTTATCTCAAACATCACGGGAAGGGCGCGTTTTTGCTGTGCCGCACCTCCAACCCAGGCGGCGACGATTTGCAAAACCAGCGCCTTGCCAGTGTGGACGGGCAACCTCTTTTATACGAGCATGTGGCACGTCTTGCACAAGGGCCTTGGAACACCAACGGACAACTCGGCTTAGTGGTTGGTGCCACTTATCCGCAAGAGATTGCTCGTGTGCGCGCCATTGCGCCTACGCTGCCGCTGCTCATTCCTGGTGTGGGTGCGCAGGGCGGCGATGCGGCGGCGACCGTAAAAGCAGGCCTTACTAAAGACGGCCTCATTGTGGTGAACTCCTCTAGGGCAATCATTTACGCCTCTAGCGGAGAAGACTTCGCGCAGGCCTCTCGGGATATGGCTTTGCGGACACGTGCCTCGCTAAGCCTTTAATCGATTGGCCTGTGGCCACATCGCAATAACCAGCGCGGCAATCACAAACCCAATCCCCGCCCATTGCCAGCGGCTAACTTGCTCGCCCAGCATCAACATCCCCGCAGCCAGTCCGATGACAGGCACGCCAAGGCTAAACGGCGCAACACGGTTAGCACTGTGACGCTTTAACAACCGTGTCCAGAGCGTATAAGCTAAAACACTGCCGAGCAAACCCAAATAGACCGCCGAGCCAATAGATACAAGGCTTGCAGAGAACCAATTGCTCTGGGCGTTCGCCGCATCAAACACAGAAGACAAGGCAACGAACGGCAGGATAGGAATGATCGAGGTCCAGACCACAAAGTTCAAAGCCGAAAAATCAGGATTCACACCCTGCGCTTTGCGAGCCACGATGTTGGATGCCGCCCACATGCTTGCACCACACAAGTTCAAAATGAATCCCAACACGGTCACGCCAACCAGCGCTGCTGAGCTATCGGTAAAGTGCAGCACAAAACACGCTATCGCCAATGCGGCCAGTGAGAGACCCACAATTTGCTGACGCTGCAAGCGCTCGTGCAGCACCAACCATCCAATCAACGCCGTAAAAAATACCTGCGTTTGCATGAGCACCGAAGCCAATGCCGCCGTCATGCCCACATTCAAAGCCGTAAACGCAAAACCAAATTGCCCCACGCCTTGAAAGAGACCGTAAGCCACGACAAACTTGAATGGCAGCGCAGGTCGTGCGATAAAAAAGATCAGCGGAAACGCTGCAAACACATAGCGCATCGCGCCCAATTGGAACGGCGTATAGCTTTGCAGTCCGTACTTCATCACCACAAAGTTAGAACCCCAAATGACAATGACGACTAGTGCCGCCAAGTAATCTTTGGAGCTAAATGCCTTCACTTCAAAATCCGCTTTAAGTACTTGCCTGTGAAGCTCGTCCGAAGCGCAGCAATGTCCTCGGGCGTACCCACGCCCAGCACCGTACCGCCGCCCGCACCGCCCTCTAAGCCCATGTCAATCACCCAATCAGCCGTTTTAATTACGTCTAAGTTGTGCTCGATGATGACCAGCGTATTACCTTGATCGCGCAATTGATGCAGCACTTTGAGCAGCAAATCAATATCCGCAAAGTGCAAGCCCGTGGTCGGCTCGTCCAAGATGTAGAGTGTGCGCCCCGTGTCGCGCTTCGATAGCTCCAGCGACAGCTTGACCCGCTGCGCCTCGCCGCCCGAGAGCGTGGTCGCCGATTGCCCCAGCTTGATGTAGGAGAGGCCCACATCCAGCAAGGTCTGCAGCTTGCGTGCGAGTGTGGGCTGCGCCTTGAAGAAATCAAACGCGGCTTCCACCGTCAAGTCCAAAATCTCGGCAATGTTTTTGCCTTTGAACTGCACTTCCAAAGTTTCGCGGTTGTAGCGCTTGCCGTGGCAGACATCGCAAGGCACATACACATCGGGCAAGAAGTGCATCTCGACACGCTTCACGCCATCGCCTTGGCAAGCCTCGCAGCGCCCGCCACCCGAACCCGCCGCCACGTTAAAGCTAAAGCGTCCACTGGTATAGCCGCGCTCTTTCGCCATCGGCATTTCCACCATTAGCTCGCGAATCGGTGTGAAGAGCCCCGTGTACGTGGCAGGGTTACTGCGCGGCGTGCGACCAATCGGGGATTGGTCGACGTTAATCACTTTATCAAATTCGTCGAGGCCGTCAATCCCTTCGCAAGGCGCGTGCTCGTCGTGTGCGCGGTGGATGCTGTGTGCGGCGGCCTTGTACAGCGTGTCGTTCACCAAGGTCGATTTACCCGAACCCGACACACCCGTAACGCAGGTGAAGAGTCCAATCGGCACATCCACCGTCACACCTTTCAGGTTGTTACCTGTGGCGTTGTTGATGGTCAGCACCTTCTTTTTGTCAAATTTGTGGCGCTTAGGAATTTTGATCGCGCGCGCACCGCTCATGTACTGCCCCGTCAGCGACTCGGGCGCTGCCAGCACATCGGCGCACGTGCCTTCGGCCACTACGCGCCCGCCATGCACGCCTGCGCCTACGCCCATGTCGATCACGTGATCGGCAGCGCGAATCATGTCTTCGTCGTGTTCGACCACCAGTACCGAATTACCAATATCGCGTAAATGTCGCAGCGTGCCAATCAAGCGGTCGTTATCGCGCTGATGCAGCCCAATGCTCGGCTCGTCCAGCACATACATGACCCCCGTGAGGCCACTGCCTATCTGGCTTGCGAGCCGTATGCGCTGGGACTCCCCGCCCGATAAGGTCTCCGCGCTACGTGACAAACTGAGATAGTTAAGTCCCACGTCGTTTAAAAATTTGAGTCGTGCTGCAATTTCTTGCACCACCTTGGCAGCGATTTCGGCACGGCTACCTGAAAGTTTGAGATGTTGAAAATACGCCAACGCTTCTCGCAACGTGAGGTGACTGAGTGCATGCAAACTCGACTTTTCGCTATTTGCAGAGTCCACCAAAAACACATTCCGCGCCTCGCGCTTCAATCTCGCGCCACTGCACGTGGTACACGGCTGCTGGCTGCGGTACTTGGCAAGGTCTTCGCGCACCACATTCGAGTCTGTCTCGTGATAACGGCGCTGCATGTTGGGGATGATGCCTTCAAACGGATGCTTCTTGGATAGCTTTTGCCCCTCGTATTTGCCCGACTCCAAGGTGTAGTTGAACTTAATCTCAACCTC
>JANPAS010000138.1:0-3034 GCA_031430035.1 Comamonadaceae bacterium | reverse complement strand
TAGTCCGGCCTTCCCCTTCGACAAGCTCAGGGCGAACGGTCAAATAACCTTTTCGGTTGATAGAAATTTTGAAAGAAACGCAATGACGGAACTTGAATTCAACACGTTAGCCACACAAGGCTACAACCGCATCCCGCTCACTTTGACGGCTTTTGCGGATTTAGAAACCCCACTCTCGCTGTACCTCAAACTTGCCGCGCCAACAGGTCAGGGCAACAACAGTTTCCTGCTGGAATCCGTGGTCGGCGGCGAGCGCTTTGGGCGCTATAGCTTTATCGGCTTGCCTGCTAGCACCTTGCTTCGCGCCTCTGGTTTTGGCAAAAACGCCAAGACCGAAGTGGTGACCGACGGCGTGGTCGTGGAGACCGACACGGGCAATCCACTCGACTTTATTGCTAGCTACCAAAAGCGCTTCAAAGTCGCACTCTCACAAGGTCTGCCGCGTTTTTGCGGTGGCCTTGCGGGCTATTTTGGTTACGACGCAGTGCGTTACATCGAGCGCAAATTAGAAAACTCTTGCCCGCCTGACGAGCTGGGCACGCCCGATATTTTGCTGCTCTTGTGCGAAGAGCTTGCTGTGATTGACAACCTCTCGGGCAAGCTGCACCTCATCGTCTATGCAGACCCATCTAGCCCAGAGGCCTTTGCCCGTGCGGCCTCCAGACTAGCCGCCCTGCGCGAGCAGTTAAACAAATCGGTCGCCGCGCCTAGCGTTGCGCCCTCCGCGCCGCAGCTCACCATCCGCGATTTTGCGAAAGCCGACTACATCCGCGCGGTGGAAGAGGCGAAAGAAATGATTGCTGCTGGCGAGTTCATGCAGGTGCAAGTGGGGCAGCGCATCAAACGGGCGTTTACGCAGTCGCCGCTCTCGCTGTACCGTGCGCTGCGCTCGCTGAACCCCAGCCCTTACATGTATTTTTACGATTTCGGCAGCTTCCAAGTGGTGGGCGCTTCGCCTGAAATTTTGGTGCGCGAGGAGAAGGTCGGCGCTGGAGAAAATCTCAAACACATGGTCACGATCCGCCCGCTGGCAGGCACGCGTCCACGCGGCGCAACGCCCGAGGCGGACAAAGCTGCCGAGGTGGAACTGATTGGCGACCCCAAAGAACGCGCCGAGCACGTGATGCTGATTGACCTTGCGCGTAACGACATCGGGCGTATTGCACGCATTGGTAGCGTGAAAGTGACCGAAGCCTTTTGCGTGGAGCGCTACAGCCACGTGATGCACATCGTGAGCAACGTCGAAGGCGAACTGCTTGCGGGAATGTCCAATATGGACGTGCTCAAAGCCACCTTCCCTGCGGGCACGCTGACGGGCGCGCCCAAGGTGCACGCGATGGAAGTGATCGACAAGCTAGAGCCTATCAAGCGCGGCATCTACGGCGGCGCATGCGGCTACATCAGCTTTGCGGGCGATATGGATGTGGCGATTGCCATCCGAACGGGCATCGTCAAAGGCGGGATGCTTTACGTGCAAGCAGCGGCGGGCGTGGTAGCGGACTCTGTCCCCGAGCTGGAATGGGCGGAGACCGAGGCCAAGGCACGAGCGCTACTTCGCGCCGCCGAGTTGGTTGAGGAGGGCTTTTGAAATGACTACAAAACTAAAACTCCTGATGCTCGACAACTACGACAGCTTCACCTACAACCTCGTCCAATATTTTGGCGAGCTGGGTGCAGAAGTCACGACCGTTCGTAATGACGAAATTAGCGTGGCCGAACTGCAAACAAGATTTGAGAATGGCGACTTCAATCGCCTCGTCATCTCGCCAGGCCCTTGCTCGCCAAGCGAGGCGGGGATTAGCGTGGCAGCCATTCAGCACTTTATGGGCAAGCTGCCGATCCTTGGCGTGTGCCTAGGGCATCAAGCCATTGGCGCGGCGCTGGGCGGTAAGATCATCCGCGCGCAAGTGCAGATGCACGGCAAAGTCAGCACGATCACAACAACCCAAGCTGGCGTGTTTGCAGGATTGCCCAAGCAATTTGATGTCAATCGTTATCACTCGCTCGCCATCGAGCGAGCGAGCTGCCCTGCTGATTTAGAAATCACCGCATGGACAGACGATGGTGAAATCATGGGCGTGCGTCACAAAGCCTTGGCACATCATGTGCGCATGGAAGGCGTACAGTTTCACCCCGAGAGCATTTTGACCGAGCACGGGCATGCGATGCTAAAGAATTTTTTGGATTAGAATTTAGCTACTTTTGTAGCAAATCAGAATTTAAGGAGTTCAGACATGGGAATATCAATGAATGCAATGGCGCAAGCGATGCCTGTGCGCATCAACAATTCGCTGTATCAAACTGCGCGGGCGCAAGCGCAGTCCGAACACCGCACGATTGCAGGACAAATAGAATTTTGGGCAAAGGTTGGCAAAGCCGCGTTAGATAACCCAGACCTGCCAATTGACTTTGTTAAAGATTTGATTGCTGCGCGTGCTGAAGGACCACTCTTAGCCACGGCGTTTGTACCGCAAGGCAAGCGCTGATTAAGCTTGCAATGATCACGGTTTATCAAGCCAATGCGTTTTCAAGAGCGTACAAAAAACTGCACAAGGCACAGCAAGCCGATGTTGACGATGCCGTGACTGCAATTATTGAAAACCCTGAAATTGGAGAGCCCAAAAAAGGGGACTTGCGCGGCGTCTATGTTTACAAGTTCAAGTCGAATGGGCAATTGATGCTCTTGGCTTACGAATACGACCCTGCTACACGAATGCTTTTGTTACTTGGTAGCCATGAAAATTTTTATCGAGAACTCAAACGATGACAACCACCATTCATCCCATCACCCCCACCGAAGCACTGCAACGCGCCATCGAACACCGAGAGATTTTTCACGATGAGATGCTGCACATCATGCGGCTCATCATGCGCGGAGAAATGTCGCCTGTATTGATGGCGGCGCTGATTACTGCGCTGCGCGTCAAGAAGGAAACCATTGGCGAGATTACCGCTGCGGCGCAGGTGATGCGCGAGTTTTGCACGCCTGTGGTGGTCACGGATAAAACCCATTTGGTGGACATTGTGGGCACGG
>JANPAS010000137.1:0-4945 GCA_031430035.1 Comamonadaceae bacterium | reverse complement strand
GTCGGTGTCGTTGCTACCGTAGTGGTACTCATCATCGTGGCTCGGCATATTGATTTGTCAGTGGGTTCTGTGATGGGTTTTGTCGGTGTGTTGATGGCCACCTTGATGTACACCGCTGGTTGGCACTGGGTGGAGGCAAGCCTGGCGGGGCTTGCCGTGGCGATTGCCGTATCGCTTTATCAAGGCATGCTCACCGCCATGCTGGGCGTGCCCTCGTTTGTGGTGACGCTGGGCGGTTTGATGTCGTTTCGCGGCGCGGCTTTTTTGGTGGCAGATGGCAAAACTCAGCCAGTCAACGATGCATTTTTTCAGCGCCTAGGTGGCGGTTTTGATGGCTCGATTGGCGTGACGGCTAGCTGGGCGTTAGCGGGCGTGATTGTGCTGGCGCTGCTCTACCAAATGTGGAATAAACGAAACGCAAATCTGCGCTTTGAGGTGCCAAACAATCCGTTGTGGTTGGATGCGCTCATCGTGCTGGTGCCAACGCTTTTAGTCTGCGGCTTTGTGGCTGCGATGAATGCTTATCAAATTCCTAGCAAAGATGCACCGCAGGGCGTACCGATTCCTGTGTTGATATGGGCTGGCGTGGCGCTCACGCTCTCCTTCATCGTGCACCGCACGCGCTTTGGCCGCTACATCTTTGCGATGGGTGGTAACCCCGAAGCGGCGGCGCTGGTGGGTATTCCTGTGCGCCGCGTGACCTTGATGCTATTTGCGTTGATGGGTGTGCTCATCACCATTGCGGCCATAGTGTCAATCGCACGTTTGAATGCGGGAACGAACTCGCTGGGTACGAGCTTAGAGCTCTACGTGATTGCGGCCGCCGTGATTGGTGGTGCGGCGCTGGCGGGCGGTAGCGGATCGATTTTGGGCTCGGTGCTGGGCGCCCTCATCATGCAGTGCATTGACAGTGGGATGCTCCTCCTCGACGTTTCGATCGGTATGCGCTACGTCATCATTGGACAGGTGTTGATTGCGGCGGTGGTGTTCGATGTGATTTATCGCCGCACAACTGGCGATACGGTGTAGGGAGATACGCAATGAACACAGCACAAGCTTTAGTAGAGATGCGCGGTATTGGCAAGGCCTTTGGCGGTGTGCAGGCCGTGGACGACGTGAGTATCAAGCTCTATCCTGGCGAAGTGGTCGCCATCCTAGGGCACAACGGCGCAGGTAAATCGACACTGATGAAAATGCTGGCAGGCGCGTATCCCATCGACAGTGGCGAGGTGTTTATCAACGGCGAACGCGTGAACATTAAAACGCCAGTGGATGCGCAGCGCTGCGGTATTGAGTCGATTTATCAAACGCTGGCACTGGCCGATAACTTGGACGCCGTTGCCAATTTGTTTTTAGGGCGCGAGCTACTCACGCGTTGGCGCACATTGGACGATCACCGCATGGATGCAGCGGCGCGCAAGGTGTTTCACAGGCTCAATAAAAACTTCAAAAATGTGCGCATTCCTGTACGTCGTTTGTCGGGGGGGCAGCGCCAAGTGGTGGCGATCTCCCGTGCGATTTATTTCAACGCCAAAATTTTGATCATGGACGAGCCCACGGCGGCTCTCGGCCCCGAGGAAACGGCGATGGTGGGGAACTTGGTGAAGCAACTCAAAGCCGAAGGCGTTGGCATCTTTTTAATTACGCACGATATGCCAGATGTGTTTGGTTTATCTGACCGTTTGGCTGTGATGAAAAACGGCAAATTGGTGGGCAGTTATAAAACCAGCGACGTGACGGAAGACGAAGTGCTGGGCATGATCATTGCAGGCAAGCAGCCTGATGGTAAGCCGCAAACCCATAGCCTATAAGCACTGAGACTGTATGACCACAACGGGTGACCAACAGCTAGTCAGGCGCATCAATCGCAGTGTGATTTTGCGTTTGCTGCGTAAGCAACCCTGTTTGTCGCGTGCGCAAATCGCGAAGGCGAGTGGGCTTACCAAATCGACGGTGAGCCTTTTGGTGCAAGGTTTGATTGCGGATGGCTGGCTCCGAGAGGGCGACGCGGCGAGTGAGCAGCGGCTCGGCCGCCCTTCAACGCCCTTGCAAATTGACGAGACAAGCAAAGGGCTGGTGGGTGTAGAAGTGGCCGTGGATGTGCTGCGCGTAGTGGGTGTCTCGCTGACAGGTCAGGTGCTGTGCTCACTAGAAGAGCCACTCACAAGCAAAGAGCCTGCTGGGGTTTGCTTGCAAGCCGCCAAGCTCATTTCAAGGGTTCATGCCCAGCTTGCGAAACGCGGCATTGCTTTGCATGGTCTTGGCGTGGGCTTGCCAGGTGCGTTTGATGAAGTCACAGGCATCGTGACTTTTGCCCCCAATTTGGGGTGGCGCAATGTGGATTTTGTGCCGCTGATGACGCGCGCGCTGGCGCGTGCGGGTGTGCCGCCTGTTCCTGTACATGTGCAAAACGAAGCCGATACAGCGGCACTCAGCGAGTATGAGTTTTCCGCCAGTTCAGCAAAAGATTCGCTCATTTTTGTCACTTGCGGTGTGGGTGTCGGCGCAGGCATTGTGCTGAACGACCGTTTGTTTACCGGCGTGCAAGGCATGGCGGGCGAGATTGGCCACAGCATTTTGCAAGTGGATGGTGCGCTGTGCTCTTGCGGACGGCGCGGCTGTGCAGAAACATTTTTTGGCGAACGTGTGCTCGGTCAATTGAAAGACCCCGCAGAGGGCGGACTGTACTTAGGGCTGGTGCTGCATAACTTATGGACGACGTTTAACCCAAGCAACATCGTGCTGGGAGGCTCGTCCATCGCACGTTATCCCGCAATCGTGGATGTGGCGCAAAAAACGCTGCAGAGTTACGCCGCAAGCGCGGCTATTTCCCCTGCGCCCACGGTGCAAACAGCTAGCTACGGTCTTTTGGCCTCAGCGGTAGGCGCGGCAGCGTTGGTTTTGCACCACGAGCTGCGCCCTCTAAATTTGAAATAAGATTTGAAATAAGGAATGATTTATGACAACGTCCTCATGGGCAACTTACCCCGATTTAACTGACAAGCGTGTGGTGATTACGGGCGGCGGCTCGGGCATTGGAGCCGCTTTTGTGGAAGCTTTTGCAGCACAAGGTGCAAAGATTTCGTTTTTAGATATTGCTGATGCTGATGGACTAGCGCTGCAAGAAAAACTAAAAAATGCCAAACAGCCACCAAAATTTATTCACTGCGATTTGACCGATTTGGACGGCGTGGCCAGCGTGTTTGATGCGATCCACAAAGACGTGGGCGCAACCGACATTTTGGTGAACAACGCAGCAAACGATGTGCGGCACAACATGACCGAGATCACGAGCAGCAAATGGGATGCCAATATCGCGGTGAACCTCAAACATCTCTACTTTTGCTCGCAAGCGGTCGTTCCAGGCATGAAGGCTGCGGGCGGCGGCGTGATTCTCAATTTAGGCTCAATTTCTTGGCATTTGGCACTACCCAATTTGACGATGTACATGACAGCCAAAGCGGGCATTGAAGCCATGACACGCGGTATGGCGCGGGATTTTGGCGTGGACAATATTCGCGTCAATTGCATCATTCCAGGTGCTATCAAAACGCCCAAGCAAACCTTGATGTGGCACACGCCCGAAGCCGAAGCCAAAATTTTTAATGGCCAATGTTTAAAGCTGCGTGTTGAGCCCGAAGATGTAGCAGCGATGGCGCTGTTTTTGGCGTCCAAGAGCGCGGCCAAATGTACGGGGCGCGAATACTACATCGACGCAGGCTATTACGGCGACGGAGCTTAAACGTGTCAGCTTCGCCCACATGCATCTGGCCATTGGCCTCAGAACTAGGCGAAGGCCCTGTGTGGCATGCAGCCGAGCAAGCGCTGTATTTTGTAGACATCAAAGTGCAAAATATCTACCGTTGGCACGATCGCGGTGAGCCCACCACATGGCATATGCCGGAACCTATAGGTTTCGTGCAGCCCTTGCTGGATAAGGGCTGGGTGGCAGGTCTCAAGAGTGGTTTGTATCGGTTTGATCCAGATAAATCGCAAGCTGAACAACTAAAATTTTTGCTAGCACCAGAATGGAAAATTCCTAGCAATCGATTGAACGATGCGTTCACAGATGCGGATGGTCATTTGTGGTTTGGTTCGATGGACGATGCGGAAGAAGCCGTTTCAGGCAAGCTTTATTTCATTGATAGCCTTGGCAAAGCCATTGTCAAAGATGAGGGTTACGTCATTACCAACGGGCCTTGTACCAGCCCCGATGGGCGCATTTTTTATCACACGGATACGCTGGCAAAAACGATCTATGCGTTTGATGTGGATGCTGGGCAGCAACTATCTAATAAGCGCGTACTCATCAAAATTGATCGTGGCTATCCCGATGGAACAACCGTCGATCTAGCGGGCTGCTTGTGGGTGGCGCTCTTTGCAGGCGGCGCGGTTCAGCGCTACTCGCCTAGCGGTGAGCTGTTGCAAACGGTGAAGTTTCCTTGCCCGAACGTGACCAAGATTGCGTTTGGCGGGGCAGATCTACGCACCGTTTACGCCACAACAGCGTGGAAGGGCATGACAGCCCAGCAGCGTGAGGCGCAGCCGCTGGCTGGCGGACTATTTTCTTTTCAGGTGGACACGCCAGGCTTGTCGCAAGGCCTTATCAGACAAGGTTTGTACTAGTGCCAATGCAAGAGAGAGGCCACCATGCGAAAATGTACGGTTACTTCTCAACTCATTACTAGCTACACATCATGGAAATCGAACGCATCAACGCCCTCTCAAACACGCTTATCGACCTTGCAGCTCGTACCCACGAGCTTCGGGGGTATCTTTGACTACGATAACAAAGAACGCAAATTAGAAGACGTCTGCGCGGCGCTAGAAGACCCTGCTGTTTGGAACGACCCCAAACGCGCACAGGCACTGGCCAAAGAGCGTAAAGAGCTAGAAGGTGTGGTTCATGTGCTGGATCGTTTGACTGGCGAGATTAGCGACAACA
>JANPAS010000136.1:0-2836 GCA_031430035.1 Comamonadaceae bacterium | reverse complement strand
TTCTGCCTTGGGTTCAGCCGTGGCTTTTGCAATACGCGGCACACCGCGTGCTTGATCCCGCAGCGCCGCATTAATCGCGGCTAATTGCTCGTCGTCCAGCTTGCGCATCAGCTTGCCCACAAACTGCACGAGGCGGCGCTTACCCTCGCGGTGCGTGATGCGATTGTGTTCTTCGATCGCCTTGGGTAAGGCTTCTGGTAAATCCAGCGAGGCGAGCAAATCGTCCCTAAGCGTGATGAGTTGGATGCCGAGCTTTTGCAGCGCATCGCTGACGGCTTTCATTTCGGTGCGTGTCGGTTTATCGGGGTCGATTTGGCTCTCGGCCTTGCGTTCGCGCTTAAGTTCTAGGTCGCGCTCACTACCATCAGCCACAAAGTGACCTTTGACGTAGTAACCTTTTTTCATTTTTCCAGTCATAAGTCCAATGATAATTGACGCCATGACAAATAAACCACTCCAAGGCTTTAGCTACTCCCCAGCCTTTTTTCAAGAACTGACGCACAGCGCCTTGTTACATGCCAAAAAACTCGGTGCAACCGATGCGGCATCGGAAGCGTCCGAAGGCTGCGGCCTCTCAGTATCTGCACGCCTTGGCGAACTTGAGAACGTGGAGCGCAATCGTGACAAATCGCTGGGTGTGACGGTGTATGTCGGGCAGCGCCGAGGGAACGCCAGCACGTCGGATTTCTCTGACGCTGCCGTCAAACAAACTGTGCAAGCCGCGTTTGATATTGCTCGCTTTACAGCGGCGGACGACATGGCGGGTTTGCCTTCGATTAGCGACTACGCGAAGTTTAAAAATGGCCAACAACCCGATCTCGATTTATTCCATCCGTGGGACTTGACCAGTGAGCAGGCGCTCGCATTGGTGCAGCGCTGCGAAGCCGCAGCTATGGGCACAGACAAGCGCGTGGTCAATTCTGAGGGCGCAGGCGTGTCGGCGCAGCAAAGCCATTTTTGGGCGGCGCACTACCGCGCGGATTTTGGTGGCACAGGGATCGCCTTTGAAGGCGGCTACGCCAGCTCGCGCCACAGCTTGTCGGTGGCGCCGATTGCCGCCAACTCCAAACGCCAAGGTGCGGATATGCAGCAAGGCTCGTGGCATACCTCGATGCGCGATGCGGTAGAGATGTCTAGCCCCGAAGCGGTAGGTCGCTACGCTGCCGAGAGAGCGCTCTCTCGGCTTAACGCCAAAAAACTGAGCACGCGCACGTGCGCCGTGCTGTTCGAGTCCAGCATGGCGGTAGGGCTCTTGGGCGGTTACGTGCAAGCCACCAGCGGCGGAGCGTTGTACCGCAAGACCACGTTTTTAGAAGGCAGCTTGGGCAAGGCGGCGTTCCCCAAAGACATTCACGTGGCGGATGACCCATTTGTCTTGAAGGGAAAAGGCAGCGCACCGTTTGACGAAGAGGGCGTGCAAACGCAAAAGCGCCAGATCGTCACGGATGGCAAAGTTGAGGGCTACTTTTTAAGCAGCTACTCAGCACGAAAACTCGGGATGAAAAGCACGGGCAATGCAGGCGGCTCGCACAACCTCAACCTCACGTCCACCAAAACAAAAGCAGCGGACGATTTGGATGCCATGCTCAAAAAATTAGGCACAGGACTCTTTGTGACCGAGCTCATGGGGCAGGGCGTGAACTACGTCACGGGTGACTACTCACGCGGCGCAAGCGGTTATTGGGTCGAGAACGGACGCATCGCCTATCCCGTGCACGAAATCACCATTGCGGGCAATTTGAAAGACATGTTCCTAGGGATTCAAGCGGTGGGTAGCGACACCTACAACTACGGTGCTAAGACCATTGGCTCGGTGCTGATTAATCGGATGAAGGTGGCGGGGAGCTAAGTTTTGTGCTAACATAAATGTATGTACAGAATTTTTGAATGGGACGAGGCCAAAGCAGAGAGTAATTTCCGTAAGCACGGCGTTCGCTTTGAAGCGGCTGCCTTGGCCTTTGACGATCCGTTAGCCAAGACCATTCAAGATCGAATTGAAAACGGTGAGATGCGATGGCTAACGTTTGGAATGGTGCATGGCGTGCAGCTTTTGCTTGCAGCCCATACCTTGCGCGATAGCGAAAGCGGCGCAGAGATTGTGCGCATCATCTCAGCAAGGCGGCCAACCAAACAGGAGAAGCGAAACTATGAAAACAGTTAGATACGAACAAGGCAAAGTGCCAGCGCTGACACCCGCGCAAATTGCAGAATTGCACGCGATGACTGCAATGCCAGACAAGGGCATTAACTTTGAGGATATTCCAGCCATGTCAGCTGAAGCTTGGAAAAATGCCTCTATTGGGCGCTTTTATAAACCCACAAAAACACCTACGACTGTGCGCGTGGATACCGATGTTTTGGCATGGCTAAAGACGCAAGGACGCGGCTATCAAACACGCATCAATAGCATTTTGCGTAATGCGATGATGAAGGAAATGCACGCTCACTAACCGCGAAAGTTAGCCAAAACAAGAGGCTAGTACGTCTCTAAATGCAACCGCCCCTGCACACGCATCTCGTCCTGAAGCCTTGTCCAGTCTAGCTTGGCAGTCGTTGCAATGTCTTTGAGTGCATCCAGCACACCAGCTTCCATGCTCTTCAATCCGCAGACATAAAAGTAGGTATTCCCGTCTTTGAGTAGCTTTGCGACCGCTTCGCTTTGCTCGCGCATCACGTCTTGCACATAGCGTTTGCTGCCATGACCCAGTGGATCGGGCGCACGTGAAAACGCGAAGTGAATGTCGATGAAGTCTTTGGGCAGATTTTGCAGTGGACCGAAATAGGGAAGCTCCTCTTTGGTTCTGGCGCCAAAAAATAACATGAGTTTGCCGCTGTT
>JANPAS010000135.1:0-5277 GCA_031430035.1 Comamonadaceae bacterium | reverse complement strand
CTGAATGCCTCACGCTACAACGATGCGCTGGCACAGCTACGCTTACTCACAACGGAATCCCCTACTTCCATTGATGGCTGGCTGCTTCAAGGTGCGCTTGAGCTGCAGGAAAATCAATTTGCAGCAGCAGATAAGTCGTTTCATCAATTTTTACGATTAGCCGAAAAAACCAATCTACCAACCAACCATGCAGGTCGCGTACAAGCGTATCTAGGGCTTGCCCAGTTGGCCGAAAACCGCAAGGACTACAGCGCGGCGCAAAGCTGGCTCAGCAAAATTGAGGACGACAAAGAGCGTCTTGCCGCGCAACTCCGCCGCGCCTCCATTCTTGCGAAGCAAGGCAAAGTGAACGAGGCTAGACAACTGATTCAACAGTTACCCGAACAAACCAACCTACAGTCACGCGCCAAGTTAATGGCTGAAGTCAGCCTGATGCGCGACCACGGACAACTGCCAGAGGCCATCACATTTTTGAACAAGGCGCTAGCGGATGATCCAACGGATACCGACCTGATGTATGAACTATCCACCTTGCATGAAAAAGCCAAAGATTTCGTACAAATGGAGGCATTACTCAAACAAGTGATCGCACTGCAACCCAACAGCGCTGTGGCCTACAACGCATTAGGCTATTCTTTAGCAGACCGCGGTGTACGCTTAGAAGAAGCCAAAGCTTTGATTGAACGCGCACTCGTCATTACGCCGAATGACCCCTACATTGTGGACAGTCTGGCGTGGGCGCTATTTCGTATGGGGCGCTTGGACGAGTCGCTCAAAACGTTCCAAAATGCCTACAAAACGCGCGCTGATGCGGAGATTGGTGCTCACATGGGCGAAGTTCTGTGGATGATGAACCGCAAGGACGAAGCAGTGAAAGCGTTTAAAGACGCGCAAATGATTAACAACGACAACCCCACACTCATTGAGACTCTTAAGCGCCTCGGGGTGAAGCTGTAAATGCGGCTGTTTTCTGTGGCCATAGCCGCGCTACTCGTGGCTTGCGCAGCACCGCCAAAGCCAGCAAGCACAGTCGAAGCGCCCGCATGGAGTGGCCGCCTGAGCATCAAAATTGACGCAACCGACACCACGGCACTGCAGCAAACCAGTGCTGGATTTACGCTGAAGGGTAGCGCTGCTGCGGGTCAGCTTGACTTATTTACCCCGCTGGGCGGCAAGGCAGCAGAGGTCATTTGGGGCGCAGGATTTGCCACGCTTGGCGATGGGAAAACAAGCCAAAAATTCCCTAACCTAGAAGCCGCGTTAGAGTCTGTCACAGGTGCAAAAATTCCAGTAGCCAACTTATTCGATTGGCTACAGGGCAAGCAGGATAAGGCTTTGGAGGCATCGATGGGCTGGGAGGCAGACCTGTCAAGGTTTACCGAGGGGCGGCTTATCGTTACCCGCTTGCATCTGCTGCCTAGAACCGAGTTACGGATCATTTTGGAAAAATAATATGCAGCCATCAACCAAGCAACCGACTGATCACGCCCTCTCTGTTAAGACGCTACTCAATATCGCCCATGCGTTCGATCATTTGTTTTTATTGATTTTTGCGGCGGCGGTGTCAACTATCGCGCTAGAGTTCGGATTTGCCAAATGGGAAGACTTGATGCCTTACGGGGCAGGCGCATTCTTCATGTTTGGACTTGGCTCGCTTCCCGCTGGAAGGCTTGGCGACTTATGGGGGCGGCGCAGCATGATATTGCTATTCTTTGGTGGTATTGGTGTTTCGGCACTACTGACTTCATTTGCACAAAACAGTTGGCAATTAGCGGCTGGATTAACCTTGATTGGCGCTTTTGCTTCCATCTACCACCCGGTAGGCATTCCGATGTTGATGGAGCGCACCAGCAATGCTGGCGCAACTATTGGTTTCAATGGCCTTTGCGGGAATTTAGGCGTAGCGCTTGCGGCACTGTCCACCGGATTTTTAATTGCACATTGGGGTTGGCGCGTCGCGTTCATCGCTCCAGGATTGGTATGCCTACTTTGCGGTATTGTGTTTGCCAACATCTGCCCAAAAGAACAAGAAGCTCCCGCCAAGCGCACGGGAGGTGCAAAAGTGGCGCTATCGCCACGGCTGTTAGCACGAGCGATGATTGTGATGACGGCAGCGGCCATTACTAGCAGTGTTTTATTTAACTTCACCACCAACAGTAATGGACAGTTACTAAGCGAACGCTTCGCGGGCATCATGCAAGACCCTACGCAACTGGGCATGCTGCTCGCCGTGGTCTACGCGATTGCATCTCTAGCTCAAGTCATCGTAGGTAATTTGGTCAATCGTTTTCCTCTCAAGCCCTTTTTTATGGCCATGGTCATCATGCAAATCCCCCTGCTGCTTTTGGCCTCCGTGGCGCAAGGCTGGTGGCTGTTTGTCGCCATCACGGGCGTGATGCTTTTTATTTTTGGTGCAATTCCTTTTACCGATGTCATGATCTCGCGCTATGTGGACGACCGAGTTCGCTCCCGCGTTTCAGGCATTCGGTTAGGCGTATCGTTTGCCATCAGCTCACTCTGTGTGTTTTTAATTGGCCCCGTGGTCAAATCGATTGGTTTTAACAACTCACTCTTAGTGCTGGCTGGCTTCCCCGTGCTCACCTTGCTAGCTCTCTCTGTTCTGCCTAGTGCCAAAGATGAACTTGCCGCTTAAATCCACCGGTGCAGCCCCCAGCGTCCAAAACCTAACGATTGACGAAGGGTCGGAAGGCCAGCGGCTGGACAACTACCTCTTCAAAATCTTGAAGGGCGTGCCCAAAACCCACGTCCACCGCATCATCCGAAGCGGCGAAGTCCGCATCAATAAGGGTCGCGCCGACAGCAGCACGAAAGTGGCTTTTGGCGACGTCATCCGTGTGCCGCCTGTGCGTGTGTCTGACTCCATCCAAGAAAAACTAGACAAGCCTGCACCAGGCAAAGAATTCCCGATTTTGTTTGAAGACGACTACTTCATAGCGATCGACAAGCCCTCGGGCACGGCGGTACATGGCGGCTCGGGCGTGAGCTTTGGCGTGATTGAGCAGCTACGCCGAGCAAGACCCGAGGCGAAATTTTTAGAGCTCGTCCATCGCTTAGATCGCGAGACCTCGGGTGTGCTGCTCATTGCCAAACGCAGAAGTGCCCTCACCAACTTGCAAGCACAGTTTAAAGAGCGTGAAACGGGCAAGACCTACCTAGCGCTGGTACTGGGAAACTACCCGCCGAACAAGAAAGTGATTGATGCGCCGCTGCATAAATATCTAGACAGTAATGAGGAGCGCCGCGTCAAAGTTGTGGCGAAAGATGATCCGAACGGCATGAAGTCGGTGACGCTAGTCAAAGTTCGGGAAGTCTTCGATCCCCTCTCCCCCAGCGGGAGAGGGCTAGGGAGAGGGGGTGAACCCACAACGCTGCTAGAAGTCACCATCAAAACAGGTCGTACCCATCAAATCCGAGTACATCTGCAAAGCGTTGGACACGTCATTGCTGGCGACGATAAATACGGTGATTTTGATAAAAACAAACAACTTGCAAAGCAAGGACTGAAACGCATGTTCCTCCACGCGTGGCGCTTGCAGGTGGCGCACCCAAGTACGGGCGAAGCAATGACGATTTTTGCGGAATTGCCGAGTGAGTTGGCTAACTTTATAGAGCCCGTATGACCGAATCCATTCAAGCAAAACTGCTGCACATCAGCCCGCCCCGCGTCAAAATTACCTACGACGTTTACACGGGCGGTGAAATCCACAAAAGAGAGTTGCCATTTAAGGTCTTGCATGTCAGCAGGCAGATGGCATCACATGATTTTGAACTTGTCAAAGAGCTTGAGGACTCCAGCTATGGGACGTATGGTGGCTATCCGTATAGCCTGCTAGTTGCAGATTTTGAAATAGGACACGACGCTCAAGATGCTCGGCTGCTAACGTCTATCGCGCACATAGCTGCAGCGGCTCATGCGCCGTTTATTGTGGCCTCTACCGCCTCTACCGCGCCCGCCGCTGCTTTGAAGGCATTCAAGGAGTTAGAAGATTCGCGTTACGTGGTTATCACTCCGTCTATTGACAATGCGAAGCTTTTAGCCCAGCGTATTGAAGAGTCCTATTTGCAATACGGCTGGATGGGGCAATTTGAAGACTCTCCAGAATTTTTGCCCTACCAATTTTTTCCCTACCTATTGGCAGCATCTCGCTTTGCGCACTACGTCAAAGTGATCGTGCGTGATAAGGTCGGCAGTTTTATGACTCGCGGCAATGTGGAGGCTTATCTCAACAGTTGGATTTCGCAGTATGTGCTTTTAGATGACAACGCACCAGAGGAAGCCAAAGCCTTCTGTCCGCTACGCGCCACCAACATTGTGGTGACCGAAATTGCAGGATCACCTGGGGCTTACCTAGCCACAATTTTTATCAAGCCGCACTTTCAGCTAGAAGAACTCGCCACATCAATTCGGCTTGTAGCGCAACTTCCTAGTTAACACTCTTACTCTTTAGGCATATGGACTTAATACTTTTAGAACCTGGTGATGCATCGATCTTTGGTGACGCAAAGAATAGCTGGACGACTGGTGGCAGCCTCATTGATAACAATTGGTCGACCGTAGCAGACTTGGTAAACCCGCTTACAAAAAACCCAATTGGGCAATGCATCGAACTGGTCTCTGTCCACCAAGGCATCAAGCAGCAAATAACGACCGATGCGAGCAATTCAGCACGAACTTCGGGTCGCCCTGTCATTACCGAGTTCACTTGCGTTAAATACGTGGATAAGACATCTGTGAAGTTTTATGAGTATTGCTTGCAAGCCAAATCGCTGGGCGGCAAAGAATCTCCAAGCCACATCTATCTTTGCAGCAGCTCTGGCGACAAGACATTCAATATCATTACCTTTGCGCTTTGCGATGCTTTGATTAGCGAAATTCAATTTCAGTCACATCCTGACGATATGCCCACTGAGCAATTCAAGCTTAATTTCACTGAAATTTTGTGGCAATACGCCGTTACTAAAGCAGACACGACGAACGTAGGTAGCATTGAAACTGGCTGGAGCATTGCTAGAAACAAAGCGATTCAAACTTTCTCTCAATAAACAACTTATCGCTTCGTATACACACGCATCCGCCTGATTTCTATAATTGCCGCTTTGGAGTTTTCAAATGCGTCTTTTAGGTTCAGCCCTTACCTTCGACGATGTGCTCTTGATCCCAGCGTACTCAAACGTACTGCCCAAAGACACTCAGCTTTCCACTCAATTTACACGCGGCATTCGCCTGAATTTGCCTCTCGTCTCTGCGGCGATGGA
>JANPAS010000134.1:0-34270 GCA_031430035.1 Comamonadaceae bacterium | reverse complement strand
GATGTTCGCGCAACATGGGATGCTGTTTTGCTGGCCGCCCCGCCGATTAAATGGATGCGCTCAGGTGCTGCTGCCGCCCTTTTGGGCGCTGTTTGCGGCTTATCCGTTGTACTTCACGCTTGGCCTGGCACGCAACTCTCGAACGCCAAGGGTGAAAACGCCAGCCACGCCCATCGTTTGGGGCTGCGCGTCATGTTGATGTGCTCTGTTGTGGTGGCATTGACAGGTATCACCATCAATGGCGTGATTGGTTTATTCGACCGTCCGCTTTAAATCTGCGGCAGCTTTTACGTTACGCTGCCAATAGTTTTTCAATTAGCGCGTGCAGCTCCGCAAAGTCCGGCTCGCCAACATAGCGCTTAACGATAGCGCCTTTTTTATCTAACAAATAAGTTGTTGGCGTTAACTGCACATCGCCCCACGCTTTAGCAATAGCCCCCGTGTTGTCAATCGCGACCTTGAAGGGTAATTGCCGCGTTTGCGCGTAATTCACCACGTAGCTGGGCGGGTCATACGACATGGCAACCGCAACCATCTCGTAGCCTTTGGGATGATATTTGTTGTAAGTGGCAATCATCTTTGGCATTTCAGCCACACAGGTGGTACAGCTAGTTGCCCAAAAATTAACCAGCGTCACCTTACCCCTAAAGTCTTTCGTCGTCGTTTGGCTCGCATCCAAGAGCACAAAACTCGAGTTCGGCGCTACACTGGTCACAGAAGAGCCCGTCCAAACAACCGCGCCGATCGCGAGCAGTGCAGCAGGCAGTAACCAAACAATTTTTTTCATAGGTCTTTATTCACATGTTGAATCAAAACATCCAAGCGAAGCATCGCAGAAATTTTAACCGCCGTGGCCTTCAACTCTTTGCCGCGCTTTTAACGCTTCGCGCCGCGGGCTACTCAGCAGAGGCCCTCGCGCTTAGCCTTGGCGAACTCACCAATGGGGATGCGGCCAGTGGGCTTAAAACCGCTCTCGCACGCGGGACAGCCGCCGCCATCGACTCGCTAGGGAAAAACGACGGCTTTCTTGGCAACCCCCTAGTCAAAATCTCCCTACCGTCCTATATGGAGAGCGCCGCAAAAATAATGCGCAACCTGGGCCAGAGCGCACGGATTGATGAGTTGATCACCAGCATGAACCGCGCCGCCGAGCAGGCCGTACCGATGGCGAAAACCCTCCTCGTTAAAACGGTGCAAGCCCTCAGCGTCACGGATGCCAAAAATATTTTGTCAGGCGGCGAGGGTGCGGCCACCCAATTTTTTGCCGAAAAAACACGTGCGCCGCTGGGGGTTCAGTTTTTACCGCTCGTAACCAAAGCAACCGAAAAAGTCGGGTTAGCTGATAAATACAACAGCTTGGCAGGCAAACTTCAGCAATTTGGCTTAGTCAAGCCTGACGATGCCAACATTCAAAAATACGTGACAGGCAAATCACTAGATGGCCTGTATCTCATGATTGGTGAGGAGGAAAAGAAAATTCGCCAAGACCCCGTTGGTACGGGTAGCGCCATCTTGTCAAAAGTATTTGGCGCCATCAAATAAATGTGCATAAGTTTATTTTTAAGCGGTTTTTTAACTGGTAAGATAGGGGCTATCCACAGCCGCGATCATGCCAACCCCATCCCCCGCCACCCCACCAACCATCCAGTCATCCGACGCGCCAACGATTTGGGCGACTTGTCTTGAAAAACTAACGGCAATCCTCCCTGAAAATCAAGTTTTTACTTGGTTAAAACCAGTTGAAATGGAGCTAGATGCCGACTGCCGCATCGTCACCCTCTGGGTTGCCAATCGATTCAAACTAGACTGGATACGTAGCCAGTACTTTAAGGCGATTTCCCACACACTGCAGTCACTTATCCTTCAGCCTGTTGATATCAATCTCGCCTTGCGCGCGCAAAGCGACGCGGCGAAAGAAAAAAAGCCGCCCAGACAAATAAACTCGTCAAATGAAGGCTTGTATTCACAACCAGACTTTGCCGCTGCGCAAGTCGAACCCGCGATAAATCAAACGCGCCTCAACACCACACTAGCCTTTGAAAGCCTCATTGAGGGCTCTGCCAACCGCATGGCACGCGCCGCAAGCCTGCATGTGGCTAATATGCCTGGGGCGCTCTATAACCCCTTATTTATTTATGGCGGTGTTGGTTTGGGGAAAACCCATCTCATGCACGCTATCGGCAACCAGCTACTAAGTCAAAGGCCGCTTGCAAAAGTGCTCTACATCCACGCCGAGCAGTTTGTCTCGGATGTCGTTCGTGCCTATCAGCGCAAAACCTTTGATGAGTTTAAAAATCGCTATCACAACCTCGATTTACTATTAATTGATGACGTTCAGTTTTTCGCCAACAAAGAGCGTACGCAAGAAGAGTTTTTTAACGCCTTTGAGGCCTTGTTAGCAAAAAAATCACATATTGTGATGACCAGCGACACGTACCCCAAAGGCCTGACCAATATCCACGAGCGCCTCGTCTCTCGATTTGATGCGGGGCTCGCGGTTGCCTTAGAGCCGCCCGAATTAGAGCTCCGAGTCGCTATTTTGATCAATAAAACACAGGCCGAGGGCTTGGTTATGCCCGAAGAAGTTGCTTTTTTTGTGGCAAAAAATGTACGCTCCAATGTGCGCGAATTGGAGGGCGCTCTTAGAAAAATTTTAGCCTTCTCGAAATTCAATCAAAAAGAGATTTCTATTACGCTCGCGCGTGAATCTTTAAAAGATTTACTTTCCATTCAAAATCAACAAATTTCAATCGAAAACATTCAAAAAACAGTCGCTGACTTTTACAAAATTAAAGTTGCCGACATGTACTCAAAGCGTCGCCCAGCCAGTATTGCTGGGCCACGTCAAATTGCCATGTACCTAGCCAAAGAATTAACCAAACGAAGTCTGCCAGAAATTGGGGATTTATTTGGCGGGCGCGACCATACAACGGTTCTGCATGCGGTACGAAAGATCACCCGTGAGCGGCATCAAAATATTGAATTAAATCAACAACTACACATTTTGGAGCAAACACTTAAAAATTAAGTTTGTGGATAAAAAAATGATAACTTCAACTTATCCACATCCATTTGAAAAAAGCTAAAAGTTATTACAATCTTTCAATGCGTTTTTGGCTTTTTTCAACAATGAATTTTTTTAATAAGCTATTGATTTAAAAATGGATTTTGAGTCATCCACAAAAAGACACGCGCACTACTACTACTACTAATTTAAAAACTAACTTAATTAAGGAAGACATGAACATCGTTAAAGCGCCGCAACATGAATTTTTAACGCTTCTGCAATCTGTTGCGGGTATCGTTGAAAGACGTCACACACTCCCTATTTTGGCGAATGTTTTATTTCGTAAAAAAGATGATCAATTGCAGGTGGTGTCTAGTGATTTGGAAATCCAAATCAAATCAGCAGGATTGATGGGCGGGGATGCGGGTAGTTTCACCACAACAGTTGGCGCGCGTAAATTGATTGATATCCTTCGCTCACTACCAAGTGATCAAATCGTTTCACTCACGTCACAAAATAACAAGCTTGTTTTGCAAGCAGGAAAGAGCCGGTTTACGCTTCAAACATTACCAGCCGAAGATTTCCCTTTGGTGCAAGAGTCGGCTAAGTTTGGCGCTATGTTTTCGGTACCTCAAAAAGTACTGAAGGATTTACTCCAACAAGTTTCCTTTGCCATGGCGGTGCAAGACATCCGTTATTACTTAAATGGCATCTTATTTGTCGTCGATGGCAAGAAGTTGAGCTTGATTGCCACCGATGGCCACCGCTTGGTTTATTCCAACTCTGATTTGGAAACAGACGTGCCCAAACAAGAGGTCATTTTGCCTCGTAAAACAGTATTAGAGTTGCAGCGTTTGCTTGCGGACAGTGATGAAAAAATTGACATTCAGTTTGCAAATAATCAAGCTAAATTTAATTTTGGATCCATGGAATTTGTGAGTAAATTGGTCGAAGGAAAATTCCCTGACTACAACCGAGTCATTCCTAAAGGTCATAAAAATCATGTGGCGGTGGGTCGTCAAACACTCCTGACTTCTTTGCAGCGCACGGCTATTTTGACAAGCGATAAATTTAAAGGTGTACGCCTTAATTTCGAAGAAAACTTGCTTCGTATTTCATCAAACAACGCAGAGCAAGAAGAGGCGGTTGAGGAACTTGATATTGACTACAGTGGTGATGCCATTGAAGTCGGTTTCAATGTGACGTACCTGATTGACGCTTTAGCAAATATGTCTCAGGAGATGGTGGGTATTGAGCTTGCTGATGGCAATAGTTCGGCGCTCTTCACGGTGCCAGAAAACGCAAACTATCGCTATGTTGTGATGCCGATGCGTATCTAAACCAAATCTTTCTCATTGGTTATTTTTTAAGCTCCCTCATCTAGGTTATTCATGTCTGAAGACTACACAAACGCTGGTGCTGATACGCACATTCCTATGGTTGTAACCGCTGCACAAGCGGCAGCCGACTCTGCGGGGTATGGCGAGGGGTCTATCCAAATTTTGGAGGGTTTGGAGGCCGTCCGTAAGCGTCCAGGCATGTACATTGGGGATACCAGTGATGGTACGGGTCTGCACCATTTGGTTTTTGAAGTGGTCGATAACTCAATCGATGAAGCGTTAGCGGGACATTGTGACGATATCGTGGTGACGATTCACAGTGATAACTCGATTAGTGTGACGGACAATGGCCGCGGCATCCCAACAGGCGTGAAGATGGATGACAAGCATGAGCCTAAGCGCTCCGCATCAGAAATCGCCTTGACTGAGCTGCACGCAGGCGGCAAGTTCAATCAGAATAGTTACAAAGTATCTGGTGGCTTGCATGGTGTGGGTGTCAGTTGTGTGAACGCACTGTCGCAGTGGTTGCGCCTCACGGTGCGCCGCGATGGTAAGGTGCACGAGATCGAATTTGCTAAGGGTTTTGTACAAAACCGCTTAGTTGAGCAAGTGGATGGTGTTGAAGTGTCGCCCATGCGTGTGACAGGCACGACCGATAAACGCGGTACCGAAGTGCACTTCTTGGCAGATCCAGAAATCTTTAACAATATTGATTTCCATTACGACATTTTGGCCAAGCGTTTGCGCGAGCTGAGTTTTTTAAATAATGGCGTCAAGATTCGTTTGATTGATGAGCGCAATCAGCGAGAAGATAATTTTGCGTTTGCGGGTGGTGTCAAGGGCTTTGTTGAATTTATCAACAAAGGCAAAAACATTTTGCATCCCAATATTTTTTATGCGGCAGGTGAGCGCCCATCTGAGACTTACGGCGGCATCCCTGGCACCAGCATTGGTGTGGAAGTGTCTATGCAGTGGAACGATGGCTACAACGAGAGCCTGCTGTGCTTTACCAATAACATTCCACAGCGTGATGGCGGTACGCATCTAACGGGTGTTCGTGCGGCCATGACGCGCGTGATTAACAAATACATCACGGACAACGAACTCGCTAAAAAAGCGAAAGTCGAAGTCAGTGGCGAAGATATGCGCGAAGGTTTGGCTTGTGTGCTGTCTGTCAAAGTACCAGAGCCAAAGTTTTCGAGCCAAACCAAAGACAAGTTGGTATCAAGCGAGGTGCGCGCACCCGTTGAAGAAATTGTTGCCAAGACGTTGACGGAGTTTTTGGAAGAGCGACCTGCAGACGCAAAGATTATTTGCGGCAAGATCATGGATTCGGCAAGGGCTCGCGAAGCGGCTCGCAAAGCGCGTGAAGCGACGCGTAAAACCGTGATGGGCGGGATGGGCTTGCCTGGAAAACTAGCCGATTGCCAAGAAAAAGATCCTGCGCTTTGCGAAGTTTATTTGGTAGAGGGTGACTCTGCGGGCGGCTCGGCCAAGCAGGGGCGTGATCGTAAATTTCAAGCGATTCTTCCACTGCGCGGAAAAATTTTGAACGTAGAAAAGGCGCGCTACGAAAAACTGATTGCCAGCAATGAAATCGTGACGCTCATCACGGCACTGGGTACGGGCATCGGCAAGGATGATTTCAAGATCGATAAGCTGCGCTATCACCGCATCATCATCATGACCGATGCGGACGTGGACGGTGCGCATATTCGCACCTTGTTACTCACGTTCTTTTATCGTCAAATGCTAGAGCTTGTTGAGCGGGGCCATATTTACATTGCTCAGCCGCCGCTCTATAAAGTCAAAGTCGGCAAGCACGAGCAATACTTAAAGGATGCGCACGAGTTGGATGCCTTTATGTTGAAGGTGGCGCTAGAAGGCGCGCGGCTGATGCCAAGTGCGGGTCAATCGATCGTCACGGGCGAGGCATTAGCGGAGGTGGCGAATCAATATCAAATGGCGCAAACCGTGATTGATCGTCTCTCTAATTGGATGGATATTGATGCTCTGCGTGCGATCGCTAACGGCGTTGCCGTGCATCTTGAGGACATGGACGCGGCGGTGGCTTCTGCGGCAGCGATGCAGGCCGCGCTAGAGGCGGGAGAGAGCACCACAGGTACGCGTGCGGTTGTTCGCGCTGAAGTCGATATGCGCACCGACAAGCTGCAGCTGGTGATTACGCGTTATATCCATGGCAATGCCAAGCCCAGCATCATTCATAGCGACTTTGTACGCGGCAACGACTATGCGGCATTGCGCCGAGCCGCGGAGACTTTTAATGGCTTGATCGGTGAAGGCGGTGTGATTTATCGCGGCGAGGGTGAACGCCAAAAAGAACAAAAAGTAACGGACTTCCGCGATGCCATGGTTTGGCTCTTACAACAAGCCGACAGCGCCGTGGGTCGTCAGCGCTACAAAGGCCTCGGGGAGATGAACCCAGAGCAGCTTTGGGAAACCACCATGGATCCACAGGTGCGCCGTTTACTCCAAGTCAAGATTGAAGATGGTATTGAGGCCGACCGCGTGTTCACCATGCTGATGGGCGATGAGGTCGAGCCACGCCGCGAGTTTATTGAGACGAATGCGCTGCGGGCTGCGAATATTGATACTTAAACGGTGTCTTCATCTTCTTTCCCAAACCAAGCCACATAAAGCACGGGCAGCACAAGCAGCGTTAGCAGCGTTGCTGTAAACAAACCGCCAATCACAACCACGGCCAGCGGCCTTTGTGTCTCGGCGCCAATGTCGGTGGAGATGGCCATGGGGAGTAGGCCTAAGGCCGCTAGAAGCGCCGTCATTAGCACCGTTCGTAGGCGCTGCATGGAGCCTTCCTTGACGGCTTCGACGACGCTTAAACCCCGCTCTCGCAATTGCTGAAACACGGTCAACATCACCACGCCGTTTAGCACCGCCTGCCCAGAGAGCGCGATAAAACCAATCGCGGCGGAAACAGATAGCGGGATACTGAAGATGAAGAGCGCCACGAAGCCGCCAATTAAAGCTAGCGGGACGTTGATAAGCACCAAGGCTGCCGTTTTGAGGGAGCTAAACGCATCGAATAACAGTACGAAAATTAAGAGTAACGAGATGGGCACAACCATCGTTAGGCGCTGCATCGCTCGCTCTTGGTTTTCAAACTCCCCGCTCCAGCCAATGGTGTAGCCTGCGGGCAGCTTGACGCCTTTTTCAACACGATCTTTCATGTCCGACACAACCGAGCCCATATCACGGTTTTTGATGAAGATGCCAATCGCCATGGTGCGGCGACCCGCCTCGCGGGCAATGTTCATGGCGCCACTGGTCTCGCGGATCGTGGTGACGCTGCCCAGTGCTGCGTAGCCGCCATCGGGCGTCGGGATGGGAATGCTGGCTAGCTTGCCGATTTGACGGCGGTCTTCTGGTAGTCGGACGGCCACGGCAAACTTGCGCTCACCCTCCCATAGCTGGGTTGCTGCTTTTCCAGCCAATGCCGCTTCGATCACGTCTTGGATATCTTGTACGTTTAAACCCAATCGCGCTGCGCGGTCGCGATCAATATCGATGATGAGCTGCGGCACTTCGCCTTGGCGATTAATCTCGGAGCGGTACACGCCTTTGACTTGCTTGATTTCGCGTTCAATGGCTTCGGTTGCGATTCGCAGTTCGTCCAAGTTGTCGCCCGAAATCTTGATGACGATTTGCCCGTCGATTTGCGAGATGGACTCTAAAACGTTGTCACGAATGGGTTGCGAAAACGTTGGCTCCATGCTGGGTAGCCGAGAGACGGCAGCATCCATCTCATCAATAATTTTGGCTTTAGTCATGCCCTTGCGCCATTGTTCTTCGGGCTTTAAATCAACAAAAACCTCGGTCATCGACATGGTTTTAGGGTCAGTTCCGTCTTCGGGCTGACCAGATTTAGAGACCGTGGTGTTGACTTCCGGTACGGTTAGAAGTGCCTTACGAATCGCCCGCTGCGCCTTGGTTGCTTCTTCGTTGGAAATACTAGAGGGTAGGCGAAGGTTGACCCAAATCGTGCCCTCATTGAGCTCGGGCAAAAACTCTGAGCCTAAGCGAGAGGCCAAACCTAACGAGGCTAAAAAGCTGATGCCCGCAATCAAAATAATTTTGCGACTGTTGGCGAGTGACCAATCCAGCACGGGCGTATAGATGCGTTTGCACCAAGCAACGATGCGGTTGTCGCCATGCGGAAGCCCCTTTTTAAGCATCCAGTAAGCCAGTAGCGGAACGAGCGTTAGTGAAAAAATCAGCGAACCAATGAGCGCGGCGACAACAGAGAGTGCCATCGGCTGGAAGATGCGTCCCTCATGCCTTTGTAGTGCAAAAATCGGCACATGTGCCGCAATGATGATGAGCATTGAAAAGAGTGTGGGTCTGCCGACTTCCACTGTGGCGTTAATCACAACTTCGCGGCGCGCCGCATCATCCAGCCCGTCGCGCTTTTCTGCCAAGCGGTGCATGATGTTCTCCACCACAATCACCGCGCCATCCACAATGATGCCAAAGTCCATCGCCCCAAGGCTGAGTAAATTGGCGGGCACGCCCATAATTTTGAGACCCAAAAAGGTAGCGAGCAATGAGAGTGGGATCACCACCACTACAGCTAACGAGGCGCGTAGATTGGAGAGGAACACGTAGAGGATGAGCGAGACAAGGAGTGCGCCTTCCACCAAGTTTTTAAAGACCGTGCCAAGCGTCTTGGACATGAGCCACGTACGGTCATAAAACGGGGTGATCTCAACACCTTTAGGTAAGGATTTCTCGTTGATTTGCGTGATTTTTTCTTTGACCGCTTTGAGCACCACGCTGGGGTTTTCACCTTTTCGCATGATGATGATGCCCGTCACAATGTCGTCGTCATCGTCCTGACCCACAACACCCAGACGCGGCACCGCGCCAATTTTGACTTGCGCTAAATCACGAATCAAAATAGGTGTGCCCGCTCGCGCCGAGACCACGATACGCCCGATGTCGTCGGCAGATTGAAGTAGTCCGATCCCGCGAATGGCGTACTGCTGCACTCCTTGTGCCACATAACTTCCTCCCACGTTAGAGTTGCCTCGCCCCAGAGCATCCAATAGATGTTGAAGGGTGAGTTTGTAGGCGCGTAGTTTGTCTAAATCAGGTTGAACCTCGTATTGTTTAATCGAGCCGCCCATCGCGACCACATCGGCCACGCCTGCCACTTGGCGGATGCCGCGCTCCACCACCCAGTCTTGGAGGGAGCGTAAATCTGTTGTCGAGAGGCCATCGCCTTTGAGGCGATAACGCATGATTTCACCCACGGGCGTGGCGTTCGGCGCAATGGTTGCCTCTACATTGGGCGGCAGATCGACATCGCGTAGCCGCTCAAGCACCTGCTGACGCGCTAAATTGACATCAGCTTTATCGTCGTAAGTCACCACCGTAAACGACAGTCCAAACTGCGTATGCGAAAAAACGCGGATGGAACTGGGCAAACCCGATAGCGCCACCTCTAACGGTAAGGTGACTTGTTTCTCCACTTCCTCGGCCGCGCGGCCAGGATAGAGCGCAATCACGGTGACTTGGGTGTCGGTCACGTCTGGGAAGGCTTCGACGGAGAGGTTTTTAAAGGCGACTAAACCCGAGGCCACAAAGACCAGAATCCCCAGCATGATGAATAGCGGCTGGTTAATCGCGTACTGAATCAGCTTTTTCATTTGCTGGATGCCTCGGAAGCCTTGCTGGATATGGCTTGCGAGGCATGGCCTTGCGACATACGCCAAAGCCGCGCCAGTAAAAGCGTGTTTTCACTCACGACAGACTCGCCCGCAGCAAGTCCCTTTGTCACTAAAACAACTTTTGGGCCTTCGACGCCCAGCTCAATTTCTCGTGGCTCAAAGACCCCCGCCGCGCTTTGTACAAAGACGAAGTGTTTGGCGCCATTTAAAAGCGCCGCGTTTGCTGGAATTAAAACGCCGCTGTCAATTTTTCGGGTGAGACGTGCTGTGCCTAGCATTTCTGTTTTTAGTAGGCGCTCGGGGTTGGCAATCGCGCCCCTGACTTTGATGGTGCGCGTGACGGGGTCGATAAAGTCGCCCACCGTTTTAATCGTGGCGACGAAGACTTTGTTGCCTAGGCTGGGAACAACCAGCTCGAAGCTTTGCCCAGCGCGTAATGTGCCCACATCGCCCTCCTTGGCGTCGATTTGCACCCAAAGATTGCTGGGGTCTGACACCACAAACAGCGGCGGCACGCCCACGCCAGACTGGTCGGGGCGCAGCTCTTGGCCTGGGTTTAAATTTCGCTCGACGATGACACCCGCAAGGCTGCTGGTCAGAGTGAGTTGCTGGTTGATGCCGTCACCACTTGCGCCGCCATAGAGTTTGGTTTTTGCCTCGGCGCGCTGACTCTCAGCGCTAGCTCTGGCCGCGTCGGCTTCGGTGTTATCTAGTTCTTTGCGGGCAATGATGCCCGCCTCAAATAGTTCGCGTTGACGTGCCAGCGCCTTTTGCGTCACGGCTAAATCAGCGCGAGCTTTGGCGGTTTCAGCTTGCGCCCCGCCAAACTCGGGTGACGCCAAAACGGCCAAAGCTTGCCCGCGGGCCACAGTTTGACCAATATCTGCACGAATGCTGCTCACGCGGCCTGCAAAGCTGGCATACAGGCGCTGGGTGCGGTCCTCGTTCCAAACCAGCTTGGCGGGCAACTCAACCGTGATGGATTGTGATGCGGTGGCCGCGGTAACGCCCAGCAGCGCGAGTTGGGGGTGATTGGGCGCAAAACGCAATTGGTTGTTTTGCACAATCGGCGCGGGCGACTCGGTTTTAGGCGCGGGGGCGTCTTGACAAGCACAGAGCAAGGCGGCACTTAGTGTGGCCAGCATTAAAAGAGCAAGCGTCGTTTTTTTCATGGTGTTGGTTTAAATCTAATATCCCAGGCGGTTTGCGCTTTGTCAAAATCTGTTTGTGCGGCAATCGCCTCTAGCGCGGTGGCGCGCCAAGTGCGGCGTGCTTCTAGTAGGTCGGTCAGCGAGAGTGCGCCTTTGTTGTACGCCAACTCCGCTTGATCCGCCACGCGTTTGGCATCTAAGGTAATGTTTTGTGCATAGTTGGCGGCGCGAAGCGCGCTGCTTTGCCGCTCTTGGGTGAGGCGTAGCACGTCTAGGCTTGCCGCGTGCCGAGCGCGGTCTAAGGCGGCCTCGGCAATCGCCAGTTGTGAGCTCGCTCTTGCAATCTCGCCTTGAAATGTATAACCACCCAAAGCGCCCAGTTGCAGCGGCATTTGCATCCGAAAGGTGAGCAAGCGATTCGATGTGCCAGGAAAGTGATCGAACGCCGTGCCAAGCGTGATGTCGTTCTTTTGCAATGCGAGAGCGCTATCCAGTTGCGCTTTGGCAGCCAGTGTGCGGGCTAATGCGGCCAGTACATCGGGGCGCTGCTCGATGATGTCGGATGAGCTGGAGGCCTTATCCAGCATGGCCTGCGGGGCGATTTTAGAACGAACGGAGTGAAGGGCGGTGAGCTTTTGTGGGCCTAAATTTAAAACCAAATTGAGTGCTCGCTCGGCGCGGGCACGCTCCTGCTCGGCTAGCAGGGTCTCGTTTTGCGCACGCTGCGCCTCAATGTTGCTACGCGCCGCGTCTTGTGCGGACAGATCGCCCGCGCTCAAACGTTTGGCTGCTGTTGCCGCCAGCAGCTTGGCGCTTTCGGCTATTGCGCCGACTTGGTGGGCGCGCTCTTGCGCACCGAACAAATCAAAAAAAGCGCTGCTGGCAATTAGTTTTTGCCCAATGAGCGCCTCACTTAAATCTTGTGCAGACGCATTCGCCGCCTCAGTTGCGGCTTTCGTGCGAAGTGTTCGCTTGCCGCCGCGCTCCCAGGCCCAGTCGATGCCAATGCTTTTATCAATCCGCTTCTCGCCTAAGCTAGTACCGCCGCCGATACCGTTTTGCAAATCGATTTGCGACACACTGGTGGATAAGGTTGGTAGCGGCGCACGGTTGGCAGCAACCATATCGGCGCGCGCGCCCTCTAGTTGCAGTTTCGCGATTTGGGCGTCGATGTTTTTGGTGGCCGCAAGCAAGGCCTCGGGTAGCGTGATAGCCACCTGAGCGTGAGCGGCGCTACTAGCGCCAAAAGCAAATAGCAGGCTGGTTAGCAGCGCTCGGCGAAATTTGTGGAGTATCCTCATAGGCGGTGTTTTACCGCTTACCACCTGACCAGCGCCTGACCAAGCCCCTAGAGGCTTAACTTGTTTCTTTTATGCGAATCCTATTAATTGAAGACGACCCCGCTTTGCACGAAGTGATGACACAAAGCCTGCAAAGCCTTGGCCACCGCGTGGATGGGGCAACTAGCGTGGCTGTTGCACAGCATTGGTGGCGAGTGCAGCTCTTTGATGCCGTTTTACTGGATTTGAATTTGCCAGATGGGTCTGGGCTAACCGCTTTGCGCGAGGCAAGAAGCAGAGGCGACAAAACCCCTGTGATCGTGCTGACGGCTAGAAATCGAACTGAAGAGCGTATTGCAGGGCTGGACGCGGGCGCGGACGATTACGTGGGCAAGCCATTTGAAATGGCCGAGGTCGAGGCGCGGCTTCGCGCACTGGTGCGGCGCAGCGCGGGTGCGGATGATGTGGTTACCGTCGGGCGGCTCAGGTTAGATCGGCGAGAGCGGCGTATTTATTGCGACGATGTTGATTGGCCGTTGCCCACCAGAGAGTTTGAGGTTTTGGTCGAGCTCATGTCGCCTGTAGGGCGTGTCGTCAGTAAGCGCATGCTCTCAGATAAGTTGTCCGACAGCGACGAGTCCCTGGGGGACAACGCACTGGAGTCGTTTATTTCGCGTTTGCGGCGGCGCATGACAGGCACTGGCGCTTCTATTTTGACCGTTCGCGGTTTGGGTTATCGCGTCCAAGCGGACGCAAAGGAGAGGCCTGATGCGCAAGCCCTCACTTAGACGAAATCTTTTATTACACGTGCTATGGCCATTAGCGTTAACGTGGGCACTGGGCGCTGCACTTGCTATTGGACTTGCGCAATATTTCACGATGCAGGCGTATGACCGTGCGCTGTTAGACGACGCATTCGCCTTGGCGGCGCAGGTTAGAAGTGACAGTCAAAGTACAAACAGTGTGGATGCGCAAGGGCGCAGCATTTTGAGTTTGAGTTTGACGGATGCTGAAATGGGTGCGGTTTTGTACGACCAGACAGAATCCATTTACTTCTCGGTCTGGCGGGCAGATGGTAGCTTGCTTGCGGGGCATAGTGGCCTGCGGCCCTTATCTGGCGAGGTGTCTGAGAGCACTGCCACTGCGGGCCTCGCCCAGCAAGTCCCGCAGGCGGCCCCGCTATGGCGTGACGGAATTTATCTGGGCAAAGAGGTTCGAATCGTCGCGATTACGAGAGACGCTCCCGCTAGGCATACGATTTTGGTGGCGCAAACCACAGCCAGTCGAACGGACATGCTGCGCCGCTTGTTTTTGTGGAGTTTGCTGCCGCAGTTGTTACTACTCGCCGCGCTGGCTTGGTGGCTTCGCCGCCGTGTGGCGCAAGATCTGTTGCCACTGTCTGCGCTGCGCACAGCCGTTGAGCAGCGTGATGCAACCGATTTGCAGCACATCCCCGAGTCGTTGGCGGCAGATGCGAAAACAATGGATATTGAGCATTTGGGTTTGGCGGTCAATTCGCTGTTCGATCGCTTGCAGCTCGGCATCACGGCGCAGCGCGAGTTCTCGGGTAATGTAGCGCACGAACTTCGCACGCCGCTGGCCAATATTAGGCTGCAAGCAGAGCATGTACTCACCAATCATGCAGATCCTGCTGTGCAACAGGGCATGAAAAAGCTGCTTGCTAGTACCGATCACGCCAGTCATTTGATTGATCAGTTGTTAGCGCTTGCCTTTGCGGATGAGGCTGAAAATAGAGCGCCACTCACTGCGCTTCATTTGGGCGAGATCGTGCGCAGTGTCGTGCTGCGCCACTTGCCAAGAGCCGACGCCTTGCAGGTCGATTTGGGTGCGGAGGGCGTGGATTTGCCGGCGCAAATTTTAGGCAATCAGGTTTTGATTGAAGCGTCGCTGGATAACTTAATCGACAACGCCTTTCGCTACGGTCAGCCCATTGCTGGCTCGTCTGCTCCCAATCGACTCACCGTTGCCGTGGGGGTGCAAGGCAATGCCGTGACACTGCGCGTTATCGACGGCGGCGTAGGACTTAGCCAAAGCGAGGTTGAGCGCCTAAAAGGGCGCTGGGCACAGGCCAACACCAATCAAACCGAGATCGGGCATGGGGTTGGATTGGGGCTGGCAATTGTCTCGCGCTATGCGGACTTGCTGCATGCGGACTTCGGGCTTCAACCGAATCCAATGGGGGCGGGGCTTTGTGCCCAATTGACCTTTAAAATCGCTGGATGAATTATCCAAAAATATTCGACGTGATTGTGGTCGGCGGTGGCCACGCAGGCACGGAGGCCGCACTTGCCGCTGCTCGCATGGGCGCAAAGACGCTTTTGTTGTCTCACAACATAGAGACGCTCGGGCAGATGAGCTGCAACCCCAGCATTGGCGGTATCGGTAAAGGCCATTTGGTCAAAGAGGTCGATGCGCTGGGCGGCGCGATGGCGATTGCCACCGACGAAGCGGGCATTCAGTTTCGGATTTTGAACTCCAGCAAAGGTCCGGCTGTCCGTGCCACGCGCGCACAAGCCGATCGAGTACTCTACAAAGCGGCGATTCGCTATCGTTTAGAAAATCAGCCTAACTTGTGGCTTTTTCAGCAAGCGTGTGATGACTTGATGATCGAGCACGTGGATGGCCAGGAGCGCGTCACGGGTGCGGTCACGCAAAGCGGCATTCGCTTCCCCGCGAAGACGGTCGTACTCACGGCAGGTACGTTTTTAGATGGCCGCATTCATATTGGCCTGCAAAACTTTTCGGCGGGTAGGGCAGGCGACCCTCCTGCCATTAGCTTGTCTGCAAGGCTGAAAGAGCTCAAGCTTCCGCAGGGCAGACTCAAAACTGGAACGCCGCCGCGAATTGATGGACGCAGCATCGACTTTTCTAAATGCCTGCGCCAACCCGGTGACGGCATGGAAAACAACGACGGCGTGATCGACACGCCAATGCCCGTGTTTAGCTTTATGGGTAACAAAGCCATGCATCCCGCGCAAATGCCGTGCTTTATTACGCACACTAACGAGCGGACGCACGACATCATCCGCTCGGGCTTTGACCGAAGCCCCATGTTTACGGGCAAGATTGAGGGCGTGGGCCCGCGCTATTGCCCCAGCGTGGAAGACAAAATCAACCGCTTTGCCGACAAAGAAAGCCACCAGATTTTTTTAGAGCCAGAAGGACTGACGACGCACGAGTACTACCCCAATGGCATTTCGACTAGCTTGCCGTTTGATATTCAATTGGGCTTGGTTCGCTCGATGCAGGGCTTAGAAAACGCGCATATTTTGCGACCCGGTTACGCCATTGAGTACGATTACTTTGATCCGCGCTCGCTCAAAACCAGTTTTGAAACCAAGCAAATTGGCGGACTCTTTTTTGCAGGGCAAATCAACGGCACGACGGGCTACGAAGAGGCGGCTGCGCAAGGCTTGTTCGCAGGCATGAATGCGGCGCTGCAAGTGCAGGGCAAAGACTCGTGGCTACCACGGCGCGACGAGGCTTACCTTGGCGTGCTGGTGGACGACTTAATCACCAAAGGCGTGAGCGAGCCGTACCGCATGTTTACCTCTAGAGCCGAGTACCGCTTGCAATTGCGCGAAGACAACGCCGACGCGCGGCTCACCGAACGCGGCCGTGAGCTCGGCATGGTGGGCGACGCGCAGTGGGATGCTTTTTGTAAAAAGCGCGATGCCGTTTCACGTGAAACAGAGCGCCTGCGCAGTACGTGGGTGAGCCCTAAAAACATGGATAAAGCTGAAGCCGAGCGTGTGCTGGGCAAGTCGATGGAGCACGAATACCGCCTTGCAGATTTGCTGCGTCGCCCAGATGTGAGCTACGCGGCGCTGGTGAGTTTGGTCAAAAACGATGGCGAAAGTCTTGCTTCCACCGAGTTAGATGCGACGGGTGGTGCGCCAGACTTTGATAAATCGGTGATTGAGCAGGTCGAGATTTCAGCCAAGTATTCGGGATACATCGAGCGCCAGCAGGGCGAGGTGGAGCGAGCTGCGGCAAACGAAAACACCCAGTTACCCGCAGATTTTGATTATTCCGAAGTGACAGCGCTGAGCATTGAGGTGCGGCAGAAGCTCGCGAAATTCAAACCCGAGACGCTTGGGCTTGCGGGGCGAATTTCTGGCGTCACGCCTGCCGCGATTTCGCTGTTGCAGATCCACCTTAAAAAAGGGCAGTTAGGGCGAGTGAAAAAGGCGAGAGTCGCCGCCTTGGTTGAATGATGGTGAGCGCGGTGCTGGAGGAAAAACTGCAGGCGGGACTGGCGGAGCTTGGCCTCGATTTATCCGCGCATCAACAAAAGCAATTGCTGGATTATGTAGCGATGATTGCTAAGTGGAACAAGGTCTACAACCTCACCGCCATTCGAGATGCGGATGAAATGCTCACGCATCATTTGCTGGATTCGCTGGCGGTTATTTTGCCGCTACAAAAACATTTAAACAGTCTAAGCGATGGCCTGCAGGCCAATACCAGCAAGGGCTACAGGCTATTAGACGTGGGCGCGGGTGCGGGTTTGCCGGGCGTGGTGGTGGCAATTTGTTGCCCCGATGTTTCGGTGGCTTGCGTGGATACGGTTGGCAAAAAAGCGGCGTTTGTTCAACAGGCGGCGCTGGCGCTTGCTCTTCCTAATTTACGCGGCATCCATGCAAGAGTGGAGCAAATGCTGCTAGCCGATGTGCAGGGCGGATTCGATGTCATCACCAGCCGAGCCTTTGCCACGCTTTCAGACTTTGTGGGATTGACCACGAATCTATTGATGCCCGATACGGGTGTTTGGATGGCGATGAAGGCGAAAACGGCTGTCACTGAGTCGGCAGATTTACCTAAAAATATTGCTGTGTTTCACGTGGAACCGCTAGACGTGCCCAGTTTAAATGAAGATCGCTGTCTCGTTTGGATGCGGGTACACTAACCCCACATGTTTGGCCTTACGACTGGAATAACTAATTACGCCGCTTTTGTTGCGGCGTTTGTTTTATTGCTTTTTATTCCTGGTCCTGGGAATTTGGCGCTGATTTCTTCGGCGGGTAAGGGCGGTTTGCGTGGCGGACTGGCTTCGGTTTTAGGGCTTTTAGTTGGAGACCAAATTTTGCTTTGGCTGGCAGTGGCGGGAGCGGCTGCTACCCTGGTAGCAAATCCTTTGGTTTTTAAGGGCTTGCAGGTTGTGGGGGCGGTGTATTTGGCTTGGCTCGGTTTTAAGATGTTGCTGGCCAAGCAGGGCGCTCGGTTGGCGGTAGAGATTCAGGCGGGGCAGTATTTCAAGCAGACGATGCTGATTACACTGCTTAACCCCAAGGCGGTCATGTTTTATGTGGCGTTTTTTCCGCAGTTTATCGATCCTGCGCGCCACTTGGGGCTTTTGACGTTTGGTGTGATGGCGGCAACGATTGCTGTGCTTGGGTTTGTGTATTGTTTTGCGGTGGTGCTTATCACGCATTACGCGGGACAGACGCTTCGCGCTAGCCCCGTGTGGATGTGGCTTCTGGGCAAATTGGCGGGTGTATTTTTAATTGGTTTTGGCGTTAAGTTGGCGATAGGGTAAGGCTTGGATTCCCGCCTTCGTGGGAATGACGAATAATAAAGAGAGAGCAACAATGGCAAAGATTTTTTGCGTCGCCAATCAAAAAGGCGGCGTTGGCAAGACCACCACCACCGTCAATTTGGCGGCAGGACTCGCCAAAATTGGACAGCGTGTGTTGATGGTCGATTTAGACCCGCAGGGCAATGCCACGATGGGCTCGGGCGTTGATAAGCGAGCGCTCAAAGGTACGATTTATGATGTATTGCTGGAAGAGGCAACCGTTGCTGAGGCTAGAGTGCACAGCGAAAAGTGCGGCTACGACGTCTTGGGCGCTAACCGTGAACTAGCGGGAGCAGAGGTTGAATTGGTTGCCGTAGAGCGCCGCGAAGCACGCCTAAAGGCGGCGTTAGCTGTGGTGGGGGCGGAGTACGACTTCATCTTGATTGACTGCCCGCCGTCGCTGTCTATGCTGACTTTGAACGGCTTGTGCTGCGCTAACGGCGTCATTGTGCCCATGCAGTGTGAGTATTTTGCGCTCGAGGGGCTGACCGATTTGGTGAATACGATTAAGCAAGTCCATGCGAACTTAAATAAAGACTTGCAGATTATTGGCCTTTTGCGCGTCATGTTTGATCCACGGATTACGCTGCAAGTGCAGGTGAGCGATCAGCTGAAGACGCACTTTTCAGACAAGGTTTTTAATACCGTGATTCCGCGTAATGTCCGTTTGGCGGAGGCGCCCAGTTACGGATTGCCCGGGGTCATATTTGACGCGGCATCCAAGGGTGCACAAGCCTATGTGGCGTTTGCTGCTGAAATGGTTGAGCGAATTAAAAAAATGTAATTTAAAAATTTAGAAAATCTGAAAGAGCGAAATGGTAGTCAAAAAACAAAAAGGTTTGGGTCGTGGCTTAGAGGCTTTGCTTGGGCCCACGGCGGTGGATACGGATGTTGGACTTGGGGGCGGCGAGGGCGGCACGGGCGTCCTTAACCTCGATCAAATGGTGGCAGGCAAGTACCAGCCGCGCACACATATGGATGAGGGCGCACTCTACGAGTTAGCAGAGAGCATCAGGCAGCAGGGGGTGATGCAGCCGATTTTGGTTCGCCGCTTGCCAGCAGGCGCGCCAGCCGAGTATGAAATTATTGCGGGTGAACGGCGTTTCCGAGCCGCCAAATTAGCGGGTCTTAACGCCGTGCCCGTTTTGGTGAAAGACGTGACGGATGAGGCCGCCGCGGCCATGGCGCTTATTGAAAACATGCAGCGCGAGGATTTAAATCCATTGGAGGAGGCTCAAGGTCTACAACGCCTCATCAAAGAGTTTGGACTCACTCACGAGGCGGCTGCGGGCGCTGTGGGGCGCTCTCGTAGCGCGGCCTCTAACCTGCTCAGATTACTTAATTTGGCTGAGCCTGTGCAGGGCATGCTGGTCGCGGGCGACCTCGATATGGGGCATGCGCGGTGCTTGTTGTCGCTTGATAAAGCGACGCAAATTACGGCAGCGAATCAAATTATTGCCAAAAAAATGTCAGTGCGGGAAGCTGAGAGTTTGGTTAAAAAAATCAGCGCCGAGTTTGCGCTTGCGCCCAGCCGTCCAAAATCTGAGAAGTCGCGGGACATTAAGCGCGTGGAAGACGAGTTGGCCGATTTGCTGGCCGCCGCTATCGAGATCACCATTAAAAAGCGCGTTAAGCGTAACGGAAAAACCGAAGAGCAAGGCGTTTTGACGATCGGTTTTGGCTCGATTGACGAGCTGAACGGACTTATTGATCGATTGAAAAAATCTTCCCTGGGTTCATAATATTTTTCGGATCAAGCGCTTGCTTGATCATCCGCATCATGTTGACAGCGCCCGCGCCAGTCTCCTCGACAAGGAAGTCCATTTTGTGCAGCCCAACGCCATGCTCCCCTGTGCATGTGCCCTCCAAGAGAAGTGCGCGCTTCACTAACTTGTGATTTAACGCTTCTGCTGTGTCGCGTTCGGCGGGGATATTAGGGTCGAGTAAATAGCCAAAATGAAAGTTACCATCACCCACGTGGCCTACTAAAAAGTACGGAATACCCGACGCATCCGCTTCGGCGACAGACTCTAGCAAGCAGTCGGCCAAACGCGAAATAGGGACGCAGGTATCGGTCGAAATCACCTTGCACCCCGGGCGACTTTGTACGCCTGCAAAATAGGCGTTGTGCCGCGCTGTCCACAGGCGTGTGCGCTCTTCGGGTGTGGTTGCCCACTCGAATGCTTGGCCCTCATGATCTGAGGCGATTTCTTGTACGGCTTCGGCTTGCTCTTGGACGCTAGCAGGCGAGCCGTGAAACTCCATGAGCAGCATCGCGCCCTCGTGCAGATCGAGCTTCGAGTGCTTGTTCAGCATTCGAACCGTATTGGCATCAATCAGCTCAACACGCGCAATGGGAATTCCCATTTGAATGATTTGAATCGTCGTGCGCACCGCGGCTTCGATGCTGGGGAAGCTACAGACAGCGGCACTAATCGCCTCGGGTAGCGGGTAGATTTTGAGGGTGATTTCAGTCATCACACCCAACGTGCCCTCAGAGCCCACCATCAGGCGCGTCAGGTCGTAACCCGCGCTACTTTTTTTGGCGCGCGTACCTGTGCGAATGACCTCGCCGCTGGCGGTGACAACCTCAAGCGCCAGTACGTTTTCGCGCATCGTGCCATAGCGCACGGCGTTTGTGCCGCTGGCTCTGGTCGCGCACATACCGCCAATGGAGGCATCAGCGCCTGGATCAATGGGGAAGAAAAGCCCCGTGTGTTTAATGGCTTCGTTCAGCGCTTTGCGCGTAACGCCTGGCTGAACCGTGACGGTTAGATCTTCGGCGTGGATGGCCAAAACTTTGTTCATGCGTGACACATCCAGACTGATGCCGCCGCGCACGGCCAAGAGATGCCCCTCTAATGACGAGCCCACACCAAAGGGAATAACGGGGGTGTGGTGCTGGGCGCAAATACGGACGGCATCCGCCACGTCTTGTGTTGATTCGGCAAAAACGACCGCATCGGGCGGCGGAAAGGTAAAGGACGACTCATCGCGACCGTGTTGTTCGCGCATTACTAATGTAGTACTACAGTTTTCACTAAACCGAATGTTTAGCGCATCGATGGTTGCTACGGTGGCAAGGCGGATCGTGGGTTCAATTGAGGCCATGTTAAGGGTAGTAATTGAGTTCATGTTGTACGGGTAAGTCACATGATTTTACGTGAGAAAGATAGTTGTTGGTATTTTGTAACTGAAGACGTTTAATGGGTTTTTTGTGTACAATGTGAAAAGAGTGAACTTTAATTCTCTTATTTACCTTTTTTAATCATTTGACGTGAACAAGAACCTTTACCGTTTGGTATTCAGCAAGAAATTCGGCGCATTGATTGCCGTGGCTGAAACAACTGTATCGCAAGGCAAAAATGCCGGCGAGACGGTGGGAGAGGGCGCGCATGGATTTGCTGAAAGCCAAGCGGGGTATGGCTTAGCGAGCAGTTTTGATGTCGCGGGTGTGGGCGGGTCAAGCCTTGCCAGTATTTCATTTGCGGTGGCTCTTGCCTTTGCGGGTGTCAGCACGTTTACCCTCAAAAGTTTTGCCCAGTCAGTGCTTCCAACGGGCGGCGTTATCACCAAAGGTTCGGGCACGATTACCACCAGCGGTAATACGATGACCATCAACCAAGGCACAAATGTCCTTGGTGCCAATTGGAATTCTTTCAGCATTGGCGCTAGCAATACCGTTATTTTTAACCAGCCCAGCAGCAGCTCTATCGCCATTAACCGCGTGATTGGTAACAGCCAGTCACAGATTTATGGGAACTTGCAAGCCAACGGCCAGGTCTTTCTGATCAACCCCAATGGCGTCATGTTTGGCCGAGGCGCACAGGTGCAAGTGGGCGCACTGGTTGCCACCACCAAAAACATCACAGACGCGCAAATTGACGCAGGCAACTACAGCTTCTCGGGCGGTAGTTTGGCGGGCGTTATCAACCAAGGCATGATCACCGCCACGGGTAACGGCACGGGCGGCTACGTCGTGCTGCATGCAGACAAAGTCACCAACGAGGGCACGATCATTGCCAATGGCGGCACGATTACCTTGGCGGCTGGACAAACATTGGGACTCAGCCTAGACAACGGACAGCTTTTGAGCGTCCAAATTACAGGCGCGGTTGCCAACGCCTTGGTGCAAAACAAAGGCCTCATCGTGGCCGATGGTGGCCAAGTCTTTTTGACCGCTAGAGGCAAAGAAACGCTACTGGACAACGTCGTCAACAACGAAGGCGTGATCAGAGCCAGAAGCATGACGAGTAAAAACGGCGTCATCATCTTGGATGGCGGTGACGAGGGCGCGGTCGTCAACAGCGGTACGCTAGACGTTTCAGGCACGGGCGGCAACAAGGGCGGCACGGCCATCATGGCGGGTCAGTATGTGGCGCTCCTGAACAACAGCACGGTTAACGCCTCGGGCGATGCGGGCGGCGGCACGGTCGTTATTGGCGGCGACAACCTCAACAAAGTAACCTCGCTCTTGAACTTCTCGATGGCGGCGCAAACCGTGGTGCAAGCAGGCAGCACGATTGACATCAGCTCTGCCAATGGCTCGGGCGGTTTTGTCGAGACATCGGGTCATGTGGTGAACATTGACGGCACTATCAAAGGCGCGGGTAAGACGGGCGCTGGGCAGTGGTTGATTGATCCGACCAACATCACGATTACGTCTACAGCAAGCAACAATGGAACGTTAACAGGCGGCATTTGGTCAAGCGGCACGAACTTAACCAGCAACGTTAGCAACACATCGATTGTCGATGCGCTCAACTCTACCAACGTGCTCATTACCACGACAAGTGGAGCGGCGGGTCAGGGCAACATTATTGTGAACGCCAACATCATTAAAGCTAATAACACGGTTGCGCTTACCAACCTTACGCTCTTGGCTAACGGTTCTATTACGGTTAATAGCACGATAGCGGCGACGAGTGGCTCTCTGGGCGTTAATTTGACGGCCGATAGCGGTAACGTAGGCACAGGCTTTGTGTGCGTGACAAGCAACGGGGCGCTACAGACTAATGGTGGAGACATAAAGATATACGGTAATACGGTAGGCCTTGCAGGCACGACTGCCGTTAATTTGACGGGTAATATTGCCGTGGTTGGCGGGGCTAATGTCAATATAACGGGCTATGCGAATGCAGCGGATGGTGTGTACCTGCCGGTTTTATATGCTTCTAGTATTTATAACAATGGAACGGGTATTGTTAATATCACGGGCTCATCTAATTCTCAAGCGGGAATTCGGTTCGGAATAGATGCCGTTGGTGCTGGAACTATTATTTATAACAATGGAAGCGGTCAAATAAACGTTATTGGATTAAGCCGTTCAGGTACTGGTTTGCAAATACACAATGGGGGGGCTTTTTTTAATGCCTTCGTCAACAATGGAAGTGGTTCGATCTCAATAACTGGTAGTTCAAACTCTGGTATAGGCGCTACGCTTGGGGATGACTCGTTTGTTCTTCGAAATAACTCCAGCGGCTCGGTGACGATACGAGGTATTACAAACTCGACAACAGCCGCTGGCTTGAGTATTCCAATTTGGCCTACTGATGCAAATTTTTCGGTCAACAACTCAGGTTCTGGGGTGGTCACACTAGAAGGCTATGCAAACCAAAGCTCGGGAATCGGTTTGTTTATTGGGGGATTCGGCACCGCACCCACGGAAAACCGGATTATTAACAACAACAGCGGCTCGGTAAACCTTTACGGACGATCCAACTCTGGCGTAGGACTCGTTATTGACGGCGCAAATTATTCCATCGTTCAAAACGGCACTGGTTTTATTAATATCACGGGTGTGACCAACAGCACAACACTATCGGCGATCGTGCTCAATACGGCGGGCGTCGTTAGTGCCGCCAACTTTAATGTTGTGAGTAACGGCTCAGCGGGCGCGATTAACATTTCAAGCTATGCCAATCGGTCTAGCGCAGTTGGCTTTAATCTGAGCACGATCACGCTTTCTAGGGGCAACAATGGAAGCGTCTATATCGTGGGGCAATCGAATAGCAACACAGGCATAGCGGGTATTTCTGGGACTTATAACAACACGGGTAACGGAACACTGAGTTTTTCTGGCACATCCAATACGGGTGTAGGTCTCAATATCACGGGCGCAACGACGCTCAATAACACGCAGAACGGCAGCATCCTTTTTTCCGGCAGCTCAAACACGGGCGTGGGTGTCAACTTTACCGCTGCCGCCACTTTAATGACTAGTGGTAATGGCTCGATTAGCGTGACGGGCTATAGCAATTCAACCACGCAGTCGGGCGTGCGGTTTTCATTAGCCCCAGTTTTGAATAGCACCGGTTTGGGAAGTTTGAACGTATCAGGCTTTGCCAATTTATCCAGTGCAAGCGGTATTACATTTGTGGCCGCGCCTACGTTAAACCTCAGCAGCAATGGCAGTATCTACCTACAAGGGCAATCCAATAGCGGCGTTGGCCTCAATATCTCGGGTACTTATAACAACACGGGTAACGGGACACTGAGTTTTTCTGGCACATCCAATACGGGTACGGGTCTCAATATCGCGGCTGCAATCACACTCAATAACACACAGAACGGCAGCATCGTTCTGTCAGGCAGTTCAAATACAGGTCTAGGCGTCAACTTTACTGCCGCTTCAACTTTAATGACCAGCGGGGCTAATGGCTCGATTACGGTAACGGGCTATACCAACTCAACCACACTGTCGGGCGTGCAGTTTTCAGCGGCTACGGTTTTAAATAGCACCGGCTCTGGCAATTTGAACATATCTGGTTTTGCTAATTTGTCCAGCGGCAATGGCACCACATTTACGACGAGCACGCTAAACCTTAGCAGCAACGGCAGCATTTATATACAGGGACAATCCAATAGCGGTGCTGGCCTAGGGGGCATCTCTGGCTCCTACAACAACACAGGTAACGGAACGCTGAGCTTTTCGGGCACATCCAATAGCGGAACGGGCCTCAATATCTCGGGCGCAACCACACTCAATAACACCCAGCGCGGCCGTATTATTTTGTCGGGCAGTTCAAATACAGGCGTTGGCGTCAACATTACGGGCGGTACGGTGAGCACGCTGGGCGTTGGTAATGTGTCCATCTTGGGCACATCCAACACCAACTTTGGTGTACGCATTGGTAACGGCATCAACGTGACGAATGCCAATATCACGGGCTTCTCAACTACGGCAACGGGCGTGCAGTTTGCAGCGGGAACCAACAACATTAGCGGTAACTCAACCGTTACGGGCAGTTCGGCGCAAGGCTCGGGTGTCGTGTTTGCTGGCGGTACGCTCACACTCAACTCAACAGCAGGCAATACCACTTGCATCACAGGTATTACGGGCAATAGCACTACCAGCACAGTTTATGGTTTGAACTTGTCGCTAGTTCCAACGATTGCGGCGGCAAGTGGCGGCACGATTGTTTTTAGCGGAACAGCCAACGCGGGCGCGGGCATCTTTGTGGGCAATGGCACAAATAACATCACGCTGACACTGCCTAACACTACGCTAAGCGGCAGCTCATTTAATGGCTCAGGCGTTTTGGTCTGCACCTCGGCCAACATCGCGCTGGCGGGCATGACGATTTTGGGTCAGTCTACCAATAACGCAGCGATCAACATCAGTGCGGGCGGCGGTACGGGTGCGGGTAGGGTTATTTTGCAGGCTAACTCGACCATTAATACCGCGGGCATTTTGCGGATTTCGGGTAACAGGAGCATTGTGGCCGATGGTGACGGCGTTGTTTTCTTGGGGAATGTGACCGCAACTAACGCGGCGAATAATATTACGGGCTATGCAAGTAGCGTCGGCTCTGCTAATAATTCGGGGCTTAATTTCTCGGGCGGCAATCAAACCATTGGCGGGGTTGTGTATGGAAACACCTCGGCTAATGGAGTGGCTAGCGCCTGTCTATCTTCGGGCGGCATTGTTTTTAGGGGCGGCAATCAAACATTTGTTGGCACCACGAGCAACGTAACGGGTGAGAGCAATGCCTACATTGGTATTGACTTCAATGGCGGGAATCAAACTTTCAATGGCTTGGTGCTGGGCGTGCAGACCAGTCCCTTGGCGACAGCAACTTTTGCTGGCGGAGGGATTGGTTTTGAGGGCGGCACCCAAACCTTTAATGGCAATGTGACTGGGCTTATCTGTTCGACCATTAATACAAACGGCCAGGGTATTTTTTGGGTCGGAGGGAGTTCGACTTTTAATGCCGGCTTAACGGGAACTTCAGTCGTTTCAGAGGGCCTTTATTTTGCTGGCGGCAGTGTTGCGATTGGCGGTAACGTGAACGTGACGGGCATATCTACTGGAAATGGTACGGGTGTGCGGTTTGCGGCGGGCGCGTTCACATTTAATACTGCTGGGGGTCAATATGTCAATATTGTCGGTTCGTCTGCTACAAACGTAGGCATTTCTGTAGACTCAGGTTCTTCGCTGGCATTTGCTAATAACGGTAGTGGCAACCTGACATTGATAGGCTCGTCCAATACGGGCTATGGCATCGCTATTAACGGTACGGCGCTGAGTATTAACAATACGGGTGCGGGCAATATCAATGTTGTGGGTTATACCAATGCTACGGCCAGCGGCGCAGTCTTTTTCAACACAACATCTACGCTTATTAGCAACGGCTCTGGCAGTTTGAATGTGTCGGGCTTTGCTAACTTATCTAGTGAGGGCGGCATCACATTTTACATCGCGCCTACGCTAAACCTTAGCAGCAACGGCAGTATCTACTTACAAGGGCGATCCAATAGCGGCGCCGGTTTGGCGGGCATATCGGGTAACTATCTCAACACAGGTAACGGCACGCTGAGTCTTTCGGGCACATCCAACAGCGGTACGGGTCTTAACATATCGGCGGCAACCACACTCAATAACACGCCAAGCGGCGGGATTATTTTGTCTGGACTATCAAACACGGGCGTGGGTATCAATATCTCGGGCGGTACGTTGACATCAACGGGCACGGGTAATATTTCTATTCTGGGCACATCTAACACTAATACAGGTGTCGTGATTGGCAACGCCACCAGTGTGAGCAATGCCAATATTTCGGGCTCGTCAAACACTGGCGCAGGCATTGTGGTGACCAATGGCTCGGGCAATATCAACCTTGTTTCCCCCAATAGTACGCTCTCAGGTAGTTCGATTAGCGGTACGGGCGTTTTGGTGTGCACATCGGCCAACATCACGCTGGCTGGCATGACAATTTTGGGCGCATCCACCAGCAACGCGGCAATCAACATCAGTGCGGGCGGCGGTACGGGTGCGGGCGGGGTTACTTTGACCGCCAACTCAACGATTAATACGACGGGGATTTTGCGGATTAGTGGTAATACAACGGCGCTAGGTGCGATTGATGGTGTTGCAGTTTCAGGCACGATTACGGCGTTAAACACAAGTAGCAACATTACTGGCTATTCGAATACGGGCGCTGGCGTTAGTTTTATTACTGGCAATCAAACACTGGGCGCGAATATTGCTGGCGTAACCAACACATACTATGGCGTGCGGTTCAGTGGCGCAAATACGAGTATTTCTGGATGTGTCACGGGGACAGCCGTAAGCGGCATAGGGGTGAGCTTCAGTGGCGGGAATAACACGATTTCGGGTAATGTCGCAGGTAGCGGCAACTCGAATGCGGGCGTAGCATTTTCAGGCGGCGGCAATACGATCTCAGGTAGTCTTTTCGGTTTTGTCAATGCGGGCGGTAGTGCAGTCACGTATGTGGCTGGTAACAACACGATTACGGGCAATGTAATAGGTGTTTCTAATGCGGGTGGGACGGGTACTGCGGGCGTAAATTACTTTGGCGGCAATAACACTATTTCTGGTAACACCACGGGTAACTCGAATACGGGGGCGGGTGTGCGATATTCTGGCGGAAATAATACGGTTTCTGGCAATACTACGGGCAGCTCCAACTCATACTACGGTGTGTATTATTTCAATGGCGCCAGAACTATTACAGGTAATACCACGGGCATGTCTAATACAAACATAGGCGTACTCTATTTTGGCGGCAATAGCACTATCTTAGGTAACACCGTTGGCGTGGCTAGCCTCGCTTCTGTGGGCGTTTATTATCTTGGCGGCAACAATACGGTCTCAGGGCTTACCGTGGGTAGTTCTAATACAAGTGTCGGCGTGTATTACGGGGGCGGTAATAATACGGTCTCAGGCGTCACTACGGGCAGCTCTGATACAGGTCCAGGTGTGGTCTATAACGCTGGCAATAACACTTTTTCAGCCAACACTACGGGGTTTTCTAATACAGCTCAAGGCGTACTCCTCAGTGGAGGCGGCGGTCACTTTCTCATTGGGAACGCCTCCATTACAGGCAGTTCGGCACAAGGCACTGGTGTTTGGTTCAGCAGTGGCTGCTTGACGGTCAATGCCACGGCAGGCAACACGTCTTGCATCACGGGCATTACGGGCAATAGCACCAATTCAACTATTTATGGCATGAATTTGAGCGCGGGAACGGTGGCCGTACTGCAAAATGGCGGCAGTGTCATCTTGGGCGGCACAGCCAATGCGGGCGCAGGTATCTTTGTTGGCAACGGGACAAACAATATCACGCTCACACTGCCCAACACGACGCTGACTGGTAGCTCATTTAATGGACCAGGTGTTCTGGTGAGCACATCGGCCAACATCTCGCTGGCTGGCATGACGATTTTGGGTGCATCCACCAGCAACGCGGCGATCAACATTAGTGCGGGGGACGGTACGGGTGCTGGCGGAGTCACTTTGACCGCCAACTCAACCATTAACACGACGGGTATTTTGCAGATTAGTGGTAATACGACCGCTTTGACAGGTAAAAACGCGGTTCAATTTTCTGGCAATCTTGCCGCGCAAAATGCTGGAAATAACATAACGGGCGTGGCCTCTGGCGGTGACGTGGGTGTTTTCTTTGTCGGCGGCAATACTACTTTGGGTGGCGTAGTGAGTGGGCGGTCGAATATTAGTTATGGCGTTTTCTTCAGTGGCGGCAACATGACCATCTCGGGCAATGTTGGATTCTTTGCCAATGCAGGCAGTAGCGGCAGTGGTTTTGTGCAGACGGGCGGCAGTATCACGGGTACGGGTAGCCTCGCAATTAGCGCAAACCAATCCTCGGCGCTTGGCAATATCGCGCTGACGACTGCAAGCAGTAGCCTACTCGCGAACGTCACGAATGGTAATTTGACGCTAAACGGCAATCTCTCGTCTGGTACCAACATTACTCTAGACGCAGGAAGCCAATACGCTGCAGGCGTTGCAACGGGCGGTGACGTGATTGTTGGAACGGCGCTCAGCATAAACGCCAATACCGCGGGCGGCGGCGGCACAACGATTATTTATAGCGGCACACCGAACACGACTAATGCCAACACCAGCAAATTCCAAAGTTTAATTGCGGGCGCAAACCTGTCCACGACAACCAAGGCGTACAACACGGCGGTTAATGGCGGCACAGTTAACACCAGCCAATTGCTCAATGTGTTTTACCGCATTGCCCCCAACATCACAATTACAGCGCTGAATAACAGCAAGGTCTACGATACGACAAATGCCACCGCTACAGGCAATTACAACGTCACAGGCTTGATTGATGGCGATACGATCAACTTTACGGCAAGCCCCGCAAAGACGGCCTATAACACGTCATCAGCAGGCACGGGACTGAGTGTCAATGTAACCAATACAAACCTCGTGATGAATGGCACGGTTTCGGGCTATTTTGTCAATCAAACCATTAATGCTACGGGCGGAGTGATCAGCAAAGCCAACGTGACGATCACGACCAACGGCTCGGCCTCCGACAAAGTGTTTGATACCACGACGAGTAGTTTCATCACCACCAACGCCACGGGAACCGTGGCACTTGGCAATGCAAGCTTGGCCAACGGCTCTGTCAATACCAGCACGAGTTTCACGGCAGTCAACACCACCAGCAGCTTCACCAACGCCAGCGCGGGTACGCAAACGGTGAACCTCACCGCAGCCCTGCAAGACACGGCTAACTACACCTTGGTGGGTGGCAGCAGCGTACGTGTGGGTACCAATAGCGCGGTGATCAGCAAAGCCAACGTGAGCGTGAATGGAACGATTACTGTTGCCGATAAGGTTTATGACACAACGACTAATGCGGCTATTTCAAATGGCTTTGTGGTGCAATTGGGTAATAGCAGCGCAGCTAATGGTGCGGTTAACGCGAATAGCACCTTCACGACATTAACGGTCTCTGGTGGCTTTAGTAATGCCACGGCAGGCATCGCTAAAAATGTCAATATTACATATACGCTGAGCGACACGACAAACTATACGATTTCAGGTGGTGGTTCTGGTTCTGCGAATTTGACTGCAACGATCAGCAAAGCCAACGTGACGATCACCACGAACGGCTCTGTCTCCGACAAAGTGTTTGACAATACAACGAGTGCAACTGTTATTTCCAATAGCACCGGCACTGTTTTGCTAGGTAACGTGGCGCGAGCCAACGGCAGCCTTAACACGAGCACAACCTTTACAGCTATTAATACCAGTGCTGCATTTACCAATGCTAGTGTGGGACTTCAGACGATAAATTTGACAAATGTCCTTCGCGATACGGTAAATTACACCATGTCTGGAGGCTCAAGCATTGTTAATGCACTTGGCGCAAATATCACTGGAACGCCAACGCCAACGCCAACGCCAACGCCAACGCCAACACCGACACCGACACCGACAATAACCCCGACGGGTACTGTGGCGAGTATTTTTGTAGAAACATTAGTGCTAGTTAGTGAGCGCGCACTGCCTGCGAGTGAGGGAACTACAGGGCGCGGCGATAGCGTCAATATGCCAGTTACTCGTAACGGCGAATTTAATGTGCCAGTTGGCGTCTCAACGAGCGCTAGCTTTAAACCCATCCAATTGAACACTCAGATTGGTGGCCGTGCTGGGACTTGTATTGATACAGGCGTTAGGCTGCCGCCAGATCTTGATGATATTGAAACTTGTCGATAAGGGTTTTTACCGAGTACAATATGATCATCGCTAATTTTTAGTGATTTTGTTGCAACGTCTCCTTCTCTACTCTGGGTTTGGATCTGAAAAGATCTTTAGTCCTGTCTCTTCAAGGCGTCGTTGCTGTTTAAGGCGGAATCTTTTGATCTGTCCAACGTCGGCGCCTAGTTCGCATCTGTAAGCTTTTATAGCTTTCAAGCATCACTGCTTTGTTGCAGTGCGCTCGCTTGTATTTTGCGCGTGGCTCCTGCATTTATTTGTGAGCTTTTATGTCTGATATTCAAATTACAACTTCTAACGAAGAAGTTACCACTATCGTTACAACGACTGACGTTGTTGCTAACGCCCATCTTGCGCCAGAAGCAATTCCTGCCGAGTTATCTGCTGATTTGTCAGCCGATGCCGCCGCAACATTTATTAATAAAACAAACGTCTTCGCGTCACTTGGCCTCAACGCCGATATCGTGCGGGCACTGACCGATCTTGGCTTCACCGAGCCTACACCCGTTCAAGCCAAAGCGATTCCGGCCTTCTTGGCTGGTCGCGACTTGATGGTGTCTTCGCAAACAGGCTCTGGCAAAACGGCTGCATTTATGTTGCCAGCTTTGCACAAAATTGCATCATTGCCAGTGGACGAATCGCTAGAAGCTATTCGTCCAGCAATGGTCGAAGAGCGCCGTGGCCGTGGTCGTCCCGGTAAAAACCACCGCGGTGGTGATCGCTACGGCGACAAAGGCGGTCTAAAAACAGGACGTGGCGCTAAAGCGCGCGGCCCTGCGCAGCCTTCCGTGTTAGTGCTGACTCCAACGCGCGAGCTTGCCCAGCAAGTGACTGCCGCAACGGCCGACTTCGGTAAATACCTGCGCCACATCGAAGTGACAAGCATTTTGGGCGGCATGCCTTATCCAAAACAATTGGAGATGCTGGCGCGTATGCCCGACATTTTGGTCGCAACACCTGGCCGCTTGCTAGACCACATCGGCTCTGGCCGTATTGATTTGTCTAAGCTCACCATGATGGTATTTGACGAAGCCGACCGCATGTTGGATATGGGTTTCCAAGATGACATTGATCAAATTTTGCACAGCACGCCTGCTGGCCGTCAAACTGTGATGTTCTCGGCAACACTGGACGAGCGTGTGGCAGCACTCGCACGTCGCATGTTGAAAGATCCTGAACGCATTTCGATCAAAGCGACAAAGCTTGACCAAAGCGCCATCGAGCAGCGCATGCATTTCACCGATGACATGGGACACAAGCACCGCTTGTTAGATCACATCTTGCGCGATGCAACGATGAAGCAAGCGATTGTTTTCACAGCTACAAAACGTGACGCAGATCAGCTCGCCGAACAATTAGCCGACAACGGCTTTGCCGCTGGTGCTTTGCACGGTGACATGAGCCAAGGCGCGCGCAATCGCACGCTAGGTTTGCTGCGCGGCGGCAAGATGCAAGTGCTGGTCGCTACCGATGTGGCTGCTCGCGGACTTGACGTGCCTGATATTAGCCACGTGGTTAACTTTGATTTACCTAAGCAGTCCGAAGATTACGTTCACCGTATCGGCCGCACTGGCCGTGCAGGGCGCTCTGGCGTTGCCGTGAGTTTGGTCAATCACTCGGAAGCCTTCAACTGGAGACGCATCGAGCAATTCACCAACAACCGCGTAGAGCCGTCTGTGGTGGAAGGTTTAGAACCACGCCGCGTACCAAGCAAGTTCTCGCCTAAGCCAGCACCTGGCAGCCGCGGACGCAGCTACGGCGGTGCAAGTGGTTTCAACGACCGCAACGGCGGCGGTGGCTACCAAGGTCGCAACGAGCCACGTAGTTTTGGTGACCGTGGTGGTTTTGCTGATCGTGCACCTGCACGCGGTGGATTCGGCGAGCGCTCAAGCGGCTTTGGTGGTGATCGCCCTAGCTTTGGTGAGCGCGCAGGTGGCGGCTTCGCTGATCGCGGCGCACCACGTGGCCGTCCGTTTGGCGACCGCGCTGACCGCGCACCGCGCGACGACAGCTTTGCCAATCGCCAAGCAGCACAAGATGCACGTCATGACCCACGCGGCCTCTCTACGCCAGCACCGCATAGTTTTGTAGAGCGTGCTGAACGCGCACCCCGCTCCAATTTCGCAAATTTTGACGCGCCGCGTCGTACATTTGGCACAGGTGACTTTGGCGCGCCTGCTGCACCCCGCAAAGACTTCAACGCCGCACCGCGTCACGATACGCCGCGTAAGGATTTCGGAGCTCCTCGCTCAACTTCACCAGCCCACGCTGGTGCACGTCCAACACTAGGTGCTGATCGTGCACCACGTCCAAGCGTAGCACCAGCGGGTCGCGGCTGGCGTTAATTGACTTCTCGCTAAGCCACTATTCATGAGGTTTGCGGGCAAAAAATGACCCAGAACGTATGGGCCGTCATGGCACTCATCACCAATGCGTTTGTGTGGGGAGTGTCATGGTGGCCTTTGCGCTTTATGGAAGGCGCTGGATTGCATCCGCTATGGGCGACAGGACTGACGTTTGCGCTTGTGCTCTTGGCCGTTACGCTGTACATGCCGCGCGTATGGCCAGCACTCTTTAGTTTGAACGACTCCGCGCGTGGATTGTGGCTTTTGGCACTAGCCTCAGGCTTTACCAACGTCGCCTTCAACTGGGCGGTGACCGTGGGCGATGTGGTTCGCGTGGTGCTGCTTTTTTACTTAATGCCTGCGTGGGCTTTGCTCTTGGCGCGGTGGCTGCTGAAAGAGCACATGAGCTCGCAAGGCTTGCTGCGCTTGGGCTTTGCCGTAGCAGGCGTGCTCTTGGTACTCAAAAATCCAGATTCACCGTGGCCAATTCCAAGCTCGCTTGCTGACTGGTTGGCGCTTGCGGGCGGTTTTACGTTTGCGCTGACCAACACGCTTATTTTGAAGCTCGACGAAACAACAGACGCCGAGCGCTTGACGGCTATGTTTGCTGGCGGAACACTGGCGGCGCTAGGCGTTGCGGCAATTGGAGCGAGCTTAAAAATCGTGCCTGCTCTGCCCAATTTTTCGTGGACACTAGGTGTTGCCGTGGTGGGCATGGCCACTTTCTTTTTGATTGGCAACCTCGCCATGCAATACGGCGCATCGCGGCTCAAATCAAGCACCACATCGGTGGTGATGCTGACTGAAATCATCTTTGCCAGCCTTTCTGCTGTG